>PDOO01000051.1 GCA_002742885.1 Candidatus Cloacimonadota bacterium
TTCAACATTAAAATTTTCCTATTTAATGTTTCGCCGGAGGTTTTCAGTCTCACAAAATAAACTCCCGAAGCAACCGCAGAATTTGCGTTGTTCTTGCCGTTCCAGCTGAAAACATGTTCCCCTTCAGGAAGGTTATCATGAAGAATATCTCGTATTTTTTGACCTTTGACATTATAAACGGACAAACTGCAAAATCCGGATGAAGAAAGATCAAATTTAACGGAAACGGATTGACGTTCCTTATCAGGAGTAAAAGGATTGGGATAAACAACTAAAGTATTCCCGTTAAATTCCTCAGCATTATCGGGAGTCATATCAGGATAAAGAGGTTCAAGCCAAAAATAAAGCTGAACTTCTGTATCATTTTCAACAACAATATCTTCATAAAGGTAATCTCGGAAAAATATCCTGCTCCCAAAAATATCGTAAACTCCCGGAGGAAGATAAAACTCGAAATCTCCGTTTTCGTCGCTGACAACATAAAACTCTTTGGAGTCAACCGGATATATAAGCGCGTAAGGCAACCGGTTACCGTTTGAAACATCGTAAGTTACGCCTCTTATAACTCCCGAACTCTCCGCTCCGTATTCGTAAGGTCCGATATCGACAACGGCTTCACCGTCATTATCGCCGTCGAAAATTCGAGAAGTCTTGCCGAATCTTGTTGCAGCATTATTTACGCCGCCGTTAAATCCCGCATCGATAAGAGGACTGCCGGGACAGGGGCGAAAATCTCCCTCCGCAAAATTAACGAAAACAGAATCAAGATAAGTTGAATCGGGACCGATAAAAATATTGCCGCCTCCGTCAATATAAGAGCCGG
The DNA here is from genome assembly GCA_002742885.1 of Candidatus Cloacimonadota bacterium. Lineage (GTDB taxonomy): Bacteria > Cloacimonadota > Cloacimonadia > Cloacimonadales. The sequence continues at coordinate 824 of PDOO01000051.1, forward strand.
AATTGCCGAAATCACTGTCCAACAAACAATTCTTAAATACAATTTCCGAGGAATGATCAAAACTGAAAGATTCAAAATCCAAAAGTATAGAATTGTAAATCGTATCGCATTTCGTATCGGAAAAAAGAATGTCGTTACTCATGAATATTTTATTAGATTCCGTTCTGCCGAGAGAAAATTGAGTGGAATCTATAATATTTTCCCGTCCGGAAAAATCTCGATTATCAACAACCAAATCAGATAATTTAAATTTATTGCCGGCAGAATAAAGAAGATCTCGGGCAAAAACAGAAGTTTTTGTAAAATTATTATCTGAAAGAGAAACCGAACCCAAAGCGTAAATGCCGTTTTCAAAGAAAGAAAATTCGTTGCCGGAATAATAAGAATCCCCCTCAACCGCCCAGGTCATTAAAGTATCAATTTTATTATTATAGAAAAAACTGATATTATCTTCATAATCGTTCAAATTATAAAATCGAGGATAATCGCAATTTTCACTGCGCCACTCATTATCGGAAAAAACAAGTTCATTGACATTAAGCATAAATTGATTCGGATAAGAATAACAAACTCCTGTTATTTTGATTATATTATCCGTAAAAGTACAGCCGGTAATCGAAACTCTCGATCCGACCGGATTGCAGGAAAATTTGAAATGCAAAGCATAAGCCTCTTCCGCAAAGGAAGAATGATCATAGTCATAAAGCTGAGAAGAAGTTGTTTCAGAAACTTCATAACGTCCGTTTTCGGCATTACTCAAAACTTCAAAAGCAGTAATATTCGACGAAAAATTACAATTGCGGATAATAAGAGCATCATTGAAACAAGTAATTCCCCCCATGTAAGCTCCCCCGTTTTCAAATAAACCGCCGGAATGGTCTATATTGCAATATTGAAATTCGGCTGTTCGGCATGTTTCACGAATAATTACAGAACCCCAACGACAAATGCGATCTTCAGAATCAGGAGTGTCAGAAAGAAAAGAAACAGGAGATTCGGATGTTCCCCGAGCTATAATATTGCCCTCGCAAATAATGTACTTCGCAAAATAAGGATCTTCAGATATAACGTAAGGAGGATTGCTGTCGGGATATTCATCATCACGCCAGGCTCGGATAAAAATATTAACTCCGGGGTTAATCTTTAATGTTGCATTTTCATCAATTATAAGGTTGGAAGTAATTCGATAAGG
>PDOO01000008.1 GCA_002742885.1 Candidatus Cloacimonadota bacterium
ATTTTTATTGCCTGATTTCAAGAATTGAAAAAATTCAAATCGAAAAGATCGTCAATTGAAATATTTGTAAAGTGTAAATACGTATTTATCTTAATGTAAAATTATGTTGTGGGGGGGGGATAAATATTAAATTATAATAAATTATGTATTTTTATATTATAAATATTAAATGTGTCTTAATTTAATAAAAATGTTTTTTTATTCTGCTGTACTGAAATCATTTTAGGAAAAAGGGAAATATAAAATATGCGTTTTTCTGCAATTTTTGCATTTATTTAAAACCCTCACCCCCAACCCTCTCCCTGAGGGCGAGGGAGATAAAAGGCAGACAGGAGACAGTCCCTGCAGGTGTTGCCGGAGCAATGAAGGGAGTTTATTGTAAATTTGCCGGCGCCCCTCCTCAGGAAGGGAATTTTAGCCTTTTGTCGTTGCTGAGCAGTTAATTTATTTTTCGGCTAAAATCTATAATTAAATGTTGTTTTTAACTCTCCCGGAGGCCGAGGGAGATAAAAGGCAAACAGGAGGCAGTCCCTGCAGGTGTTGCCGGAGCAATGAAGGGAGTTTATTGTAAATTTGCCTTCATCTCTTCCCGGGACGGGAATTTTAACCTTTTGCAGTTCTCCGCAATCTTTTAATTATTCGGATTTTTTACTTTTAATGACGATAAAGCTGCCTTTTCCGAATCCTTTCAGAGGTTTTTCCGGCTCATTTGTCTCTAAATCAATAAGAGTTTGATAAATTTCCTCAACAACGAAATTACTTTTTTCCGTCATTTCTATTATTTCTTTTACGGAATAAAAATGCGCATGTTCATAAAATTTGCCGGGATTTTTTCTGTTTAAAATCATTTTACCCAAAAAACTTTCTCTATCTATAAATGCCGTAATCAAATTGCCGTTTTTTTTAGTTATGCGATAAGCTTCTCGCAATGCAAGCAAAGGCTTGTCAATAAAGCAAAGAGAAGTAATAAAAACCGCAAAATCGAAACTGTCGTCCTCATAAGGCAAAGATTCTGCTGAACCGAGAGTAACGCTTAAATTCCTTTCTTTTGCAATTTTCAGCATATTCTCGGCAGGATCAATACCGAATTTAATGTTTAATTTTTCGGCAAAAATACCGCTTCCTATACCGATTTCAACGCCATTTTTATTTTTAGGAACCGCTTCTTTTAAAGCAAGCAATTCCGAGCGGAAAAGATTTTCGTTTTTTTTAAACCAATTTTCATATTCCCTTGTATATTCGTTAAAAGGATTATTTTTCATTTAACTGCTCTCCTCAATTGCTGTGATATGTATTACGGCAATTTTAATTTTACGATATAAACGAAAACACTTTGCAGAATAAAAAAAAAGAGATGTTTCTTTGTCAAATGAAGAAGAATTGCGTATCTTTATAAAAAGTTGCAGAGCTTATAAGAAAGCAATAACCCGAAGTTTTTGCAAAAAAAAGACTCCCGATGAAGGGAGTCTGATATATGGCTCCGGAAGAGGGATTTGAACCCCCGACCTAGTGGTTAACAGCCACCCGCTCTACCGCTGAGCCATTCCGGATAAGCAACAAATATAAGTTATGTCGTCTTTTTTATGAAAGACCGTTTTCGTGTCAATTAAAAAAAAACTTTCTTTTGATTATTTATTTACTTTGAAAGTTAAGTCGCCTTTTTCAAAGAAATTAACAATCTGATTAGCGGCGGCTGTTCCGGCATTTATATTAGCTTCAGCCGTTTGCGCTCCCATTTTTTTAGGCGTAAAATATACTCGATTTCCGAATAATTCTTTCATTTTTTCAGCTTCATTCGGAGCAACATCGGAAGCATATTTCAAATCCTTGCGTTCTTCGAATAATTTTATCATGCTTTCTTCGCAAACAACTTCTTTTCTGGCTGTATTGATTAAAGCGGCGTTTTCTTTCATTTCTTTCATCAAATCGTAATTAACAAATTTTCGGGTTGCCGGCACAGAAGGCAAATGCAAAGAAATATAATCGGATTTTCGATAAAGTTCTTCAACGGTTTTGACGGGATTAACTCCGTCTTTTTTCATGATTTCGTCATCAACAAAAGGATCAAAAGCAATAACATCCATATTGAAACCTTTGGCTATGCGAGCGACATTTTTCCCGACATTTCCGTAAGCATGAATTCCGACCGTTTTACCGAATAATTCGGTTCCGGCTTTGCCGTTAAACTGATTTCTTGCCGTATAAAGCATCATTCCGAAAGCCAATTCGGCAACGGCATTGGAATTTTGTCCGGGCGTATTCATCACGGTAATTCCTTTTTTGCTGCATGCTTCCAAATCAACATTATCGTATCCGGCGCCTGCGCGAACAACTATTTTAAGATTTTCGGCATTTTCCGCAACATCAGCCGTTACTTTATCGCTTCTCACAATTAAAGCATCGACATTTTTAACGGCTTCGATAAGTTCCTCTTTTTCTTTGTAGTTTTCCAAAGCAACGAATTCATAGCCGGCATTTTCACAGGCTTTTTTGATATTGTTCACGGCTGCCGCCGCAAAAGGTTTTTCGGTTGCTACCAATAATTTTTTAGCCATTGAGACCTCCGAATATTTATTGAGAAAATAAAATTTTTACAGTCGAATAAAGGTCAAGTAAAAGAGAAGAATTTTATATTTATTTTTTTAAGACAATATCCCGGAAAAATCGCAGATAAAACAAGCTGTGATTTCAGCGAGATTTTACATCGGGATATAAGATCATCATCGCCAGATCAATCTTGTTTTCAGAGTTCAGACGAAATCTTATTTCTCCGAAATCATGCAGATTTTGTTTGGTATTCCAAGCTATGAGATGAGCAGATATTTCAATATCTCCGTCAACTTTTCTTAATTTATCTATTTCGAAATAGACAGTTTTATTTTTCCAGTAGCGATGCAAGATAAAGAGTAAATTAGAATAAGAACCCATTTCAATCAATTCTCGCTCATCGCCTGCTTTTATAAGTACGGAAGCGGAAGCGACATTCGGCGCCGCCAAAATATCAAAAACCGGAGATCCCAAACTGCGATGTTCCTGAATAAGCCTGTTAAGAAAAGGCGCAATCCGTTCCTGTTCCGGCAAAGTAAGGGATTCTGATTTTACGCAAATCCCGGAAGAAAGCATAATATCGTTATTTTTTATTTCGTAATCGGAAGAAACTTTAAAAACTTCATCTTTATCGGGAATAAGAGAAATATCCGCCGACATTTCATTCGGTCCGGAAACGGTTTGCGCCGAGTAAACGTTGTTTTTGTTTTCAACCCGATGACGGGGCAAAGAGTTCACCATAAAATCAAAAATATTTTCTATTTCATTTTGATAAAGTCTTCTGCCTCTGTATTTATTTTTATTTTCAATCAAAAATTTATACACTTCCGACTTTTGAATCGAAGTTGAAGTTTTATCGGCGGCTTCTTTTTTCAAATCCTCTATCGATTCCGTTTTTTTATTTGTTTTTTCGGATAAATTTTCATGCGTTGAACTTACCTTGTCTTCAAAATAAAGTCGCGGAATTTCGTAATTTATATTTTCTGTTTTTTGTTTTAAGAAATCGTCAAAGTTTTCAACCGAATTTTTAAGATAAAACTCAAAATCAAGTTTATTTTTTTTTATTTTAATTTGATCCGAAATCTCTTTGCTGACCGGAATCTCCAGACTGAAAATTTCGCCTTCGGCAAGTTTCATAATAAGTTTTACGCTGTTGTTTAATAATTTATAATCCGTAAATTCCGGAAAAATTCTCTTTCGGGAATTAATTAAAAGTTTTATCGCCTGAACATTTTTTTTGCCGCCGAAGTTAAGGTTTATTCCTTCCGCCGTTAAAAAATTTTTCACAAATAATTCATTATCGGAATTAGCCGTAAAAACAAATTGCTCCGCTTTCTTTATTAAATCATCCGGAATTGCTTTGCCGAAGTTTTCCGGATAAATCAAAACTTCTCTTATTGTCGCTATTTTCATATTAACAAGGTCAAAATTCACTAAAACGGTATCTTGATTATTTGAGGAATAAACAGATTGAATTTCATTTTGAGACAAAAAAGCGGGAACCGTTTGTTTCATGCGACAATTTTTTTCCCAGGACAGATATATGCTAAATGTTTCGGAAGAAATAAAATTGTAATCTTTGGGCTGAAAAGCAAACCCGAGAGATATAAAAAGCATGAACAAAAGAATAAATTTAAGTTTCACCGCGCCTCCGATTATCAGAAAATACTTACCGGGAATATCATTCTTCCCTCCCGAAACAAAAAGTTAAAGAGCAGTTTAAAGATTTGCTCCTTAACAGACTGCAACATTCAGTCTAAACACAATCTATAAATTTCGGATGAGCAAAAATTGTCAAATTGAATAAGAGGAGATTTACTTTTATTCTTTTTTGAAATGCCGAAACTGATCTTTAAACAGTATCATTTTACTTTACAATAAATTTTAAAAAGTTTACAATTAAACAAACAATAACATTCAAGAAAAAGAAAGAAATTTTGCCAAACAGACCTATCTTTCGCAAAATAAACGGATTATCTTAATCTTACTTATCGGGAGGCAATCAAGAACATATCCGGAATATAAATTGCTTAATTACCGGTATTTTTTATGATAAAAAGAATATGTCATTTCCGGTTTTACCGTTAAAACAGCTAAAAAATTTAAAATAAAAATGAGGATTTCATGAGTATTTTAATTCTTTCCGCTTTTCTTTTGATTATTTTCTGGATATTTGAATATTACAGGCATGTAAGGAATGTTAAATCCATTCCCGTCCGAATTCACGTAAACGGAACTCGCGGCAAATCAAGCGTAACCCGTTTAATAATTGCCGGACTGAGAGCCGGAGGGAAAAGAACCGTAGGAAAAACTACCGGAACAATGCCTCGCCTTATTCTTGAAGACGGAAGAGAAGCATCCATCGAAAGGCTTTTCGGCGCCAATATCATGGAACAAAAATATGTTTTTCGTCATGCCGCCGAGAGAAAACCCGAGATAATGGTCATCGAATGCATGGCAGTAAATCCCGTATTCCAATGGATAACGGAACGTAAATTCGTTCAATCCACCATTTCCGTGATCACAAATTCGCGCATGGATCATACCGATTTAATGGGAAATACGATAGAAAGCATTACCCGATGTTTGTCAAACACCATTCCGGAAAACGGTTATTGCTGCACTTCCGAGAAAGAACAGTTCGGTATTTTTAAAGAAATTGCCGAAAAAAGGAATACCGAAATAGTTTGCGTTCCGTCTGATCACATTACGCCGGAAGACATGAAAGGATTCAATTATCTGGAACACGAAGACAATGTCGCATTGGCTTTAAATGTTTGCGAGCGTTGCGGAGTAAAAAAAGAAGTCGCTTTAAAAGGAATGCATACAGCCGTCCCTGATCCCGGAGCATTGACTATTTATCGCTCCGAACAAAACGGGAAATCCTTAAATTTTTATAACGTTTTTGCCGCCAACGACCCGGACTCGACAAAATTCATCTATCATAAAATAACGGATAATCTGGAAAATGCGGATAAAATAATTATTTTGAACAGCAGAGCCGATCGCTATTTCAGAACAGTTCAATTGTTGGAGGTCTGTAAAAATCTGGAGTTTGATTACTTAATTCTGAGCGGAGAAAGAAACGAACAAGCTCTTGACTTCGCCCAAAAAACGGGAATAGACAAAAATAAAATTGAAGTTGTAAACGAAATGGATCCGGAAAAATTATACGATAAGATTTGTAACATGACTCATAAAGAAAGTCATATTATCGGCATAGGAAACATTGCCGGTAAAATAAAGTACGGGGCGAGCATTGTTCGCTGTTTTATGAATAAGTCAAAAGGAGGAAAATAACGTGATAGAAGCAGCTGTCGGGATAGGAGTAATTATAAGTCTTGTTTTTGCCGAAATTTTGGGAGCATCTGCCGGCGGAATAGTTGTCCCGGGCTATATTGCCTTATATTTGGACAGACCGTTGCAGGTTTTGGGAACGTTACTGGTCAGCTTCATAACCTTGTTAACAATAAAACTTGTTTCTAAGTTTACCTTGCTTTACGGAAAACGCCGCATGGTTCTCAGTATATTATTGGGATTTATTTTCGGTTGGCTTTCCAGAAATCTCAATTTCGGAGATATTACCGTATTTGATTTGGGAATTAACTCTATCGGTTACATCGTTCCGGGATTGATAGCCAACTGGATGGAACGCCAAGGCGTAATAAAAACCTTATCCGTTATGATTCTTGCCGCTATCTTAGTGCGGTTATTATTAATTGTTATTTCGGGAGGGGAGGTATTAACCCATGTTTAGACCATCATTAAGAACCAATAAATCATTGGTTGCTCTTGCCTTATCAGCTTTTATTCTTTTTTATATTGCCGATCACAGTCGCAAGCAGGTTGAATCCCGTTGGTATGATTTAAAAATAGAAGCGGCAAAAGAAATGGCTTCCTGCATGAAAGTATTAAAAGAGGAAGCTGCAAAACGAGGTTACGAAATCGATAAAATGAACGATCCGCACGGAACCGGCTTAATCGGAGTCGATGTCTCTACAATAACCACAAGCCGAGGTTCTCTCGATGACAGAATAAATTGTCTTAATCCCAACTTAGCTGCCGGATTTGTAGATCAATTGAAATCAGCCGGTTTAAAACCCGGAAACTATGTCGCCGCCGGCATCACCGGAGCTAATCCCGGTTTAAATCTTGCCCTTTACGCTGCGATGAAAACATTGAAATTAAAACCTGTTATCATCACATCAATCGGTTCGGCAATGTACGGAGCAAACAGAGAAGACTTTACCTGGCTTGACATGGAAAAAGTATTATACGATAAAAAATTAATTCCTTTTATGTCGAGTTTTGCTTCTTACGGAGGCGGAAAAGATATAGGACGAGGTCTTTCCAAAGACGGACGCTCGGCAATGGACGCAGCCATAAAAAGAACCAATACCGTTTTAATAAACGTAAACGGCTTGGAAGAAAATATCAATGCTCGCCGAAAAGCTTATCAAAGCAGCCTTAAAGACGGAAAAAGCTTTAAACTTTTCATTAATTTGGGCGCCGGTTACGCAAACGTGGGAAGTTCTATAAATGCCAAACTTATGAAAACCGGAATTAACAAAAATCTGGCAGACAAAGATTTTCAGAATCCGGGAATTTTTTATACTTTCGCTCAAAAGAACATACCGGTTTTAAATCTTTATAAGACTGACGTATTTTTAAATAAATATTCTCTTCCGGAAGAATTTGAAAAAACACCTGAGCCGGGAGAAGGAAAAGTATTTGAAACAACTATTTATAATATTACGATTGCTTGGATTTGCCTCATTGTTTTATTGGCGGAAATCGTCGCAGTTGTTTACTTTGATCGACAAGAAAGACATTTTACCGGAAATATCGTTGATCCCGACAAACATATTTAAAAAATATCCAAGCCCCTTAATCGGGGCTTTTTTTATAAAATAAAAAAGGCGAGAATATGACTTTTGAAGAAAAATTAATTAAAATTGCTCAAGTTTGGGACAAGAAAATCAATCGTACGGAAAAAAATATAAATATTCAGGGGAGTCCCGCAAGGTCGGACTTCAGGATAGCCGTATCTTCTCCGGAACAAATATATATTCTGGAAAAATACGGAAAAGAAAAAGAGAAAACAAAAAATAAGATTTATCTTGCAACTGATTATCTGCATAAAAAAATAAAAGAGATAATTACCTATGAAAGAAATCAAAAAGGAGAATTTGCCCTGATCGAAAACGGAGCGTACTGGCATTTGATAAAATACATAAAAGGAACGGATTTGCCGCGTCCCGATTATGCTTACGATTCAAGATACGCAAAAGCGTTAATCGATTTTCAAAACAGATTTAATGCCGTTCCGAAAGAAGAAATCAGGAAATTTTGCAAAGAAAAATTCCATCTAGGCAAATTCTGCCTTAATTTACTGGAAAAACTGAAGAAAAACGATCCTGACATCTATCAAAAAATAACTTTTTCTCATGCTTATGCGGAAAGAACAGAAGAGCAAGAACAGAAAGCAGAATTTAATTTTTCGCACGGAGATTTCCATCCCTTGAATATAATTTGGGATAATTTTCAAATAAAAACGCTTATCGACTGGGAATTTTGCAATTGGAAAATTAAAGGTTATGATTACGGACTGCTGGTCGGGTGCCTCGGGATGGAAAATCCGACAGCTTTGCTGGGCGATTTAGCAAAAAAATTAACGGCAGAGAATTACGACATCAAAAAATATTTTTTCGATTTGATTTTATGTATTCGACTTCTTTGGTTGTCCAACTGGTTACATATAGGCGACAAAGGAATGACAGACTTGGAAATTTCTTATTTGAAACTTTTAAATTTAAACAGAGAAAAAATTGAAAACGCCATGTTTTAGGATCTGAGTTTTTCCAATAAATCTTTTGCTATAACAATTTCCTGTTGCAAAGATTTGTTGAATTCCTCCAAATCAAGATTTTTTATATGAGGAGACAGTATTTTCCATGCCGAAGAATATTTAATCTTAAATCCCACGTCTGCCTCATGGACAAGATTAACGCCGTTTACTTTGGCAAAAAGATTGCTCAAACAAACAATAGCCGTAAGTTTAGGATTTATGACAGCTTTTTCAACTTTATGATGATAATGGATGGATTCGCTGATATATTCCGGGATTTTCCATTTTTTGGCAAGCCATGCTCCGATCTCGCAATGATTTGTTTTCAACACTGATTGTTCCACTTCGATTAAAGCTTCTCCGGAATCATTTGCCTTTTCCAAGACTCGATTAAATTCATCATGAAAAAATTGATCCAAAATCATTTTTCCGATATCATGCAAAAGTCCGCAGGTAAATTCTTCGCCGTGCATTCTTATGCCCAGCTTCTTTGCCAAATAACGACAAATATGCCCGGTTACAACCGAATGTTCCCAAAATCGTTCTTGCGTAAAAACAGCTCCCTCATTACCTTCGGGAAAAACTTTGAAAAGAGAAATGCCGAGAATAATATTGCTTACTTCGTTTACCCCCAGAACAACCAAAGCCATGCGCAAAGTATCTATTTTTTTTCTCAATCCGTAATAAGCAGAATTGGCTATCTTCAATACTTTTGCGGTAATGGACGGATCCACTGTCATAAGTTTGCTTATTTCGTTCATGGAAACATCCGTCTTGCCGAGAAGCTCCAATAATCTGGCTGCCAGCACAGGTAAAGTCGGCAGATTTTCTATACTGTCCAACTTTTTTTCTATATCGTAACGTTCGGTCATTTATCCCCTCTTTTAGATAATAATCTAAATTTTAATTTTTAAGATATTTTGTCAAAATGAAAATATTTTATATGCCAATTTTAATAAAATGAAAAAATTTATGCGCTCTTCTTTGCATTCAAAAATTATTGCTCGGAAAAAATAAATTACGCTCCTCATAAATCCGATAATCAGAGATATAAATATAAATTATTAAGATAAAACAAAATAAGATAATTCAGCATGCTTTTTCAGAGGAATAAAAGATAAAAAAATAAATTTATTATTGACATTAAGCCCTGATTTGTTTGAGAGATATAAAGCTTAACAGGCAGGAATTATTATGGCTCGTTTATTTGGGAAAGATTATCACGAACATTCAAACACATGGTATTTTAAAAATTTGGTAAAACATTCCTCGCGCAATGATTTTACATATTCCGCTTACAGAGACCAAGAAAAAATGTTGGTTTTTGAGTTTAAACCGACGGAAAATTACGTCAGTCATTTTCCGGCATCCTTAAATATAGTTTATAATCCTGATTCCGAAAAAATAATAAACATAAAATGTCCTTATTGTCCAAAAGACGATACATGCAAACATTATTTAAATGTTCTGAACTATGCTTATCAATATATTTCCACTGCCCATTTAAACATAGAAAAAGATATTCAAACATTCCAAACAGATTTATTCAGATATAATGAATTTTGGCAAAGAATCTACTTAAACAGTCGTATTTTGATTTCTGATATTTATTCGGAATCAGATAAAATAAGATTCTATTTTAAAGGTTATGACGGAATCAATATAAAAGTTTGCGCATTGTTGATTGCCGACAGCGAAATTCCCGAAAAAGATTTGCCCTGTTTGAAAAATGCCGAAAAAGAAATACATATTTTTTCAAGCGAAGAAAAAGAATTGTTGAAACGTATTCAAAAAAAGAAATGCTCTTTCAGCAAATCCGGACAATTTTTTACCGTTTACAAAAAGGATTTTTTCAGTTTCATTCCGCTTTTGTTTCCTTTGCGCGACAAAATTTACATAAAAGAAACCGGAGAAAAAATAGTTTATTCCGAGAACCCGTATCAATTGAATCTCAAAATAACGGAAAAAGACAAAGACCATTACATAATGGGATTGCCGGGAAATGAAGTAATCTCTGCTTCTTACATTGACTCCACATCTTATATTTTCCGAGAAAACGTTGTTTACCGAGTAAGGCTTCCCCTGAAACCGGAAATTATCCGGCAAATATTAAAATCAGGTTATGTTTTCCCTAAATCGCAAATTGTTTATTTTGCTGCAGTGGCGGCTCGTCAAATGAGCTTGGCAAAATGTTTTATAGACATTGACGATAATATTCCCATTCCTTCTTATTTTGACAATGAACCGATTTTAGTTTTTGATTTCAGCAAAAAAGGCGAAAAAATAGAAATGAGAGGTTCTCTGAAATATTCGGAAAAAACCGTTATTCCCATGTCGGTTTTGCATTATCCGGCTTACCTGATAAGATTCGATCTCTGGGAAGAAGAAACCTGGTTCTATATTCCGCCTCAGATTAAATACGAAATCATAAATTTCATAAGCTATTTTCCGGAACAAATTATCTTCAGAATGGGTAAAGAGTCCGTAATGAGTTTTGAGACGGAAGATGAAATTAATTTGCTTAAAGAAATTGTTTTCAGAAAAATGCATCCTGAATGGGAAATCAATTTTTCAGAAGAATTAAAAAATGACTTTATTTACAAAGTTAAATTAAAGCCCGTAATCGAAACACGTACTTCCGAAGAAATAAATTGGTTTGAGTATGACGTAAAATACAGTTTTAAAGACATTGAATTTTCTCATAAAGAATTAAAAAAGTTTTTCAATTCCAAAGAAAGATACCTCAAACTTGACGACGGACGTTTGCTTTTCGTATCCAATAAAGATGCTTTTGACGAAGTGGAAAGTCTTTTGAAAAAAAGCGAGAAAACAGCTGATGAAAGCTATCGCCTTTCGGTTTACAATATTCCTTTTCTCTATCGTATGACAAGTCTTAACGAGGGCATTTCCGTAAAAGGAGATTCTTTCGCCCGAACTATGTATAACGATATTTTGCAACGCAAGCTGAAAGAAAAATCAGTTTTACCCGCCGAAACTCAATCAATAATGCGTTCCTATCAAAAATCGGGATTCCAATGGATGGAAATGCTGAGATATTATAAACTGGGCGGGATTCTTGCCGACGATATGGGTTTGGGAAAGACAATTCAATCTCTCGCCGTTCTGGCAAACGAAAATAAAAATACCAAATCATTTGTAATTTGCCCCAAAACGTTGATGTTTAACTGGGCGGCGGAAATAGATAAATTTTTCCCGAATATGACTTACGCCTTATACGAAGGCAATAAAGAAGAACGGCTCAAAACCTTGCAAGAAAAGAATATAAGCGTATATATAGCGTCTTATTCAATCATTCAAAACGATTTGGATGAACTGATTAAATATAACTTCAATTATGTTATTTTGGACGAAGCTCAACATATAAAAAACTCATCGGCTTTGCGAACAAAGGCAATAAAAAAATTAAAATGCTCTTATAAATTAGCTTTAAGCGGAACCCCCATGGAAAATAATCCGGCAGAACTTTGGTCAATTTTTGATTTCATTTTACCCGGATATTTGCCCTCTTTGAAAGAAGTAAAAAACAGTATTTCCGGTAAGGGGAAAAATCAAAAAAACGATTCTAAACGAATTGCCGCTATGGTCTCTCCTTTTATTCTGAGAAGAAAGAAAAAAGAAGTTTTGATAGAACTGCCGGATAAACAGGAACAAATTGTATTCTGCAAAATGTCAAGCGCTCAGGAAAAACTTTATCTTCAATTGATTGAACAGGTTAAAAAAACTCTTCAAGGACAATTTTCGTTTTCGGACGGGAAAAAATACATGCACATTCTTTCCGCTTTGACAAAATTGCGACAAACCTGCAATCATCCTTTCTTGGTAGATAATTCCTTTGTGCAAGACCCGTATATTTCAGGTAAAATAGAACTTTTAATGGAGATAATCAGGGAAGCATTGGAAAACGGCAGAAAAATACTTGTCTTTTCTCAATTTGTGGAAATGCTGAAAATTTTAAAGAAAACTTTCAGCCGAGAAAATATCTCTTTCGAATATATGGACGGGACAACCAAAAACAGAAGCAGACACATCAATAATTTCAACAATAACGAAAATATAAGAACATTTTTAATAAGTTTGAAAACAGGCGGTTACGGAATAAATCTGACTTCCGCCGACACAGTAATAATTGTTGATCCGTGGTGGAATCCTATGGGGGAAAATCAAGCAATAGACAGAGCTCACAGATTGGGACAGTCCAAAAAAGTAATGGTCTATAAAATGATAACCAAAGGTTCCGTTGAAGAAAAAATTCTCTCCCTGCAAAAAAATAAAATAAAATTATTCGAAAATCTTATTGAAGACGGTCAGCATCTCTTTAAAACGATGGATGCCGAAGACATGAAACAATTATTCGAATATGAAGGATAATTATTTTTCCCCGGAAGAGATCATCTGTCTCGCATTATCTTTAGCCCCGAAAATTTCTTGCGTCTCTTTTCGCCTGGTCCAAAAAGTATAAAGTTGATCGGATGATAATACCCGTCCGTTGTCTTTTTGCGTAAATTTTAAAAATTTCCAATAAATTTGTTGCCATTTTTCCAGATTTACCGAATCAAACATTCTCATATTCCAAAGTAAAGAAAGATGACCGTTTAAAATTTTTGCGTTTTTACTCATTTCTTTCAAAAATTCAAAACCGTTGCGAGCATTAAGATCAAGAAAATTACCTGAAAATAAAGGCAAATCCATAACGGAAACAGGTATTTCCAAAAAATTAAAATGCCTGTTTTCTTCGTGATTATAAGGATAAAAAGGAAAAGAAACTCCCGCTCTGAATCCGGTAACTTCTCTGAATCCCGACAAAGAAGAATATTTTATGCCTGTCTTCTCAAGCAAATCATAAGTCTTTTGATACCGGGACGACAGTCTGAAAGAACGATAGCCGTTGGGATTTTTTGCAAATGAGGCAAGTTTTTTATATTCCGATTCGGCAACCGAAATATCAACAGCGGAATCGGGACTTCCGTAGAAGTTAAATTTTAAATCTCCGGATAAACTGCTTATCTTTTGTCTTATTTCCTCATCTTCGAAATAATTCATGCGCTTATCGGAATTATTATGTCCGGAAAGAATAAAGACCGACGGTTTAACGCCGTAATGCGAGGAATATTCAATCAAACTTTTAATCTTTTTTTCCCGATAATTAACCGCATTATGTTTATTTCGGTAAATCCAAATATTTCTGACAGCTCTGAGCGGATGCTTTTTGAAATGCCTGAAAAAGTTCTTTTTATATTTTTGATACAATTCATCCGTCCAAAAATTCCAATAAGTCAAGTTATGAGAAACAGATACGACATAATCATAGCGTCCCCAAAGATTTTTCCCCGGATGCCCGGTCTCTGTATTCTTAAGAGCTGTTTTCAGTATATCCGCATAAAAATCAACCACGGGGATATTATTGAAATCATGTTCAATCTGCAAAAAATCTTCTTTTTTATATTCGTCCGGATAGACTTTATCGTAAACATATTCTTGCCAACAGCTTAAAAAATAAAATGCCGAAGCGACAATATCTTTTTGAATTAAACAATGCTTTTCGTAAAAAGAAAAAATTTCGCCTTGCCCGGAAAAAAGAAAAGGAATATTTATGCCTTTGTATTTAACAAAATTAAGAAATTTGCTCTCAATAACATTTTTCTGTTTAAAAAAATCGGCGCTGCTCTTATTGTAAGCTATTTTTACCGGATAACGGTGAACAGAGGGGATACCGTAATAAATATCAACATTTGCCGGTCCGAAGGTATTGTAAAATATTGGTTTAAAACCGATAATGGAAAAAAATGTCCGGAAAACGTATTTTGCTTTCGGAATAAACGTTTTATCAATGTTTAAAAGGATATTTATTTTTTTCATTTATAAATAATCTCCCTCTTTAAGGCTTTAATCCGATCAATTGCGCAACATGACAGGCAGCATAGACCGGGGAAATCTTTCCAGATTAATTAATCTCCTGATTTTTCCAGCATAAGCTCAATCGCTTCTTCTGCCGTTTCAACAAAGTTTACCTTCATGTCTTCTTTGATATAATCTTCCAGATCATCGTAAGAATCTTTGTTTTCTTCCGGTAAAATAACCTTAAAAATACCGGCTCTTTTAGCTCCGAGGATTTTTTCTTTAACGCCTCCTACAGGCAAAATTTTACCTTGCAGAGTAACCTCTCCGGTCAAAGCCCGATCATTATAAACTTTTCGTTTGCTCAAAAGAGAAGCCAAACAAACGGTTAAAGTTATACCTGCCGACGGTCCGTCTTTAGGCACTGCTCCCGCAGGGAAATGAATATGAATGTCTTTTTCCGTAAAATCTTTTAAATCCAACTTATATTTCTTATAATTGCTCTTCAGGTAACTCATGGCAATGCGAGCCGATTCTTTCATCACTTCTCCCAAAGAACCCGTTAAAATAAGATTTCCTTTTCCCGGCATTTCGGAAGCTTCGCAAAACATTATTTCTCCTCCTGCCGCTGTCCAAGCCAATCCGGTAACAACCGCAATTTCAGGTTTTTGTTTTGCCATGTCATGAGAAAACTTTCTGCTGCCGAGATAATCTTTCACATTTTTTGAAGTAATTATATATTTTTCATCGGAACCTTCCGCTGCTTTACGGGCAACTTTACGCATGATTGTTCCGATTTGACGCTGAAGATTTCGCACGCCTGCTTCTCGGACATAAAATCTTACGATTTCTTCCAAAGCTGATTTTTTTATGACAATATTCTTACCGGTAATTCCGTTATTTTCGGCTTCCTTAGGCACAAGATATTTACGAGCAATATTGATTTTTTCCGATTCGGTGTAACTTGAAAATTCAATAATTTCCATTCTGTCTCTTAAAGGCGGCGGTATGGTATGCAAAGAATTTGCCGTGGTGATAAACATAATTTCCGACAAATCAAAAGGCAGATTAAGATAATTATCCGTAAAGGAATGATTTTGTTCGGGATCTAAAACTTCAAGCAGAGCGGAAGACGGATCACCTCGAAAATCTTTGCAAACTTTATCTATTTCATCCAGCATAAAAACAGGATTTTTGGTTCCGCAACGTTTAATTTCATTTATAATTTTACCGGGCATAGCTCCGACATAAGTTCTTCTGTGTCCTCGAATTTCAGATTCATCGTTTATTCCTCCCAAAGCAAACCTGATAAATTTTCTTCCCATTGAACGGGCAATTGATTTTCCGAGAGAAGTTTTTCCCACGCCGGGAGGTCCGGCAAAACATAAAATAGGACCTTTCAATTTTTTCCTTAATTTTTTAACGGCAATAAATTCCATTATCCTTTCTTTGGGCTTTTCCAATCCGAAATGATCTTTGGTTAAAATCCGATCTATTTTTTTTAAATCCAATACGTCTTCCGAAGATATGCTCCAAGGAATTTTGACAAGCCAATCCAAATAATTTAAAATTAAAGCGTAATCGCTTGAGGCAGGATTCATGGAAATCAAACGTTTAAGTTCCTCTTGAGCAACTTCCGCCGCTTGTTCGGGAAGGTTGGCTTTTTTGAATTTTTCTTCCCACCTTTTTACTTCTTCCATACCGAGTCCGTCATCGTCTTCGCCCAACTCTTCTTTGATGGCATGAAGCTGCTCAGTCAAATAATATCGTCTTTGTTCTTCTTCCATCTCATTTTGAATGCGGTCTCTGATCTCATTTTCAAGACTGATTCTTTGGCTTAAATCAGATAAAAATTTATTTAAAAGTTCATATCTCTCTTTCAGGTTGACCGTTTCCAGCAAAGATTGTTTTTCTTCGACGCTCACAGGAGAATTTCCGGCAATAATATCTGCTACCCGACTGAAATCATCCATTTCTTCCAATGCTTTTATAAGATCTAAAACACGTTCGTTATTCTTGCCCAGTACGGTTTTAAAAAATCCTATAGCCACCATTTTATAAGCAGCCAGCATTTTCTCGTTCCCGGTTTCTTCCGGCAAGGGATTTACCTCAACTTTTATAAAAGGTTCTTTTTGCAAGACTTTATCTATTTTTATTCTGGAAATTCCTTGCAATAAAAGACTTATGCTGCCGTCAGGATTCCTGAACATTTTTAATATCGTAACGGCTGTTCCGTATTTGTAAACAGGCAAATCCTCAACTTCCGTATCAATATTTTCGCGAGAGAGAAAAAATCCCAAAAATCTGTCGTTTGCCAACGCATAATCAATGACTTTGATCATATCCTCTTCCGAAACGATAAGAGGAATAATCAAATTCGGATACATTACCAGATTATTAACTGTAAGAACTGCCAGAGAACGAGGGATTCTGTTATTGGATTCCATGAATTACTCCTAAAAATAAATTTATTAAATAACGTAATTTATTAACTTAAAGCTCCGATAATATTAATTTTTCGGATTTTTTCAATTATATTTTTAAAAATTTTTCTGCGATAAACGGTAAAATTTAAATAAAAAAAATCGATGTCAATACAATAATGAGAAATAAACGGGTTTATTCGATTTTTAAGACGAAAAACAAAAAAAGACCCTAGGCAAAAGCTTCGGGTCAGTGAAATATATTTAATTAACTTAGAACTCTTTAAGAAGATTAGATGCAATAATAGTACGCTGAATTTGATTGGTGCCTTCGTAAATTTGAGTAATTTTGGCATCGCGCATCATTTTTTCGACAGGATATTCTTTCATATAGCCGTAACCTCCGAGAACCTGAACAGCGTCCACGGTTACTTTCATGGCAACATCGGAAGCGAAAACTTTACACATTGCTGATTCTTTGGCATATTTCTTTGCTCCGCTGTCAATCATTTTAGAGGTTTGGTAAACAAGAGAACGAGCTGCTTCAATATTCATTGCCATATCAGCCAGCATGAATTGAATTGCTTGGAAAGATGAAATAGGTTTTCCGAACTGATAACGTTCTTTCGAATATTTTGCCGCTTCCTCATAAGCTCCCTGAGCAATTCCCAAAGCTTGCGCGCCGACCATCGGACGAGATTTATCGAAAGTTTTCATGGCAATACTGAATCCGATTCCTTCTTTTCCTATTAAATTTGCAGCGGGTACTCGACAATCTTCAAATATTAATTCTCTTGTGGCAGAAGCTCTTATTCCCATTTTATCTTCTTTTTTGCCGAAAGAAAATCCGGGAGTTCCTTTTTCAACTATAAAACAAGAACATCCTCTGGCTCCTTTATTTTTGTCGGTCATGGCAAAAACAGTATAAATTTCAGCTTCTCCCCCGTTGGTAATCCATTGTTTGGTGCCGTTAAGCACGTAGTAATCACCGTCTCTTACCGCAGTTGTTTCCACCGCTCCCGCATCGGAACCGGCATTTGCTTCGGTAAGAGCGAATGCGGCAAGTTTTTCGCCTGAAGCTATTTGAGGCAAATATTTTTTCTTTTGTTCTTCGGAACCGGAAATTAAAATAGGATACAAACCTAATCCTGTGGCGCCGAAAGCAAGTCCGATACCGGCATCAACTCTGCTTATTTCTTCCGTTACCAAAGCCAAATCTATTACCTTTCCGCTGATCCCGTCATATTCTTCGGGAATCAATACGGCAAAAAGATCCGTCTGAGCCATAACTTTTACAATATCCCAAGGGAAAATGCCTTCTTCATCGTATTTTTGTCGTAACGGCTTGATTTTTTCTTCAGCTATCTTGTGAGCAATTTCTTTTATTTCCAATTGTTCTTCCGTTAAAAAATAATTCATATATCCTCCATATTTATCTTATTTTATTAAAATTTTTTCGACATCCGAGATAATTGATTCAAAAAAAAGAATATCCCCTGATTTTATCAACTTATTTATAAGCAGAAAGAGAATCAGACTTTTCAATAACGGAAAATTTTCTTCTTTTTTTTGTATTTTTTCAAAAGAATAACAAACTCTCCTTTGGGAAGTTCCGATGTCATAAAACACATTTCTTCCAAATTTCCCCAAAGAATTTTTTCTTCCGGCATAGTTAATTTATAACAAACAATGACCTCCCTGTTTTTCCCGAGAACGGTTTTCATATCATTCAAAACCTGCTTTAAACGATAAGGAGTATCCAAAAATATCAAATCATAAGGGGTATAAGCTATTTTTTTTAATGCTTCCTGACGATCTTCTTTTTTGGCAGGCAAAAATCCGTAATAAAGAAAATTTTGCATGTGCAGTCCGCTTGCCATTAAAGCGGTCATAATGCTTGACGGTCCAGGTACGGGAATAACCTGAATCCCGTTTTGGTTACAAACATGCACCAGGTTATTTCCCGGATCAGCCAGCAGCGGCGTGCCGGCATCACTGATTAAAGCCGCCGAAATATTTCCGTATAAAAGTTTTTGAAATAAGGCGTAAGTTTGTTCTTTCTCGTTATGTTCGTTTAAAAGTTCAAAATCTTTTTTTATCCCGAGATGCCTCAACAATCTGTGTCCTGATTTTCTTTCTTCCATTATGATCAGGTCTGCTTCTTTCAAAACATTTACAGCGCGCAAGGTTATATCATCGTAATTTCCTATCGGAGTTGCAACGACATACAGTTTACTTTTCGAGTTACTCATTTTTTATCCTTTAACCTCAACAGGTTATATTTGTTAAATTTTATTTATGACGACAAAAATTCTTTTATTTCAGATAATACAAGATTTTAAAAAGTCTTCTTTAATGCAAGTTTTTTTAAAGGAGCGGTTTTAAGAAAAGTCAAATTCAGAGTATTTATTTATCCCGGCTTGATGATTCAGAGATAACTTCGCTCTAATCAACAATATTTCAATCTTAAAGTTACGATCACGGAAAATACTGAATTTTCCCGTTTCTGTCTTTGACAAATATAAAAATAAGGTTCTTTTGTTTATGCGGGATTGCCAAAGCAAAAGACAATAAATTTAAATTTTACGATAATATTTTCAAGCGGAGCATAAACTTACGAAAAATCATTCGCCGATAAATAAAAAACCCGACCTGTAAACAAAGCCGGGTATTTTAATTTTGACTTCTTATCTATTTCAATTTGATTGATTTCTTGAAAGACTGATGCGAACCGGCGGTTAATTTCACGAAGTAAATTCCGCTTCCGCATTCTTTTCCCTCTTTATCGTTTCCGTTCCAGCTTATTGTATAAATGCCTGAATTTGATTTTACGCCCAAATTTCTTTTATGGACAGACTGTCCTTTTACATTGTAAATTTCAAGTCCTATTTCAGCATTTTCTTCAACTGTTTTTTCATCAATAAAGAAAGATATATTTACCGGCGGATTGAAAGGGTTAGGATAAACATTTTCTATTCCGGTCTCCTGTTCAAAGCCGGGAACTTCTTCTGCAGGGTCATTTTCTTTTTCTATAACAATTGATTGTGAAGCGGTAAAAGAAGAAGTTTCATTGAAGGTTGCAGCTTCAATCCAATACCAATAAGTTTGACCCGGCGTTACAAATTTATCTTCATAAAAATATTCCTCTGCCGAAACAGAATTTGTTGCGAGTATCAAACTTGAAATGTTATTTGCATCTTCCAAGTTTCCGGTTTCGCTCTTAAGCACATAAAAACCGCGAAGATCGCTTTCGGTTTGAGTTGTCCATCTTACGAATACGTCATTTTCAGATTGCGCAAGACTGAAAGTCGAAAATTCAACCGGCAAACTGCTGTCTTTCCCTTCCTTTAAAGTCCAAATTCCGGAATATCCCAATCCTTGAGTTTCCACCCAATTATCAACAGTATCTCGTTGAGTTACAGGATATTCATGCCAAGTTTCGTCCCAATAAGAGAAGATATTAAATTTATCCTCATCCAAACCGTTAACTTCGGATTGTTTGTAGTAAAATCTCATGAGAAGAGGAACCGCCGGGTGATTGTCGGCTTCGGCTTCAATCCAACGTTTGATTGACTGCTTATCGCCGGACTCCGGAGCTTCCTGACCTCTGTTTATTTTAACGGAAAGATTCATAATTGAAACGGAACCGTTATTTGTTAAGCTTATAACCGGCAAAGTATCTTCATTTAAGCCGAAGTTTTCGGTTGTTCCGGGAGCAAAATCAGCAACATCGTCAGGATTATCTGAAATATTTTTTGCTTTGGGAGTTCCGTTCTTATTTTGTCCGCAATTTCTCCAGTCATCAGTTAAAGATTTACCTTCTGCCAAGAAATCGGTTCTTTCCCAAAGAGTTTCGTCAGCCCAATCAGAAGGATTATTTCCGGCATCATTAAAATAATCTATAACAACTCCGTCAGAAACTAACTTTAAAGCATCATTATCGCCGTTTAAATAAACAAATCCATGGGAATAATCAGCTGTTATCCCCGGGTATGCGCTTTCAAAGGAACTTCTTTTCTTTGTTACGATAATATATTCTCCTGAAGAAATACTTCCTGAAAAATTAATAGAAGGTCTCGGATCAGAAGAACCGTTGTTATAATATTCCAACACAACATTATTCAAAGATAAATCAAAATATGTATTGTTATAAATTTCAATATAACTTGATTCATGATCTACAGTACTGTTTACTTCGGTAATAACCAATTCTCCTTTTTCAGGATTTTCAGCATCTGCATAAAGCGCTAAAGCAAAGATTGTAATCATGATGACCGATAATATTTTTTTATACATATAATCTCCTAATAATTCATCCCTCTTAAACAGGGATCATTTTTTATTGTAAAAAAACAAATCGTCTGCAAAAACGATACATAATACTCTAATTTATAAAATTAATGAATCGACTTGGCAATTATACGGTAAAACAAGACATTAACTCGGCGGTCTGTTTTCCACGCAATATTGCTCAATTCATGCGAATACTCGGTTTCCTCAAGATCGTCGTTGAGCAGAGTCCATTCGTCTCCCCGGTCTAAACGGTAATAAATTTCATATTTGTCTGCTCCTTCAACGGCATGCCAAGAGACGTAAGAAACCTCATCCTCAATATTAAAAGTCAAATTTCCGGGAGTTTGCAAGTTTATAAAAAAACTGAAAAAAGAATTTTCATTTTCCGGAAGCCTGCTTAAATTTCCGGCAATATCAGTCGCCGTAATATAATAAGCGACGGAATCTCCGAAATTTATATTTGTAAAATTGTATTCATAACTTCCGTTATCGGCAGTCATAAAATCATCTTCGACAATATCTTCTCCGTTAAGAGAATAACTGAGTTTTACGGAAGCAACCTCCTGATTATCCGAAACTTCGGCAAACAATACGGGATTAACGCCGTCAACGCCGCCCTCGACGGCAGAATGCATGATCATCGGCGGAACCGTGTCATCTTGCAAAACAAAAGTAATCTTTTTCATATCATTAAGCAAAGGCGCATTAAAAACAACCTCGATCCCGTCTGTACCGTCAGCATTCTCAATTCCTGCAGTAACCGAATTGGGATTAAATAAATCCAGATACAAAAAATCAATTTGTCCTGACGGATGCAAAACAGCCTCAAAAGTTTCTGTATGCTCCGGCAAAAAAGAATAAGGATGCTTTACATGATCATACATGACAACCCAGACATTTTCTCCGCCGTAAACGGCAGATCCGGCATAAACTTCGCCCCAAGTTCCTCCCGTCGGTTTTAAGTCATCCCAAAAAGGAGCAATAAAATTATCAGGAGCGCCGAGATAAGGAATGCGTTGATTCATGTGAGTCGGAACATCAGTCGGAGAAAAAGAAAGCAAACCGTCCGCTCCGACATAAATTTCAGAATAATTTCCGCTGTAAAAGGGAAAGTCAAACGGTAATTCCAACGGCTCCGAAAATCCGCCGTCACTCAATGTCAAGGGTTCAGTATCAGAAATATCAATCCATTCTTCCGCCGTAAAATCTGAAATTTCGGCAATATAACCGAAATCATCAGCTAAATCATTCTCGTCTCGATTATCGGCAACAAGTTCCAATAAAACGGATTCGATTTGATATATTTCATTTTCTTCTTCAATAATCGGAAAGACATAGAGATATTTTTTCCCGTTTAAATATTCTGCGGTATAACTTCTATCCGGTAATTTTAAGCCCTGAGTTTCTGAAAGAATTATTTTTTTCTTTTTCAAGTCTTTTACCCTGATGTCCTCAATGCCGTTTTCCAATTCAATTTTGTAAAGCGGAATACCTTTGTACATTTCATCATCAACAATGTATCCGTCTTCTTTAAAAACGGTTTTGCCGTTTAAGGAAACAAAATTTAAGGTTTCCGTTTTCACAAGGATTCCGTTATCTTTTTCTGTTATTTTATTTTCAGCTTGCAACAACATAATTAACACAAGAAAAGCTGCAATTAAAATTTTTTTCATACTTCCTCCGCCAAAAAATACTTTTCCGTTTATTTTCGTCTTAAAATCAAAGATTTTTAGGATATTTTTGTCAATAACTCATTTTTCAATTTATAAAGTCAGTTCTCAACTCTTTAATCACGGGTAAAATTAATCTTCTTCTCAATAGAAACAATAGAATCTTTATTTAATTTTCTGTTTTGATTTACAATCAATTCTCCGATTAATCCTATGGAAAAAAATTGAATGCCGGCAATAATCAGCAACATTGCCAAAAAAAGCAGAGGACGATTCGACAAAGGATAATGGAAGAAGTATTTTAAAACAGTAAGATAGAGACCTGCAAGAAACCCTGTTCCGCTGAATATTGCCCCTATCCCTCCGAAAAGATAAAGAGGACTCCTGATGTATTGCGTAACCAGCTTTACCGTCAATAAATCCAAGAATCCGCGCAAATAACGTTCAAAGCCGTATTTTGATTTACCGAAACTTCTTTCCCGATGCCTTACCGGAATTTCTGCGACTTTAAAACCTTTAGCATTGGCAAGAGCCGGAATATAACGATGCATTTCTCCGTAAATGTCTATTTCTATAATAAGCTCTTTTCGATAAGCTTTGAATCCGCAATTGTAGTCATGAAGTTTCAGATTAAACATTTCGGATGTAACAGAATTGAATAATTTTGAAGGTAAAGTTTTATTAAGAGGATCATTGCGTTTTTTCTTCCATCCCGTAACCAAATCGAAACCTTCGTTTATTTTATGCAAAAAAGAAGGAATTTCAGCCGGATTGTCCTGAAGGTCGGCATCCATGGTAAAAACAATGTCTCCGGAAGCATATTTAAAACCTGAATTAAGTCCTGCCGCTTTACCGAAATTTTTCCTGAATTTTATAATTTTAACATTCTTGTCTTTTCGGGAAATAGCTTCAATAACATCGTAACTTCTGTCTGTACTTCCGTCGTCTATAAATAAAATTTCGTATGAATTGCCGGATAAATTTTCCAGAATTTCGCGGTATAAAATATCTAAACTTTCTTCTTCGTTGAACACAGGTATAACAAAACTTAAAAGCATGAAAACTCCTCAGGTCAAAATCAAATAAGCTATTGTCATGACTATACCGGAAAAAACCGGAATCTTGAAATTATCGTCAATATTTATATCGGAAAACTCCGCAACTGTAGCCGAAAAAGCTCCGACCAGAGAAATGACTAAAGCATCAAAACCGTACAAACAGACATTGCCCTGCGGCCAGGGAACATGGAAAAAAAACAGACTGAACACAAAAGTTGAAATAAAACAAGCCAACGTTCCTTCCAAACTTTTTTTTGTGCCGAATAATTTTCTCTTGCCGAAAGGGATCCCGATAAGAGCGGCAAAAGTGTCTCCCACAGATAAAAAAGATAATGCCGTAAAAGCAATGATGCCCGGGAAAAAAGAAATGCAAAGCACGGAAGAAGTCATAAGAAAAGTCGCTCCCGTCAAAAATTTATCCTCGTGTTTACGCAGCATGAAACCGAAAATACGATGAAATTTCTTTTTGAAAGTCTTGGATTCCAGTCTGGAGACATCAATAAAAAGAGCAATTAAAACTAACGGAATGAGAGCCGTAACGGCAATTTTTTTATTTCCGCCGGCAATAAAACGATAAGCAAAAGGTATTAATATTGAACTGACATGAATAGATTTTCTGTAAAATTCCGTTTTCTGCTTTCGACTCATTTTGCTTATTTAAATCTGCTTATAACAAAAGATGTCGCCATTTGAGCCAACAACAGAGGATGACCTTTAACCGCTTGATAGAAAAGCTCTTTTATCGTCATTTTTTCTTTCGGTATTTTTTTGCAGGCGGCAATCAAATCATCAAATTTGTGTCCTTGCATAGCAAAGAAATCTTCTTTTATGTTATACATGAATTTTTGATTTTTACCGAGAATTTTAGCCCATTCTTTAGCATAGTTTTTCAACATGCCGGCAGAGAAATCATTCTTTTTAACCGCTTCCGCCGCCGTCTTTCCGGCAATAGCTCCGGCTATCATAACCTGCACTATTCCGCCCCCCGTAATCGGGTTCACCTGACGAGCGGAATCTCCGACAATCATAATGTTGTCTGCATAAGGTTTTTTGAGCATGGTGGCTGTCGGAACGCCTCCGCAAACCGTGCAGGTAATCGCAGCATCGGGAAACTTATCGGCAACAAATTCATCAAGATAAGCTTTGGCATTTTTTTCTCCGGAAAGATGCCCGGCTATTCCTATTCCGACGTTGGCGGTTGATTTTGATTTCGGGAAAATCCAGATATATCCTCCCGGAACATGAAAATAAAATTGTCCTCTGTCATCCGGCACGTCAATCCCGGACAACGTATATTGAACGCAGGTTTCCAAATCACGCATAGGAAGCAAAGTGTCTATTCCCGCCCATCTGCCGACTCGCGATTCAACTCCGTCAGCTCCGACAACAATATTGCAGCGGATATTATATTCTTTGCCGTTCATAATAAATTTTACGCCGGAAATCTTTTTGCCTTCGAAAATTAAACCGACAGCATTGGCTTTAGTCAATATTTTAGCTCCGAAAGAACATGCTTTATCGACCAATGCATTGTCAAATATTCTTCTTTCCAAAATATAACCTTTAGGCATATTCTCGATATCAAGATATTCGCCCTTAGAATCAAAAAGACGAGCCGCCGTAATGGTTGAAGCTATAAATCGGTCTTCTATTTCTATAAACGGTTCTATGCCTGCATGCGAAACGCCTTCCCCGCATCTTACCGGAATTCCGACTTCTCTGTCTCTTTCAAGGATAAGAACCGATGCTCCGTTTTCTGCGGCATATCTTGCCGTTACCGATCCGGCAGGACCGCCTCCGATAACGATTAAGTCGTAAAAATCATTTATATTAATCATAAAGCAATGTCCTCTAAAGCGCTCACCGGACATACCTTAACGCAGTTTCCGCAATGAACGCATTTTTCGTCGTCAATCTTTATTTCAAATTCAAAGACCTCAATAGCATCGGCGGGACATACGGATACACAGGTTCCGCAAATATCACATAAATTTTTATCTGTTTTCATGTTTCCTCCCGACTTTTACAGATCGGCTTTGGGAATATCTCTGTGTCCGGTTCTTTTCAAACGTTTTTTGAAGAAATCAAATCCGGTAACTCCCATTGTAAACAAAGTATCGGTATCTTTCGAGTCCGTGTCTCGACCATTGCGGACAGCGTATTTAAATCCTAAGTGTATTTGCTTGTCGGGCGTGGAAAGCGGTATAGAAATACCGCAGGTAAAAGCTTTTTCAAATAACTTGTTGTTGTCAGTTTTAAAATAATTATTTTTGTAATAACCGCCTATTCTCAACGGAATCCTTTCGTACCATTTATATCCGTAACCCCATTTAGGATCGTAAGCCAGTCCGCCTCGCAAAGAATAAACATCTTCAAAATCTTGAGCAACATTTGAATCTTTCCACATTTCATAAGAAAAATCCGTATTTATTTTAAGTTGCGGAGTTATCTTATAAGTTGTTCCGAAAGTAAATCCGTGAGGCAATTCAAAATCATTGATTTTTTGAGTTGTTTGATGGGTTACGGTGATATGCTTTTGTTCGGCGGATAATTTTGCGTAAGAATCATAAACAAAGCCGAAAGCAATTTTTTCCCATTCTTTGGTAAGCCCTATCGTAAATCCGCCTCCGTGAAAATCGGTATCAAGTTCTTCCCTGTTGTCAACATAAGAAGCATCTTTAAAATCAAGACGATAAAACTGCATCCTGTTTCCGACGTAATAATCAGCTGCCAAGCCTATTTTAATCGAGTTAAAATCATAAGCGTAAAGAACAGATGCTTTATAAATATTTGCATGCAATTTATTGATGACCGTCGCCTTCAAGACACCTTCCGGATTAGACTCATTAGGAAAATCAACAGATTTTCTAGAATCAAAATTCCCGGATAAATAAGGCGAAAAAGAAAACCCTATTTTGTGATTATTTAAAGGAACCCCGATTGAAAAATAGGGAGAATAAGAACCTTCTTCCGAGAAAGTTGAAATCCCGTCATCAAACCGGTAATATCCGAATGTTAAAGAAGTAGAAAAAAGAACCCTGCCGATATTACCCAAAACAGCCGGATTTTCATAACCGGCATTTAAACGATAAACATCAGCAACTGAAGCATTTCCTGCTCCTCCGGAATAAGCGTCGACAGCATAATGTCTTTCGGGGAAACCGTCTAAAGAAAAGACGGAATCAGCCGTTAAACTTCCTGTCAGGGAAAAAATTATTAATATTAACGATAAAAAACGCATTAAAACCTCATTATTGTTTAATTTCAGGTTAAGTAACCTGAATCATCTTTTATTCAACGATACCAAAAGCGTTTCGTTTCAGAAATACCTCAAAATGCAATTCAGACAAGATGTCAATCATTAAACTTGCATAAGCGCATTAAACAACTTCTTGCGGTTCGGAAAAGCCCCGGCTATACCGTAATTAAAACTTTTTTCATATTTATTTTAAATTTTTAATCGGGATTATTCTTTACTCTTAATTTTACGCCTTCTCCGCAATTCCGACAAATTTCCAGAGATTTTCTGTTTTTGAGAATAATATTTCTTATTTTGTTAAATTTTTCGGATTTAAACAATTCCCCGACACTTTTTTCTTTTACGTTTCCGATTTTGAAGTCAACGTCTTTGTCAAAACAGCAAACGGACATTTCTCCGTCCCAATTTATCACTGCCGTAGTCCAAATTCTTCTGCATTTGTTTTGAATGCCGAATTTTAATTCAAAATTATTTCCGGTAATTTTATAACGCCTGTATTTAGGATTTTCCGGCAAATAATTAAAAACATCCTCTTTACTGTAAATTTGGGCGGTTTTCAATTCGAGTTTATCGACTCCGCTTTTTTTTGCCATGGCTTTTATTTCTTCTATTTCGTGTTCGTTATGTTTCATTACGATAAATTGCCAACGCAAATAAGGCGTAACCGAGTTAAGTTTCTTTTTGGCTGAAACCAAATTTTGCACATTTTCTTTTACCTTTTGCAAATTTCCGTTAATTCTGTATTTATTGTAAGTCTCCTGTTCCGCTCCGTCCAAAGAGACAATCAACGAGTCCAAACCGGAACGCACCAATTTTTCGGGGTCGGGCATAACATTGACGTTAGTGGAAAGAAGAACAAACAAACCGGCATCGGAAGCGTATTTTATCATCTCCAAAATATCTTTATGCAAAAAAGGTTCTCCCTGATTCCAAAGCACTGCTTCCACGGCATAATCCTTAACGTCATCAATAATTTTTTTGTAAAGATCAAGATCCATATATCCCTTGGCTCGTTTCAAAGTTCCGTTTCCCGAGGGACAGAGAGGACACCGTAAATTACATATATTGGTCGGCTCAATCATTATAACCGGCGCATTACCCCAAACAACAGCTCGGTGAAAGACATTGCTTAAAAGCAACGACATTTGGTTTTTCGCCGCATTTACGATTCTCTTAAGATTCACTGATTTTTTTAAAAATAAATTTATTTGATTCATAAATCAAAACCTCTGTCTGCTTTTTTTTATTTGCCTTTTTTTGAGTCAATTTATTTTCCTGTTTTATAAAAGATAAAGGGAGGACATTATGAAATATGCGGAAGAAAGAAAATTAATTTGCGAAATAGGGAAACGAATGTACGAACGAGGATTTGTCGCCTCCAACGACGGTAACATAAGTCTGTCTCCGTCCGAAAACATCATGCTGATAACGCCGTCGGGAGTCAGCAAGGGATTTATGAAACCGGAAGAAATAGTCGTAATGGATTGGGACGGAAATATTATGGCGGGACAAAATCCTTCCTCGGAATATCCGATGCACTCAATTGTTTATAAAACAAGAAAAAACATTAAATCGGTCTGCCATGCTCATCCGGTCTGCGCCACGGCATTTGCCGTTTGCGACTATGACTTGAACAAACCCGTTTTACAGGAAGTTCTTCTGTCTTTGGGAAAAATAATTACCGTTCCTTACGCCGTTACGGGAAGCGAAAAACTGGCAAAAAATCTCGGAAAAAGTTTGGGGGACAATCACGCTTTTTTACTGAAAAATCACGGAGCCTTAACCTTAGGTAAAGAGATTATTGATGCCTGGCATAAAATGGAGACATTGGAACATTTTGCAAAAATAATGACAATTTCACTGCAAATCGGCAATCCGACTTTATTAAATAAAGCAGATATTGAAAAACTTAACGCCAAAAAAATCAAATAATTAGAATAAATTAATTATCTCTGTCAAATATTTCATAAAAAAATTTGCTTAATTTCGTTTAACAGGTATCTTCACTTACAATGAATGTTTAATCGGCAAAAATTATCCGGTTTAAGAAGATATTACGTTTTTCTCTGAAATTAACTTTTCGGGCAAGATATAAACCTTTAAAAAAGTTATTCCGATATAACTCTATCGAAGAAACATTTATTGATAATCATGATGACAGCGATATTCCCCATGCCTTTGAAGCATGCGACAGGTGTAAAATGTTGCTCAATACGGTAAACAATAAAGGAAAGGAATGAAAAATGAACGAAAAAAAAGAAATGATTAAGAAAATTATGAAATTTTTGGCAAAAAACGAAGAGGCGAAAGCCGATGAATTATGTAAGCTCTTTTTGGAAAAAACAAAAGAAGTTACTCCGGAAGAATTGACCGATGTTGCACAACAATTGGAAGATGAAAACATCTTTGCCGATGCTGAACAACATATAAACATCGAAAAACGTATTTTTGAAATTATTCGCAACAAAATTCCGCAAAGAAAATTAAGCGAATTCGGAAAAGGGCATCCGATAAAAACATTTTTGGATGAAAATATCATCATAAAAAATCTTAACAAACGCGCCGAAGAATTACTTCAAGAAAAAAACAGTTTTACCGACTTATATTCCGATTGGGCATTGCTCGCCAAGCAATATTTGAAACTTCATATTCACTATCTGCGCAAAGAAAATCAACTCTTCCCTTATCTTGAACGCAGAGGATTCAGTCATCCGAGTTCGATAATGTGGAGTCTACACGACCAAATTCGTAAATCGGCAAAAGATTTTAATGTCTCCGTCAATGAAAAAAAATGAAGACTCAGCCAAAAAAATTCTGACAGATCTCATCAAACAATCAAACGAAATGATTGTAAAAGAAGAAAAAGTTTTATTGCCGACATCCGCTCGTTTACTTACCAAAGACGATTGGCTTGAACTGAGAAAAGGCGAAGATGAAATCGGCTGGATAATCCCCGAACCTCCGAAAGTCTGGAATATAAAAATCAGTATGGACAAACATTTGAAATCCGATCCGGAACGCATTACCGCCATACTTGAAATAGTGAATCAATTCTTCCAAGGCGCAACAATAGAAGATTTGCAAAAGAAATTTAACGAAAAACTTAACGGTACAATTACTCCCGGAGAATTTGCTCTTGCCGAACAAAAAATGGAAGATTTGGGTGTGGGAAACGATAAATTTGAAGCCGAAATCGATAAATTGTTAAAAGTTTTCAAAAAATCTTTGGAAAAAGTAACTATTGATAATTTGGAAGAAGGACATCCCTTGGATACTTTCATCAAAGAAAATAAAGCAATCAATAAATTTGTATCCGAACTCAAAGAAGCGGCAAAAAACACGGATTTGCAGCAAGTTGACCACGAGTTTTGGCAAAATGCTTACGACAAACTCCAACAGGTAAATACTCATTACGTTCGTAAAGAAAATCAACTCTTCCCTTATTTGGAATCAAAAGGATTCGATAAACCTTCCACCGTGATGTGGGCATTACACGATGATGTAAGAAAAATAATAAAAGAATGCCGTAACCTTCTGAACGAAAAAAATTACGAAAATTTCTTCCGGGAACAGGAAAAAGTATTCCAAGGATTACAGAGAATGATATTCAAAGAAGAAAAAATTCTTTGGCCGACAAGCCTTGAATTGTTGGAAACTTCCGAATGGATTGCCGTAAGACAAGGCGAAGAAGAAGTCGGATATTGCCTTATAGATACTCCGCCGATGTGGAATCCGGCTTGGAAACATCCGTCTGAAGCGGATACTAAAAGTCTTCCCGCCGGTAATGTCTCTCCGGTTCCGTTTACCTCTTCTTCCAAATCCGCTTCCAATGTGGGCGGAATAAATTTGGAAGTAGGCTCCGTTACTCCGGAACAGATAAATCTCATTTTCAAACATTTGCCCTTTGACGTTACATATGTTGATGAAAACGACGAAGTTCGCTACTATAATAAAGGCGAAGGTCGAGTCTTCCCCAGAAGTCCCGGCATTATCGGTCGTCAGGTAAGGTACTGCCATCCGCCCAAAAGCGTACATATTGTGGAAGATATTGTGGCAGCTTTCAAATCAGGCAAAAAATCCGAAGCAGAATTTTGGATTACCATTCAAGATAAATTTGTTCACATTCAATACTTTGCGGTTCGAGACGTAAACGGCAATTATAAAGGCGTTCTGGAAATCACCTACGATGCCAAGCATGTCAGAGAATTGGAAGGTCAACAAAGACTTTTGGATTGGAAATAATTAAAGTATAAAAGAGGCTGTCCAAAAAGGGCAACCTCTGTAAATATATCTGTCTTTTCCAGAATAGTTGAGCTCTCTAAAAAGCAAGAAATAAAAATATTGACATAATTTATTCCCTTTTATGCATAGGAAATTTTAAGATAAAATAAGGAGAAAAAGTTATGAAAAAAATCAAAATTTTATCACTGGTTTTGCCGGGTTTAATTGCCGTGATGTTATTTGCCGGTTGCGGTAAAGACAGCAGTACAGGTCCTGAAAATATTAATAATGCGCCGATTCCGAACTTTACGGTAACTCCTGATTCCGGAACAGTAAATACGGAATTCATCTTCGACGCTTCTTCTTCCTCTGATGCTGAAGACAGCCTCAGCGCATTAAAAGTTCGTTTTGATTTTGACGGAGACGGAAATTTCGATACAGATTGGAATGCCGAAAAAACTGCAACTCACAAATATGAATCGGCAGGAACTTACAACGCTAAGCTTGAAGTAAAAGACAGCGGTGATTCAGTTTCCGAAAAAATTAAAGCTGTTGTCGTTAATGAAACTTCAAATATCGCTCCGACAGCAGATTTTACGGTTAATCCTGAATCGGGAGACATAAACACAGAATTTACCTTCGACGCTTCTTCTTCCTCTGATGTTGAAGACAGTCTCAGCGCATTGAAAGTTCGTTTTGATTTTGACGGAGACGGAAATTTCGATACAGATTGGACTGCCGAAAAAACTGCAACTCACAAATATGATTCGGCAGGAACTTACAACGCTAAGCTTGAAGTAAAAGACAGCGGTGATTCAATTTCCGAAAAAATTAAAGCTGTTGTCGTTAATGAAATTTCAAATACTGCGCCTACAGCAGATTTCACCGTCAATCCTGAATCGGGAAACGTAAACACAGAATTTACCTTCGATGCTTCTTCTTCCTTTGATGCTGAAGATGAAACTGATGATCTACAGGTTCGTTTTGACTTTGACGGAGACGGTAACTTTGATACAGATTGGACTGCAGATAAAATTTTTAACCATAATTACAGTTCTCCGGCAACTTACAGCGTTAAACTTGAAGTAAAAGACAGCGGTGATTTAGTATCCGAAACGGTAAAAGAAGTTCCGGTAAGCGAGAATAATACTCCTGAAAACATGATTTTTGTTGAGGGCGGATCGTTTGAAATGGGCTTTGCCGGATTCAGCTTTGATGAAGAGCCGGTACATACAGTTAATCTTCAAGATTTTTACATCGGCAAATATGAAGTAACGAATGCAGAATATGTAGTCTTTTTGAATGATCAAGGCAATCAAGTGAACGGTCAATATTGTTTGAATACAGAAGATGACAGATGCCATATCTACGAAGAAAACGGTCAATTTACTGTAAAAGAAGGCAAAGAAAATTACCCTGTTATATTTGTCAGTTGGTACGGAGCAAAAGCTTATGCTGAGTGGATAGGCGGCAGATTGCCCAGTGAATCTGAGTGGGAATATGCAGCAAGAGGCGGCAGCCAGAGCCAAGGATATACATATAGCGGAAGCAATAATCTGACAGATGTTGCCTGGTATTACGATAACTCGTTTAATTCCGACAATAATCTGGAAGATGGCAGAGGCACTCATCCTGTAGGCGAGTTAGCAGAAAACGAACTCGGCATATGCGATATGAGCGGTAATGTATGGGAATGGTGCGAAGATAAATGGCATAACGATTATAACGGAGCTCCCTCGGACGGAAGCGCTTGGATAGAAGGCGGCAGCGATCCTCGTATTATTCGCGGCGGAAGTTGGGGCGCATTCAGCTCAATGTGCAGAGTCTTTTACCGCGCAGGTTTCTATCCTGAAGTTAATCCTGATGCAAACAGCTTCCACGATTACGGTTTTCGTATAGTTATTGACATTGACTAAAATCTTTAATTCAACGGTTTCCGAGACCAGACAATCGATATACTTTGCAGCGAGCACAACGTAAACGTAAATAATTAAAGTAAAATATCACGAGGCATAATATTAAATTATGCCTCGTTTTTTATGTAAAAATATGCTCAAAAAAAATCCCCGATCTGAATCGAGGACTTATTTACCTTTTCGTTTATTCTTCAATTTCTTTGGGAGCCGGACCGAACCTGTTCGGTCCCTGAGTTCCGGGAATTACAGTAAGGATGAAAAGCCAAATTCCTCCGATAAGAGGAATTAAACCTATAAACCACATCAAACCGCTTTTATCAATATCATGTAAACGTCTGATCGTAACTGCCAACCCGGGAATAAGGACTGCTAAAGCGTAAATAAGAGATAAAATACCCATGCTTGATCCTTCCATAAAACCTGATCCGACGGCATTATCGATGATGAAAATAATAATTCCGAAGATAGAATTAAAAAGCGTAAACATCCAATATTCTTTTCTTCTTGCTCTTCCGTTAAAATTCGCATAGTTCTTAAAACATTTAACATACCAATTCATAATTCCTCCGTTTTTTTATTTTCAGATTAAACTAATCTTTTGAAATTTATTATTTTACAGTCAACATATTTTTAATAAAAGAATCAGGTATATTTAATTTTATATAAAAAAAACAGCAAAGATAAAATCCTGCAATAATAAAAGTACCCTAAGACAACTTATTTTCAATCTTACTCAAATTTTTCTTTTGGCTGTCAAGCATGTTCATTATATATTTTACAGACGGCATTAAACATCTTTACCCGAACAGAAAAAACTGTAATTAAGATGAAATTTAGAATCCAAACTGAGCTTAATTTCATCTTATTTATAAAAAAAATTGACACTTAAGCAAAATAATTTAATTTTAAAAGATATGCTTCCTGCAATTGCAAATTATTTATTTTCAGTATAGAGAGAAGGATATAATTTTTTACCGAGGAATTTTTATGAACAGATTTGTTTTAACATCAACTTTAAAAGCAAAAGCCCAAAGAGAAGCAAAAAAAAATATTGCGGAGTGGAGTAAATCTCAACGCATGGTTAATCAGTTTACGGGAGCTTCGACTCTCAAAAAAAATCATTTTAGAGATGCCGAGAGAAAATTTAAAGCATCTTCAGGCATTTCTGACTTGCGAAAAGCCGAATATCTTATTTCAGCTCTCTATGATATTTATATATCCTATTTTATGATGAAAAACAATCGTTTTACGGATACAAAAGTTTCTGAATTGCTGAAAAGAATAAAAACTTCTTACTTCAATACTGTTTTAAATTATATAGAACAAAATATCTATCAACCCGGTTACAGCGAAAAAATTTACTTAGAATTGAAACAAGCTCTGCAAGTATTGTCGGAAGAAAACAGACAATTGGCAAACGGTTATAAAAAAATTCTGGTTCAATACAATAATCGGGAAAGCTTTTTGGTAAAAACGGAAAATATTTTACAAATTCCTCCCATAGAATTTACAAGCTCTTTTTCCGATAAAATTGCCGCCTTATGGAGAAGAAACGAATCTGTCCTGAAAAAAAACAATTCTTTTATGAAAGAAGTCCAAGATAAAATATCAGACAAGATGAATCTTATTTTTGAATATTTTTGGGATGAGTTGCAGGAAGAGCTGAACAAAACCTCTCCCCATTTGGAAAAAGCAGTCGCATCAGCTGAAAAAATCCTGAATATCCATAAACCTCTAAAACTTATCGTCAATTGCAAATACTATACTCGTTTGAAAGAAATGACAGATAAATATGCCGATTATAAAAAATTTTTGGACATTAAATATCCCGAATTTTTAAAACTTTACCAATATCTTCAAATTCCCAAAAATAAAGAACCCTTAAAACAAATATACGATGCATTTACAGAATTAGAAGAAACCAAAGAACTTTGGGCAAATAACTTTTACGAATTTTCTCGCTTGGATCCCGGTCCGGGGATTATATTTAAATTCTTAGACGATAAACTTTACAATACCCATAAATCAGAAATAATAAGTTATTATAAACATTACAATAAAATCCTGAGCGAACCCGATATTGCATTAAAACTCAAAGAAATGATTCGCTATTCCGAACATCTGCAAAACAAAATGATCAAAGTATTGCAAAATCCTTTTTTAGCATCAAAATTAAAAGAATTAATCGGTTCAATAACCGAAGACGTTCGTAAAACGGTTTATACCTATTTGGAAGATAAATTGAAGTATTCGAATTCTTACGAAGAAAAAATCGGCTTTTACGATGAAGCGGTCGCCTCGTTTATAGCCCTGAAATCCTTAGATGACGTAGAAAACGTACAAAAACAAAAACAAAAATTTATTCATAACGAATTGTCTTTTGCTCCCGAAAATATCAATGAAGATTTTGAAGACGAAACCGAAACAATAAAGATAGAAAATATTCCGACAAAATTGATCATACTTGATAATTACACGTTGAAAAACTATATTATTTTCTCCGGATATCAAATAGAAATGGGCAGATCGGAAGACAATGATATAATTTTGCAATGTCCGTGGATTTCTCAAAAACATGCCAATTAGATTTTGAAAAAAATTTGATTACAGATACGAAAAGCACAAACGGCACCGTATTTAACAACGGAATAAAAAGAAAAAAAGACAAAGAAAATATTTCTGATTTGAAAAGCTTTTGTCTTGCCGATGTTTTTAAATTTGAAGTATCGCGCTTCATGAACAGCATATCATTCAAACTTGTTGAAATCATGAATAAACAATATGAAAATAAACCTGAAAATAAGGATTATCTCACTTCCTTAAAAAATACCTCATTTGTTTATTTGGCGGAAAACGATACCATGACTTTAAACAAGAAAAATGCAAAATTAAACGAATCAGATAAAATTCAGGAAGAGATTATCGAAATAAAACGAATCAACAACGCTTTCTATGTTTCAGACTTTGCCAAAGGACTC
This sequence comes from Candidatus Cloacimonadota bacterium, assembly GCA_002742885.1. Taxonomy (GTDB): domain Bacteria; phylum Cloacimonadota; class Cloacimonadia; order Cloacimonadales. Next base: position 36,070 of record PDOO01000008.1, read on the forward strand.
AAAGAAATACATCCGGAGCATATTTTTTCGGAAAGATTTACTTTCAAAGCAGATTAATGAAAAGTTATCAATAAAAAAGCAAAAATTTACGTCAATCTCTCTATAAAAAAAGCCGTTCATTCCGAACGGCTTTTAACTGTTTGACAAGAAAAATTATTAGCCCTTATAAGCAACGGCTTCAATTTCAACTCGGGCTCCCAAAGGAAGATTGGCAACCTGAAAAGCTGCTCTGGCAGGAAAATTTTCGGTGAAAAACTTGGCATAAACTTCATTCATGGCAACAAAATCTTTTATGTCAGCCAGAAGAACAGTAGTTTTAACGACATTGTCATAATTCATGCCGGCTTCTTTAAGAATTTCTCCCATATTTTTAAGGCATTGTTCAGTTTGTTCCGCAACATCTTCCGAAACGAATTTTGAGGTTGCGGGATCTATAGGCAATTGACCGGAAATAAACAAATTTTCCCCGGCGATAACTGCTTGAGAATAAGGTCCTACTGCTTTAGGCGCTTTTTCGGTTGCTATAATTTTTTTCATTTTATTACTCCTTTACTTCATTCTGTCGGTTATTATTTTCAGCATAGAATCATCTACCGTATTCATGCTTTTAGTACAAATAAATTCCAAGTTTTGAATTGATTTTTCCAAAGAATCATCCACTATTCCCTGATCTCCGTCTATTGCCACATTTTCCAAAGCCAGATAAGAATAAATAACAGCTTCTCCGGCTGCGGTTTCAAGTTTGTAAGCGCAAGTGCCTTTAGCGCCGTCGCAGAACATTCCGCTTAAACTTGCCAACATACTTTTCATGGCGGCAAAAGATTGATTCATTGTTCCGCCGATAAGATAAGTTATCCCTGCCGCGCATCCTAATCCGGCAGAAACCGCGCAACCGCAAACAGGCGATAATTTTCCCATGTAAGATTTAACGTAAGCATTGATAAGATGGCTTATGGCAACAGCTCGAGCTTTCTTTTCAAGCGGAGCATTTATTTCTTCCGCAACCAAAGCAGGAGGCAAAATAACCGTAATACCCTGATTGCCGCTTCCGCAACTTGTCATTACCGGTAAAGGAGCGCCGCCCATGCGAGAATCGCTTCCGGCAGCAACGTAAGCTTTTACGCGATTAACAATATCATTGCCCAAAATATTTTTTTTCAAAAGAGCCGTCATCCCCAAACCTATACCGATACCTGTTTTATTATTCAAACCGTATTCGGCAACCTTACGATTCATTTCTACCCCGTCGAGAAGAAACTTCAATTCGTCATAGGGCATATTTTCAACTTCTTCCAAGATATACTTAATTTTATATTTTTTTAAAGAATCTCCCGGAACAGGAACTGTATCTTTAACTTCATCTTGGATTAAAATTTTATCATTAACTCTCAAATAAGAAATATTTGTATGGCTTCCGGTAATGATTGCCATTGCCTCGCCGTTTTCGGAAACAACTTTCGCTTCAACCAAAACAGCTCTGGGAGAATCTTTGTAAGATGCTGTAACACAATTATTATCAATTAAATCTCTAACCGTTTTCAAGTCTTCTTCGGTTACGGTTTTAAAAATTTCCAATTCCAATGCAGGATCTCCGGCAACTGCTCCCAAACCGGCTGAAAATAAAATTCCTTTTTCACCGGTATTAGGTATCGAAACGGATCCGGCATTTTTGAAGAAAGGTTTACTTAAACATACATCTACTTTTCTCACCTTTCCGCCTAATTCGCGCGCAGCTTTGGCGCATGCAATAGCTATGGCAACCGGTTCCGTACATCCCATTGCAGGTTTAACCTGTTCCTGTAAAATACTCAATAAAACATTTTTCATAAATTAAATCACTCCCTTAAAACCGCAGATTGAAACTGACCGTAAAAAAACAGCTCCAAAAAAAAATACCCGGATAAATTCGCAAGTTTTTTTAACCAGCCTGCCGAAAAGCGCGCCGACTTTACGATAAAGAGTTTCGGAAAACCCAAAAATACCGCCTTGAAATCATCTAAAATACAAATAAAAAAAACCGACCTTATAAAGATCGGTTTTTTATTTAATTTACAGACTATTTAACGATAAACAGTTTAAAGCTTATCTTTTGTCCGGGTTGAATAATATCAGGTCTTTTCATTGTTTCTTTATTGGCCATAATCAAAATATCTCGATCTTTAATATCCTTAACCATTTCATGAGAAAGATCCCAAATATTATCGCCTTTTTTAACCGTTTTTTCAACAAAATCATCATAAACGGAATTATTTTCAATATAGATTATTTGACCCGGGTATATAAGATCAGGATTCTTAATAACCAATCCGTTTTTCAAATCAAGTTGAACCCATTTAAAAGGATTGCCGAAGACATTCTTTTTCTTTGCAATATTCCATAAATTATCGCCTTTTTTAACGGTATAAAGATAAGGAACATTTCCGTTTTTGCGATATGATTTCGGAATACTTATAATAACAATATCCGTAATAACCGGTTCCTGGTGAATAACTTCAGGCTTAACTTTTACAACCTCGACGCTGTCTTCAATAACCGACGCAACAATTTCTTCGGTTTCGACCGTATCTTGAATAACAGGCTCAGGTTCGGAAACAATCGCTAAACTGCTCAAATCAATGTCAATTATTTCGGAGCAGGTTTCTCCGTTTACCGAAACGGCAGATATCTCTATCTGATTATTGGTTGCAGTTAACTTAATCGGAATATCAAATTTCTTGCAGTCATCATCCCAAAGATATTGTTTGAGAAATACTTCTTCATCATTCAATTTAACATTAATATTTCTGTAACGAGAAGCTCCCGTAACTTCAAAAGACAGATTTTGTTCTTCCGTATCATTGTTGAGCTCAGAAACTTTGATCACAGGGGTTTCGCTTCCGGGATATTCATATATTATATCCAATTCAAGATTCTGGTTTCCCAAATTACTGTCATAATAGATATCATATCCCAAACCGACTTGCCAATAATTAAAGAAAGAGAAGACCGGATTGTAAGTAACCTTTTCCGAACTTGCAGAAATTCTGTGTTTTAATTCAGGGTAAGGAAATCTTGCTTCAAAATTAAGTTTGAAATAATCCTGTCTGTCTTCATTTTTATATGACAATCCGACTGAATAAAGCTTATTTATTTTCCAATCCAGACCTGTCATCAAATAAACATCTTCTTTCTCATCGCTTCCCAAAAAACTTAATTTGGGTTGGTTCAAGTACATTGTGTTCATTTTAAAAGAAATATTCTTCCAAATATCAGCGTGCATACTCAAACCGACCGAAGCTTTTGTTACGCTTTCGGATTCTATCGATTCCTCTTCTCCGAATATTAAGTCGGATGCTCCGATACTTTTATTAATAAATCCGAACGAAGCGGCAATCACATACTTATCGTAAAAAGTGTAAGCCGGACTTATATTCCAATTAAACTTCTGGTATATATCATCCCCGAAAAATTTAAAATCAGTTGAAAGAGACCAATTTTTGTAAAATTTCGGTTTTGCGACAGAAAATGCTATACGGTTAAATCCATCATCAAATTCGTTAAAACTTCTTTCATTGAAAGATGAAAAACGCAAGTATTTACCACTCATTTCAAAAGCCGGATTTATCTCTTCAAAGGCAAATGAATATACGCAAATAAGACCAAGTATTATTATTAATATTAACTTTTTCATGATTACCTCCCTATTTCAACAGATAAACTTTGCCGCGCATAATCCGAGACCCGTCTTTTTCAATATAGTAGAGATAAGGAGAAGATTTACATTTTCGGTTATCTTCGTCTTTACCGTCCCAACTGACGGTTGAAGAGTTTAGAGCCGAAATTTCTTTAATCTTTTTACCTCCGGAATTATAAATATACATTTTAAGGTTTCCGATTAAGTTATTGCCCGCTGAAACGGTAAACAAGTCATTTTTGCCGTCTCCGTTAGGAGTAAACGCATTCGGTACGGGATTTCTTGTGGAACCTTTCAAACTTACGTCAACAGAAGGATTATTTACCGCATTTGAATTAACAGTTATATTTGCAGAATAATCAACTTGCTTTGACGGAGTAAAGATAACTTCAATTTCTTTAACGGATTGAGGATCAATGGTAAAGCCGGATAATGAACTGTTCCATTCCTCATCTCCTTTAAATCTTATCATAAAATCAGGCGGAGAAACGATCTTTTCCGTTATTACCGGTTCAATACTGATATTCTCAATTGCCAGTGTTTTGATATCCGAAGTATGATCAACGAAGACAGTTCCGAAATCTATGGCTGTAATATTTAATGAAACCTCAGGATTCGTATAGACGTTTGAAATTGTAATGGTGAAAGTAGCAAAAGCCATATTATTTTCATCTTCTCCGTCGTTGGCAGAGACAATAACTCTTGTTACTCCGTACCAGCCGTTAACGGTTTGCAATTTCAATACGCTTCCGTCTATTGAAGCAGATATTTCATCTTCATTGAAACCTCTTCTTCTCGGTTCTTTAAATCCGAAAATAAGGTCGTTACCTTCATTATCGCTGAAGATTTCATTCAAATCAATGAAATCAATGTCATCCAAATTCATTTCACGGTTCAGTTCAGTCGAATTGATATTTACATCGGGAGCATCATTCACGTTGTTAATCGTTATCATGACATCATCGCTTACCGACGCATTGTTTTGATCGGTTGCGGTAAATACGATTGTCTCAACTCCAAACCAGTTTTCATTCGGAATAAGCGTTACGTCTCCTGTTTGTTGATCAATGTTCACAACAATATGAATATTGGAGGAAACGCTGAATTCCAATTCATCGCCTTCGTCAATGTCGATAAATGTTTGCTTCAGATTAATGCTTTTGTCTTCAGTATCTTCGTTCATAACAATGTCAACTAAAGGTTCGGCAACTTTAGGAGCATCATTTATCGCCGCAAAGATTACTTCCGTCTCAGCAGAAACCGAAGCTCTTCTTGCATTATCGTTTACCGTAAAAGTAATAATTTCCGAGCCGTTCCAATCAGAAGGCGCGCTGAATGTTACTGAAAGATTATTTATCTCGACAATAATATCATTATTTCCTTCGGCAGTTAAAGTAAGATCATCAGGATCAATATCTGAAATATAAGCTCCGAAATCTTCCGTTAAAGTTTCATCTTCATTAACGGTAAAGCTTTCGGGAAGATTTACGATCGGATCATCATTAACATTGTTAACCGTTACTATAACATTATCGCTGATCGATGCATTGTTTTGATCAGTTGCGGTAAACATAATTGCTTCTGATCCAAACCAATTTGCATCCGGAGTAAGAGTTACAACAGAAGTAACTGCATCAATTGAAATCTGGATATGAGTATTACCCGAATAAGAATAAGTTAATTCGTCTCCGTAAGCGAGGTCGGCATCGGTAAATACTTGATTCAATACAATGCTGTTATCCGTCGTATCTTCATCCATGCTGAAATCAACCAAAGGAGAAACAACAACAGGAGTATCTGCAATGCCGGTAACAGTTACATCAGTATCTGAGGAAACAATTGTTTTTCCTCTTCCGTCATTTACGCTAAAAGTAAGAGTTTCCGTTCCGTTCCAATTTTCGGAAGCTGTAAAAGTTACCGATAAATCATCTATTGCAACGTGAACTTCAGTATTACCGGAAACGCTTAAAGTAAGATCATCAGGATCAATATCGGAAACATAAGCTCCAAAATACTCAAACAATGATGTATCTTCCTCAAAAGTAAAGTTTGCCGGAAGATTCAGGACAGGATCATCATTAATATTATTAACGGTTACGACAACATCATCGCTTGCCGAAGCATTATTTTGATCAGTTGCAGTAAATACGATTGTTTCGCTTCCGAACCAATTCTCATCAGGAGTAACAGTTACAACAGAAGTAACTGCATCAATTGAAACCTGAATATGAGTATTTCCGGAATAAGAATAAGTTAACTCATCTCCGTAAGGAAAATCAAAATCAGTAAATACATTATTCAAAACAATACTGTTATCCGTCGTATCTTCATCCATGCTGAAATCAACTAAAGGAACAGCAACAACAGGAGCATCATTGACAGGAGTAACCGTTACGTCTGTATCAGAAGAAGCAATCGCTTTTCCTCTGTTATCGTTTACGGTAAAGGTAAGAGTTTCCGTTCCGTTCCAATTATTTAAGGCTGATAATATTACCGATAAACCGTTTATGGCAACTTGAATTTCCGTATTGCCGGAAACGCTTAAACTAAGGTCGTCCGCATCATTATCGGACATATAAACACCTAAATATTCAATCAATGATGTATCTTCAGCAAAGCTAAAGTTTGCAGGAAGATTTATAACAGGCGTATCATTAACGCTGTTAACAGTTATTATAACATCATCGCTTGCCTGGGCATTATTTTGATCGGTTGCAGTAAATACGATTGTCTCGCTTCCGAACCAATTCTCATCGGGAGTAACAGTTACAACAGAAGTAACTGCATCAATTGAAAACTGAATATGAGTATTTCCGGAATAAGAATAAGTTAACTCATCTCCGTAAGGAAGATCCGCATCAGTAAATACATTATTCAGAATAATACTGTTATCCGTCGTATCTTCATCCATGCTGAAATCAACCAAAGGAGAAACAACAACAGGAGCATCATTGACAGGGGTAACCGTTACGTCTGCATCAGAAGAAGCAATCGCCCTTCCCGAATTATCGTTCACGGTAAAGGTAAGCGTTTCTGTTCCGTTCCAATTTTCGGAAGCTGTAAAGGTTACCGAGAGATCTTCTATTGAAACTTGAATTTCCGTATTGCCGGAAATGATTAAACTGAGATTGTCCGCATCATTATCAGAAATATAAGCTCCAAAATCTTCAATCAATGATGTATCTTCAGCAAAACTAAAGTTTGCAGGAAGATTTATGACCGGCGTATCATTAACGCTGTTAACAGTTACGACAACATCATCGCTTGCCTGGGCATTATTTTGGTCGGTTGCGGTAAATACAATTGTTTCGCTTCCGAACCAATTTGCATCGGGAGTAAAGGTTACAACAGAAGTAACTGCATCGATTGAAACCTGAATATTCGTATTTCCCGAATAAGTATATGTTAACTCATCT
>PDOO01000026.1 GCA_002742885.1 Candidatus Cloacimonadota bacterium
GGTTTCTTCAAGTTTTTTAAATCCTGTATCATCATGTCCGGGATCGGCAAGAATCACGCCGTCATCCTGAATAAGCATGACATATCCTGTTTTACCGATCCGTATATTGCTGATAAATTTAGTTAAATCATGCAAACTTACGTCAAAACCGATAACACCTTTTACATTATCTTTTGCAGATACTGCATGACTGACGGCAACAACTGCTTCTCCCGTAAAAGATTGATAAGCTTTAGTCAAAGACGGTTTATTCGGGGTAAGAAGAGATTTCTTATACCAAGGTCTCACTCTGGGATCAAATCCGGCAGGGATTTTTAAGCTTTTGTCGCCATCAATAAAACTGCCGAACTTTGTTCCCATATATACTTCTACATAATTTTTATGACTTATTTTTACGGTATTTAAAAAATTAACTATTCGCTGTTCGTCAAGACCTCTGCTGAAATCAGCCATTGTTTTACTTGATTTTTCGTTTATAAATGAGGTCATGTCTCTATTAATGTTAAGTACATCCGGAAACTTTGCCAACATAACGGAATTTTCTTTGATATCGTCCATAAATATAGATAATGATTTCTCGATAACAGAAAGTTCTGAATGTGTGTATTCATAAAAGTCTCTGAGAGAATCTTTTTTGATATTATTTCCGGTAATGATGCAAAGCAATACTATAGGGGTAATTACAGAAATCAAAAAGCCAAGCATAAGTTTATTGCGAATATTCATTTTTTCTCCTCTTTTAATGTAACATTAATAATGTTTGGCTATTTATATATATACCTGTGTCAAGATAATTTTACGGGAAACAATAATCCGTAAAAAACCACATTAATATTATAAAAATATTTTGACGAGAAATAAATAAAAAAATAAATTATGATCAGCAAAAACGCAGGACAGTTTAAACAATTATGTAGACTAATAAGAGTATCTTACAGTTATATTTGCGATACGGATATTAACAAAAGATTGTTATAAAATTTTCAAATAAAAAACGCCCTTCAAAAGGGCGTAAAAAATATCATGAACCGGATAAATTTTCATCTTTTCCGGAACCGGAAATTATTCCGATAAAGATTAGGGCAGAAATAATCATAACCGAACTCAAAATCTGTCCCATCGTAAGTCCGAGAAATAAAAATCCCAGATGTTCGTCAGGTTCCCTGAAAAATTCAACGATAAATCTGAAAATTCCGTATAATCCCAGAAAATTCCAGAAAACCAAACCTTCTTTTACTTTCTTCATAACCATAATTTGTGAAATTATCGTCAAAACTATGCCTTCCAAAAATAATTCGTACAATTGGGAAGGATGTCTGGGAAGACCGTCTGAGTTTGGGAAAACCATACCCCACGGTAAGGTTGTAACTCTTCCCCATAATTCGGCATTAATGAAATTTCCGAGTCGCCCCAAACCTAAACCGATTGCAATAAAAGGCATTACCGGATCCGCAATCTGCAAAAAACGAAATCCCTTTTTTCGACAAAAAAAGTAAGCGATAATTATCGCCCCCAAAGCTCCGCCGTGAAAGGACATTCCGCCCTGCCAAACATAAAAAACATGCAAAGGATGACTAAAATAATATCCTAAATTGTAAAACAATATGTAACCCATTCTTCCGCCCAGGACGACTCCCATCATTATATAAAAAAGTAAATCTTCATAATCTTTTTTGGATATTTTTATTCCTCTGTAAGCAAAATTTTTTTTAACGAAAAAAAATCCTATAAAAAAACTGACAATATATAACAACCCGTACCAACGAATTTCCAAAAATCCCAATTTTAATATATGAGGCTGTATTTCGGGAAATTTAAGCATAACTGCTCCTAAAAAAACAGACGTTGCAAAAAACAACGTCTTAAAGTATTAATTAAGAATAAATTATTTACCCAATTCTTTCAATTTATTGACGAAAGCAACAGCCGATTCTTCGGCTGAAACTTCGATCTTTTCTCCGGCTTTATTTAAATCGGGAGTAAATATTTTTACGACTTGAGTAGGCGAACCGTTCAATCCTATCTTGGCTTCTTCCGTTCCTAAGTCATCCGAAGTCCAGACGGTAAGAGACGCTTTCTTTGCCGTTCTTTTGCCTCTTAATGAAGGCAATCTCGGTTCGTTTATTTCTTTAACCACCGAAAAAAGAACCGGCATTTCAACTTCCAAACGATCATATCCGTCATCCATAAGTCGTTTAACGGTCAGTTTATTTTCTTGTACATCTTCAATTTCGCTGACAAAACAAACTTGAGGAATATCCAGATGAGCAGCAACTCCGGGACCGACTTGCGCCGTATCACCGTCAATTGCCTGTTGCCCCGTAAAAATAAGATCATAATCACCGATTTTTTCGATTGCTTTGGCTATAACGTAAGAAGTAGCCCAAGTATCTGCTCCGGCAAATTTTCTGTCAGATAAAAGAATCATTTCGTCCGCTCCCATGGATACGGCTTCTCTCAAAGCAGATTCGACTTGAGGAGGTCCCATGCTGACGACGATAACTTTTCCGCCGTATTTTTCCTTTAAACGTACAGCTTCTTCAATTGCATACAAATCAAAAGGATTGAGGATACTTTCGACACCTTCTCTAATCAATGTATTCGTAGCGGGGTCTATTTTAATTTCAGCAGTATCCGGTACTTGTTTAATTCCAACAATAATATTCATAAGCCACCTTTATTTATAGAAAGATTTAATTTTTTCGACAACATAATATTTTTGATCTTCTGTTAACTCGGAATAAATCGGAATCGATAAAACCGAGTCTGCAACTTTTTCGGAGTTCGGGAAATCGCCTTTTCGGTATCCTAAATCGGCAAAACATTCCTGCAAATGCAAAGGAAGAGGATAATAAATTGCGCAACCGATTCCGTTTTCCTGCAAATAACGCATCAATTCGTCTCTGCGTTCAACTTTAAGCGTGTATTGATTATATACGGTTTCGGCTTTTTCGTGAATAAAGGGGATTTTAACTTCAGGTATTCCCGCCAAATGTTCATTGTAAAAAGCTCCGTTTTCTTTTCTCATTGCAGTCCACTTGTTCAGATATTTAAGTTTAATTTTCAAGACAGCAGCCTGAATCGTATCCAAACGGGAATTAAGTCCTACTTGATTATGATGATATTTTTTATACTCTCCGTGAACTCTTAATTTACGAAGTTTTAACGCTGTTTCGTCATCATCGGTCAAGCACATCCCTCCGTCTCCCATAGCTCCGAGATTCTTACTGGGAAAGAAAGAAAGAGTACCGACATCGCCGATTGTACCGGCAAATTTACCGGAGAACTTTCCGCCGATTCCCTGAGCAGTATCTTCAATAATTTTAAGGTTATATTCTTCGGCAATCTTTTTAATTTTGTCGGTATCCGCCGGTTGTCCGAATAAATGAACAGGCATGATTGCTTTTGTTTTACAGGTAATTGCTTTGCGAATTTCATCAGGATCAATATTAAATGTATCGTAATCAATATCAACTAAAACAGGTTTTGCCCCGATTCTGTGAATGGCGGAAACAGAAGCAAAAAAAGTAAACGAAACAGTAATGACTTCATCGCCTTCTTTTATTCCGCAGGCAAGCAAAGCCAAAATAAGGGCATCAGAACCGCTGGCGCATCCTATTGCATGCTTAATTCCCAAAAATTTCTCCATATCTTCTTCAAATTCTCTTACCTGAGAGCCGAGAATATAATGATGAGAAGAGTAAACTTTTTCTATTTCTTCTTTTATTTCATCCAATACAGGATTGTTTTGAAGACTCAAATCCAATAAAGGTACTTTCATTACAACCTCCAAACGGTTTTATGAAAAATCTGATTTTAAATATTTTTATAAACTAGAATAGCTGTGGAAATAATGGATGCCAACATCCCGACAGGTTTTAAAATGTGAGAAGTAAATGCCCAGAAATCATCTTCAACCAGAATTGTTTCGCCGGGATAAAGAGTCTGTCCTGAATATTTTTTCTTCTTGCCGTCTCTTATCAGATAAAGCTTAAATTCTTTTGATTCCATAATATAACCTTCGGCATTATCGACATAATATTGAGCATTTTTACCTGCTTTGTAAGGTATTCTGCCGGGAGTTTTAACTTCTCCGATAACATAAACATAAGAATCAAGAGTAGATAGATAAATTTTATCCTCGGGAAAAACTTCCGTTTCTTCTTCAGCTTTAAATTGAACTCCGTCATGCTCGACGATTATCTTATTGAAATCAAGCTTAAAGCCTTTATAAGACAATTTAGCAATAATATTTTTTACTTTGTCTCCCGGTTCAGTTTCAAAATTTCTTGCCACAGAAACAGTATCGTTATTAACAAAAACCTGAACAACCTCTTTGGCATAATCGACAACAATTACGTCTCCGGAGTTAACAACAGGATTTTGCGTCAAATCTCCTTCAAGCAGATATTTATTAATATCGTAAACATTCTTTCTTTTTCCGTTAATTACGGTAATTTTGGAGCTTGCGGACGAAACTCTTCCTTTTCCCAACATCAAAGCCTGATAAAGAGAGAGAGGATATTCAGATTCAAATTCTCCCGGCATATTCACCGCTCCCGATAAGTGATAACTGAAAGGAGAAAGATAAGCTAATTCAAAAACAAATTCCGGAGGATTTTTCCTTCCTTCACTCAACTTCTCAGCAAGCTTTGTTTTGGCTTCCGCAGCGGTAAGACCGGCAATTTCTTCGGTAATATTGAACAAAGGAATCATTATTTTTCCCGTTACCAAGACAGGAACCTGAACCGTAACCGTATCAATAGCCGGAAATTGGACAAAAAAAGTATCGCCGGCTTTAACTATATACTGATTCTCGTTTACAGCAACAACGGAAAACAGAAGCGAGACAGAACTCAGAAATAAAACGAGCAATAATTTATTTCTCATAAAATTCAACAACCCTTTTTATAATATCGTCCAAACTGTACTTAGGTTTGTAATCGATATATTTTTTTATTTTTGACAAATCAGGTTGTCTGCGAAGCATATCTTCAAAACCTTCTTCGTAAGCTTCTTCATATTTCAAAATTTCAATTTTTGACTTACTGCCGGTAAATTTCTTGATTTTCTTTGCCAATTCCTCAATTGATACGGGTTGATCGTTACCTATATTAAAAATTTCTCCTTCCGCTTTTGGAGTATTCATAAGTTTTATTATTCCGTCGGTTACATCACACACATCACCGAAACATCTGGTTTGTTTACCTGTTCCGAAAACCGTAATCGGATGATCCAAAAGAGCATTTTTCACGAATTTAGGAATAACCATTCCGTATTGACCTGTTTGACGAGGACCTACCGTATTGAAACAACGAACGATTACAACCGGTAATTTCTTTTCTCTGTAATATGCCAAAGCCAAAAATTCATCTATAGCCTTGCCGCAACTGTAACTCCATCTTGAGATATGAGTAGATCCCAATAATCTGTCATCTTCTTCTTTAAAAGGAACTTTATCGCTTTTTCCGTAAATCTCGGAAGTTGAAGTAATAAGAACCTTTTTCTTGTATTTGTTTGCCAATTCAAGAACATTTTCCGTACCTGTAATATTAGTTTTAAGAGAAGAAAGAGGATTATCTATGATATACTGCACGCCGACAGCAGCTGCCAAATGATATATTTGATCACATTGAGAAACTAATTTTTCCATAATATCTTTATGTAAAACGGAATCAATATGATACTTAAAATTTTTATTGTGAACCAGATGCTCTATATTTTCGAAACTTCCCGTGGAAAGATTGTCTATAATGGTTACGTTATTGCCTTCCTTCAATAATTTTTCAGATAGATGAGAACCGATAAATCCGGCTCCTCCCGTAATAAGTATATTCATTAATATCTCCAATCTTTTAATTTAAATTCTAAAAAAACAGGTTAAATTTAATTTTTCGGTTATTCTGTCAAAAAATTTTTATCATTTACGATACAGTTTAATCTATTTCATACTGTAAAATATCAGAGAAAAACTTTTTTACTCTGGGATTACTGCTGTTAAAAATTTCAGCAGGCGTTCCTTCTTCCAAAATTTTTCCTTCATCCATAAACAGGATATGATCCGCCATGTTATAAGCAAAACCCATTTCATGAGTAATCATTACAAGCTCAATACCCTCTTTCCTCAACTCTTCCACTAATCTCAAAACTTCCGATGTAAATTCAGGATCCAAGGCAGACGTAGGTTCATCCAAAAATAAAACTTTCGGTTTGATTGCCACGGCTCGGCACAATGCAATTCTCTGCTTCTGACCTCCGGAAAGCTCAGCCGCTTTCTTGCCGGAATGTTCCGATAAATTAAATCTCAACAGTAAATCCTCAGCAATTTGACATGCCTCTTTCTTGTCATATCCGTGAACCTTCACCAAAGGCAACATAATATTTTCGCAAGCTGTCAAATGAGGGAATAAATTATAAGCCTGAAAGACCATTCCGATGCTTTTTCGATATGACCTCAGTTTTTTGGCATGAAAATCAACGATATGATCATTGAGGTAAATCTCTCCCGAATCCGGTCTTTCCAAGCCGGCTAAAATTCTCAAAAAAGTAGTTTTGCCGCTTCCGGAAGCGCCGATTATCGCAATGGATTTTTTACCGTTAAGATCAATATTTAAATCATTTAAAACATTTACGTCATCAAATGATTTCACAAGATTTTTAACTTTAAGATGCATAAGCGAATTTCCTTTCCAGATATTTGGTAAAGCGGGAAACAGGCAAAGTAAGGATAAGATAGCCTACAGTCAGAGGCAAATAAGCTTCCATTGTTGAAAAAGTGGAAGAATTTATTTCTTTGGCAACCATGGTAAATTCATGCACGGAAATGATTGAAAGCAAAGATGAATCTTTTATGAGAGAGGCAAATTGCCCTGCCAAAGGCGGAAGAGTTCTTGTAATAACCTGAGGGAAAATAACATAAACGTATGTTTGATACTCCGTAAGCCCCAGAGATTTTGCCGTTTCCAGCTGACTTTCGGCAATACTCTTTATTCCGGCTCTGATTATTTCGGCAATATAGGCTCCTGAAAAAAGAGACATCACGACTACCCCCGCAACAAATCTGTTATCAAGATTTATCGAATTGGCAACAATGTAATAAAAGACCAAAATCTGAACGAGCAAAGGAGTTCCTCTTATAAATTCCACATAAATTTTACTGATGAAACGCAGAGGCAATATTTTAGAAAGAGAAGACAATGCGGTCAGAACTCCTATAATCAGACTGAGTATTAAACTGAAAAAAGACAATTGCAAAGTCATCCAAAATCCTTTTGAGATGCTGCGACGAAAACGCCAAATAACATCCCAGTCAAAATTATAATTTATTTTTCGGAAAGCAAAGTTAAAGATAAAACCAAGCAACAAAAAAACCGAGAGCAAATTTAAAATCTTTACGATTTTCGATGTGTCTTCATCCAAGATGATCAAATTTTTCGATATTTTTTTCAAAAATCTCATACTCTGTTCTAATCCTTATGCCTCAGAATTATTTAACGTCCAAATCAAAGAAGAAAGGAATATTATTTTCTTTGAAAACAGATCTTATTTCTTTCAAATATTTATCGGAAATAGGATCAAACCCGTTATTTTTTCTGAAATCCGCAATAAATTCATCAATCTTCTGCTTCAATTCTTTGTTTCCCTTTTTAACGGCAATTCCCCAATATCCTTCCGTACCCTCAATGGCTTCAAGATTAATGCGAGTTGTTTCAGGATGTTTTTTATGATTGCTGAATACTGTTAAAGCATCATAGATAAAAGCATCGGCTTTTCCCTGAGCAACTTCCATCACGCAGGCAGAAACATCTTCAAATCTGTGAATTTTTGCTTTAGGAAGATATTTTTTTGCCTTTTCTTCGCCGATGGTTCCCATTTTTACGGCAACGACTTTACCGTCTTCGTTCAAGTCTGCAAATGTATTTGCCGATGAATTTTCAGACAATAAAAGAGTAAGTCCGGCACTTATATAAGGGATTGAAAAATCAACGGCTTTTTTACGTTCATCGGTAATTGTCATAGATGAAATTATCATATCTGTTTTACCTGTTTGCAACGCAGGGATAAGCCCTGCCCAGGCAATATTTTTTATTTCTATTTCGCAATTAAGATACTTTCCCAGTTCTTTTGCGAAATCAACGCTTACTCCCACAGGATTTCCGCTTTCGTCAGACATCTCAAAAGGCGGATACTGCAATTCCATTCCTACAATAAGTTTATCTTTGTTTTTTTTGTTTACGCATCCTTGACAACAAATAAGGATAATAATTAAAATAAAAATAATACGTTTCATTTTTTTCTCCTTGCATTAACATCTCTCTCGCGAGAGATTTTCTTTAAACAACAGTTTTATATAAATTGATCTTCTGTACTTCATTCGTAAAATCATAATAAAACCTCTGAACCGAATGAAAACAGATGCAAGTATTGTCAAGGGAGATAATAAACGGGAAAGGTCAAATCTTTTCGGCAAGAAAAATATTACTCTGAATGAAAGATATTCTGATTTTTACTGTTTTGAAAAGTAACAAAAAGATTTCCAAGATGTTTTTTCATTTATAAAAAAAGCCCCTTTCGGGGCAAAAAAAACAAATTTTATCATTTACCGGCATGTTGCAGAGCAGCTTTAATAAAATCTCTGAAAACAGGTTGCGGATTATCGGGACCTGATTTAAACTCAGGATGGAATTGTACGGCTATATAGAAAGGATGTTCCGGAATTTCGACAATCTCAACCAGCATATTATCCGGACTTGTTCCGGAAATAAGCATACCTTTTTCATTGATAATATCGCGATATTTGTTATTGAATTCATAACGGTGACGATGTCTTTCCGAAATATCTTTCTGACCGTAAATCTTTTCAGCCAAAGAGCCTTTTTGCAGAGTGCAAGGATAGGCGCCCAGCCTCATTGTTCCGCCTATTTTATCAATATAAACCTGATCATCCATCAAAGAAATTACCGGATTCTTGCAACTTTCGTCAAACTCGGCGCTGTAAGCATTTTCCAAACCGCAGACATTCTTGGCAAATTCTATTACTGCAACCTGCATTCCGAGACAAATTCCGAAAAACGGGATATTGTTTTTTCTGGCAAATTCGGCAATGGCTATTTTACCGTCTATTCCTCTGACTCCGAATCCGCCAGGAACCAAAATTCCGTTCACGTTACTGAGGTTTTCTTCAATAAATTTTTTATCGACGGCTTTTTCAGAATCAATCCATTTAACGTTAAGCTTGGCATTATTGTGAGCGGCGGCATGAATGAGAGCTTCGCCTACGCTTTTATAAGCATCTTTATGTTCTACATATTTTCCGCAAACGGCAATACTGACTTCATCGACGGAATTATAAATTCGATCTATCAATTTTTTCCAATTTGAAAAATCAAAAGGACGTTTTTCTATGCCGAAATGATTACAAATCACCTCGTCAACTTTTGCTTCATGGTAAATTACAGGGATTTCATAAATACTTTTTACGTCTATGGCATTAAACACGTGATTCTTCGGCACATTGGTAAACATGGCAATTTTATTGATAATTTCATCGTCAAAAGATTTTTCGGATCGACACAATAAAATATCAGGTTGGATACCGATTTCTCGCAACTTGGTAGTGGCATGTTGACTAGGTTTGGTTTTCAGTTCTCCCGCAGCGGAAATATACGGAACATAAGTAAGAAATACGACCAAACAGTTTCTCGAGCCGGCTTCCAGAATAAATTGTCTGATTGCTTCCAGATACGGAAGACTTTCGATATCTCCGACGGTTCCGCCGATCTCGGTAAGCACAAAATCGTTATCTTCTTCCATCATCCTGATAAGTCTTTTAATTTCATTGGTAACGTGAGGAATTACCTGAACAGTTTTTCCCAAGTAATCTCCCCTGCGTTCGTTCTTGATTACTCTTTCATAAATTTGTCCGGAAGTAGCATTGGAATTTTTATTCAAAGCGCGTCCGATAAATCTTTCGTAATGCCCCAAATCAAGGTCTGTTTCGGCACCGTCATCCGTAACAAAAACCTCGCCGTGCTGAAAAGGACTCATTGTCCCGGGGTCAACGTTTAAATAAGGATCAAGCTTCTGCATAACAACTTTGTACCCCATATTTTTAAGCAAAAAACCGATTGAAGACGAAGCTATTCCCTTTCCGAGCGATGACAATACACCGCCTATAACAAAAATGTGTTTACTCATAATTCTTCCCGTTTTATGTAGTTATTTTAATTTTTAATGACGATTATAAGGCAAGCCGCGTCAACGACTGTCAACCAACCATGATTTTCCTAAAACTACCCGATTCAAAGCGGATATTTCTTTTCCCAAAATTATATTTGCCGTATTTATAAATTTTTCTTCATTATCGCTGACGTAAAAATTGTCTTTTCCCTCTCCGGATATTTCCGGTTCGGGCAATATTTCTTTCAGAACTTCCGAAATTGCTTCTGCGCTGTCGATAAGATTTATTTTATTGTCAAAAAATTTGCCGACGGCTTTTTTTAAGATGGGATAATGAGTACACCCCAAAACCAAGGTGTCGATATCAATATTTTTAAAATCTTCCAAATATTCGGAAATAATCAATTCCGTAGCTTTATGATCAAGCCATCCTTCTTCTGCGAGAGAAACCAGCAAAGGACAAGCTCGACTCATGATAGTAACTTCTGAGCTGAGTCTTCTGATTTCTTTTTCGTATGCCATGCTTTTAATGGTTCCGGAAGTTCCGATTACGCCTATTTTTTTGTTTTTTGATGCGTTTACGGCTGCCAAAGAACCCGGTTCTATTACCCCTATTACCGGAATATCCAAAGTCTGTTTCAAAATATCAAGAGCAACCGAAGAAGCGGTATTGCAGGCAATAATAATAATTTTAACCTGCTGCTGAACCAAAAAAGAGGCATTTTGCAAAGAATATTCAATTATCGTACGGCGAGATTTAGGACCGTAAGGAAGACGAGCCGTATCGCCGAAATAAATAATATCTTCGTTCGGAAATTGTTTTCTTATTTCTTTAAAAACGGTAAGTCCGCCTACTCCCGAATCAAAAATACCGATAGCTTTTTTATCCATTATAACTCCCGACTGCTGAAAAAATAATCATATTTTGAATTATTTTCAGAGAAAAAAGATTTATTTGCTCAAGTTTTCAAAGGTTAAAAATCATCAATAAGATAAGTATAAATCATGATTTTTTTTAGCAATTTTTTTGAAAACCTTTAGCCTGTCAATTAATAAAAACAGTCAGTTTCAACTCGAAATAAAACAGAATAAATAAACGCAATATCGTTTTAAATATCTGTTATTTCCCGAAAATTTCTTTTATTTGTTTTGTCGAGTAAGTCAAGATTTCATGTCCTGATTCCGTTACCAAAACCGTATGTTCAAATTGAGCGCTCGGCTTACCGTCGGTTGTGGTAACCGTCCATCCGTCAATATCTGAAGTTTTTATTCTTCCGCTCTTCCCCATATTTATCATGGGTTCAATCGTAAATATCATACCGGGTTTAAGTTTTATTCTGTTGTGCGGAGAATATTTGTGTAAAACATGAGGTTCTTCGTGAAAATCTTTCCCTATTCCGTGTCCGCAATACTCTTCCACAATTCCGTAACGATATTTTTTCAAAAATTTTTCGATGGTTTTTCCTATGTCTGAGAGCATGGCTTTCGGCTTAACGGCATCAATGCCGCGATACATCGCTTTTTCTGTCATTTCCACCAATTTTTTTATTTCGGGATCAACGTTTCCGATCATAAAAGTTCTGGAGGTATCGCCGTGATAACCGTCCAAAATCAATGTAACGTCAATATTGACTATGTCTCCGCCTCTCAATACATCATCAGCCGAAGGGATTCCATGACAAACAACGTTATTTATTGACGTGCAAATACTTTTCGGGAATCCGTTATAGTTCAAAGGAGCCGATATTGCTCCGTGACTTTGCGTAAAATTTTCAGCTAAATCATTTAATTCCAGGGTGGAAATGCCTTCCTGAACGTAAGGAGTCAAAAAATCCAGCAAATCTCCCGCTAAACGTCCGACTTTTCTCATTTTTTCTATTTCTTCAGGTGTTTTTATTAAAATCATTTAACCTCCGAAAATCATAACTTTAAAATAAAATAAGACGACACAAAAAATGCCGTCTTTAATCTCAAATTAATTTATTTTAAGCAATTCCACTTCAAATTTAAGGTCAGCTTTAGGCGGAATAACTCCTCCTGCTCCGCGTTCTCCGTAAGCAAGATAATAAGGAATGTAAAGAATTCTGATTTCGCCTTCGCGCATTCCGGCAACGCCTTCATCCCAGCCTTTTATGACTCGACCTTGACCCAAGACAAATTGAAACGGTTTGTTTCTGTCTTTAGAACTGTCAAATTTCTTGCCGTCTGTCAGCCAACCGGTATAATGAACCGTTACGCCGTCTCCTTTTTCGGCTGCAAAACCTTTTCCTTCTTTTACAATTTCATATTTTAAACCCGTATCGGTTTGTACGATATTTTCTTTTGCTTCAACTTTCTTTTCCATTGTTTTATTTTCCTTTTTTTTGTTTAAAGAACAACCTGTTCCGGCAAGCATTGCTCCGATTGCCGCTAACGCAATTACGGATGATAATATTTTCATAATTTTCTCCCTTTTTCCCGATTAAACTTCTTTCCAGGTAATTTTCCCGATAAAGTAAATAATAACCGAAATGACAATTATCGATGCTGACGAAGAAACAATCGCTCCGGGATACAAATTATAATATCCTTTGAGCATGATTTTAAGCATAACCGGAACAGCAACGATCATCAAAACGGAATATTTAGAATATCTGATATAATTTTTCAAAATAAATACGGAGAAAATACCGAAAATCAACGAAAGCACCGTCCAAATCAGGTAAACATTAATTCCGGGAGATTTCAGCATAATGTTTCCGCACAGGAAGAACGACATCAGGAAAACAGTAAATACAGTCAAGTTGATTCGTTTTGTCCAATTGTCGGAAATATATTCAACCGTCTTAACCGCAACAGCAAAAGGAACCAGATAAGAAAAATATGCCGATACAGAAAGAAGAATGCCCTCGAGAACCGGCATATATCCGGCAAATTCACTTATGTCTGTCAATGCCGGTTCCGTACTCGGAATAAATTTTAATCCCAGGTAAAAAATATTTGTCATTATTAAACCGGCTTCCATATCTGTGATAACTCCGAAATTTTTTCGTTTAGAGGATTTTTCGGCAAAAAACCATCCGAGAATAAGAGAAGCAAATCCTGACTTAAAAACAATGCTCAAAGACAATTGCGCAACAGAAGAAATAATTTGTCTGCCGAGAGGAACCGCAGTATTGAAGTCAGAGAAAGTTTCGGGAGCAGCTAAAATCTCGCTCAAAATATTCACTGCCGCCAGGAAAAAGAAAGACAGAATAAAAATTCGTTTGTTAAATTTACCTTTGCTGAAAAAAATTACGGCAAAAATTATACCGACAATCCATAATAAAAATTTAAATAATCCCATCGCATAGACGAAAAGCTCTGTCAAAACGGTTTTTGCTTTAAACTCACGTTTCCAGTTTTCCGGCGCAAAAACTTCTTTTTTGATTTCAAAGGGTTTATCGCCGATAACGGTTACCGTATAATTCAATTCCCCTTTCGGCAAATTAAAGTTTACCGTATCCTTAAAAGTAAACTTGTGTTCAATACGACCCGGAAGCTTGCGAGGAATATATTCTTTCTCAGTTAAATCACTGCTTTTAAGGTGATAAAAATCTTCCAAAGCCATAATTGCCTTTTCCAAAGCAACCTCTTTACCGTAATCCTGAACTCCAACTTTTTCAGGCAAATGATAATTAAAACTCTTTACAATTCCGTTATTTCCGATAACAAATTTATATTTTTCGGAACGTTCTTCGGCATTCTCGGAAAACTTAACAAAAGCAACGGATCTGCTTGTTCCCGGTAAAAATTTATTTTTCAAAGCAGTATAATTGTTTGCTCCGAACTCGTTATAAATAAATTTTTCTTGATAAGTATTCTCATTTAAAACCGATGATTGTGTTTTCCAAGTATCGTCAAGTTCGGTTCCCTGAGCTTTAAGGACATCCTTCGCTCGCAAAATTGCTTCTTCCCCGGTTACGGTTAAAACATCGGAATCAGAAGCGTAAGGAATAATGAAGACCAAAATTATAAAAGAAATAATTCCCGCAACCGAGATAATTTTAGCGGTTACAATGTTATAGCTTGCGTCAGAAACTGCTGTGTCCGGCTCATTCTCTTTTGATTTCTCAGGAATCCATGTTCCGTTTTTTTCTTCTTCGGTGATTTGAGACCATTTACCTGTTTGCAATCTTCTTATCAAAATAATCCAAAGAGGAATAAAAAGAAACGCAACAAACATTATGCGCCACGTTAAAACTTTGCTTCCGCTCACTATCCAAATCGGGAACGACATCAAAACGGCATCAAAGGTAAAGTGCATGATGATGCCCGTCAATAATCCGTGACGCATATACAAATAAGCAAAATACATCGACGGAATAATCAACTCAACCAAACGCGCATAATAGGGCTGTGCGGGATAATTGGCATGTCCGGCGGCAAAAATCAAAGCCTGAACAGCTAAACCTATGCCTAACCATAATTTTTCTTTACCTAATTTTCGTCCTATCAAAACGGCAGAAGCAATCGGAACCGCCCGGAACAGACATTCTTCCCAAAAACCGGCATGAAGAGCGGTTGCAATGGCGGAAAACCACGGAAAAAGAGTAGCTATAGTATTCGGATCAGTCCCTATGGATGCCGGATTCCACCAATGAAAATATTTTTTAGTTATAAAATAAAAACCGAGAATATAGACTAAAGACAATGCCGAAGTCATATAACCGGCAAGCGTATTTCCCAGAACATGAGTTGTTGAACCGCTTTTTTTGCCCCAGACATCCCAAAATCTGACATGATTCGGGAATGCTTTTCTGGTCAAACTTTCGGCAGCGATAAAAGTAAGAGAAAGATAGATAAACTGAACAATAAATTGAACAAGATTGCTCATTATCATCTGTATGACAAAAGCTGACTCGGATAATTCCGTTCGATAATAAATCCAGGAAACGGGCATGTAATTAAAGCCGGCGGCAAATCCCGCCAAAGCAACGATAAAGGCAGCAATAACGCCTCTTTTCCATAAGATGTAATTTTGCTTCATCAGAAAGAAAATACCGAATAAAATTCCGCCCAACCCGTACAAAACAGCCAAGCCGACTTGAGCAAACTGAGCAATCAGATTGTTCAAGGAACGCATTTCTTTGTAACGAGTAAAAAAACTTTCGGGTATTTCGGTTTTTTGAGAGAATCCGGTAAGTTTATTGCCGCTTACAGAAACTTTTTGTCTGAAACGAGCCTCCTTGAAGTCTCGTGTTTTATGTTCGTAAGTATAAAATCTGTCAACTCTTCCGCTCAGAGAAATTGACTTTGACTTTTCGATAAGTTCATAATCCGAAAATTTCAAGTTCCATTCCCCGAAAGATTTCTCAGCCAATGCCAAAGCTTCTTCTTCGCTTATTTCTGGCAACAGCAAATCTTCCGACAGCTTTTCTTCAAAACCTATTTTTTTGCCGTCGGGAGAATAATAAAACAAGGCTTCGTGTTTTTGCCCCGGATTAAAATGTCTTACTTTCCAAAAATAAGGAAAAAAGTAATCGCTCTGCAATAATTTTTTATAAGAATCAACACCGCCTCCATCAAGTTCAATATAATTTTGTATCGAACCGGAATGTTCGAAAACGGCAACATCTTTATAATTGTCGGGTCCTATTCCCAGTTCGAATGCAATCTTTCGAGATTTATCCAGAGCCTCGATACGATCCATAGATATTTTTAAATCTATGACCGGCATCACAACCCGAAAATTCTTCAACACAAAAATAACACTTAATATGAACATAAGTGAAAAAATCAGCCAAAACGATTTTTTTTGAAACATTAAATCCTCCTATATTCTCATAATTAAAATAATTTTTATTCATAAAAAGATGAATCGAGACTCATTTCAAAGCATTCGCCGGTTTGGCAAGATTTTTTTATAAATCCCCTTAATCGGGTCATTGGGTATTCAGATCAAATTTTTAAAATTTTGCGTTTTCAATTTTCTTTGATTCCTTAATTCTTTATATCTTTCTTTAACAGAAAAATCATCTTTTGTATATAGAGTTTATAATATCTTCTAATTCCAGATTATTTCCATCCCTTATAAATCTATTATTTTTTTTATTCTAAGGACTGTAACAAAATCTAATCTTATATTTTAATATACATTATCTATGTGAAAATATTTATAAAATTTTTGGGTAAACTTATCTTCCCGTCATTTATGCAATTTTTATCGTTTATAAACATTTCAAAAAAGGTTGACAAAATCAGTATTCAGATAGACACAAACAAAAAACATAAAGGGAGAAAAAAATGCAAAATCAACCGGAAGAAATAAGCAAATTACTGAAAAAGCAAAAAGCAACTGAGAAAAAATTAGATAAACTTTCCGAATCAGTTTCAAAAAACATCGAAGAATTAAAAAATCTGATTAAGGAAAATACCAAGACGAATCATGATTTAAGCATGAAAATACAATCAGGTAAAACGACTATTGACAATTACCTTGAAAACATCAAAAATAAATTGGATAATTTGGAAACAAAACTGAATAAAATGTTCAGAAGAAAACGTTTGTTAAAAAGAGTTAAAATCTTATTTAAGACTATATTCGGGATGTTATTTTTGGGAGCATCGGCTCTAGCTGTTTACAAGCTCAATTTAATTAAAAAAAATTTGTCGGCTCCTTTCAAAATAATTGAAGACAAACTTAAAAATCAAATTATCGTATTCAGAGATACAGGATTGGATAAAACAAAAGAATATACGGATAAAATAAAAAAACTTGCCGAAAATAAACTGAAAAAACAATAAAAGCCTTTTTCGCCAGCCTGAATTATTGAAGAGATAAAAAATATCAGAAAAATCGGCTATTTATCGTCTCCCACGCCACGAGAAAAGATTAAGTTGTCCGGGGACAGCCACAGCAAGATAATAAAAAGGTCGAGTTATAAACCAACTCGGAAAGAATTTTATTCTTTCTTCAGGCACAGAAAATTTCTCAACTGTTTTTTTGACGAAATTATATTCTGATAAAGCTTTTACGGCAAGCAGACAAAGAGCGATTTTCCAATCAAAAAAAAGCATACTCCAGGATGAAAACTCCAAAATGAGAGCTGAGGCAAGATAAATGAAAAACTCAGGATTAAGTCCTAATTGATATTTTGTGTTGGAAGCCCATCTGCTGCGCTGATTTATAAATTGAGGAAGTCCTTCAATCGGTTTGGTAACAACATAATTGCGAGGAGAAAAATTAAACCTTATCTTCATGCCGGCTTTTCTGAATAATTGCATAAGATTAACATCGTCTCCCGATAAAATATGAGATATTTTGGAGAATCCTCCGACTTTCATAAAAGCCGATTTTCTGTAAGCAATGTTTTGCCCGGAACAGGAAAAATATTTACCTTGAGCAATACCTCCGGCAGAACATCCGAACATTATAACAAAATCCATAAACTCGAATTTTTGAGTAAAACTGCTTTTTGACCAATCCGATATATTTGTTTCGGAGAATCCTGCCGACATTTGAACATCTTCGGTAAAAGATGCAACTGCGGAAGCAATCCAATGCTCCTTGACCATGCAATCCGCATCAACCGAAAGAATAATTTCTCCTTTTGCCGCCTCTATTCCTTGTCCCAAGGCATTTTTTTTGGGAGAAACAGCTTTTTCTCTGTCTTTTACTTTTTGATATTTTACAAAAGAAAATTTCTCTGAAAAAAATTCGACAATATTTCGAGTATTATCCGTTGAATCATCATCAACAATAATCACTTCATAAAACTTTTCGGAATAAGACTGATTAACCAAAGTTGTCAATAAAGCGGTAATATTTCGTTCTTCGTTTCGTGCGGCAACCACTACGGAAACAAACGGTTTTTTATTGCTGACTGTTTGATTAACTGTTTTCAAACCCGAATAAAAAATAAACATGTAATAAAGGTAAATTGCAAAAGCAACTGTAATTATCGCAAACCAAATTATCATTTTATTCCATTCCAATGTTTTCTGAGCGAATCAACGGAAATAACGGTTTTATCTTCCAAATTCACCATAAATGAATCAGCCCAAGCCGAATCTGCTGCCAAATTTTCCGGCAATGTTCCGCCCATATCAAAATATAAAGTATCGCCGTCCATAGGTTTGTATATGGTCGGAATAAAGTTGTAACGCAAAGTATCCATAAGAGGAGTAGGTTCCGTTCCGGCAATAAAATATTCGGTCAGGGTTTCATCAAGAACACTCTTCGGCAACAATCCGGTCTCTTTTGATATTTTTTCGGTAATGATGCCGGCAGGCATTTCAAAATCCAAATCATCGGAATTTATGACAGCTCGTCCTAATCTGTTCTTGGGAGCGTCTTTTTCCATAGCGTATTTCATTATTTTAGGCCACACCGGCAAAGCTGCCACAGCTCCCGATTGTCCCTTGCCCAGAGTCTTGTTTTCATCGAATCCGACCCAAACTCCAAGAACCATTTTTCTATTATAACCTATAAACCAAGCATCATTGAAATCATCGGTTGTTCCGGTTTTCCCTGCTCCAGGCCATTTATATCCTCGCCATTTAACCCCGGCTCCGGTTCCTTCTTCAATTACGGATTTCATAAGATTTGCCATCAAATAAGCAGTCTTAGGTTCCAAAACTTTTATTTTTTCGATTTCGGCAACTTCCAAAATATTCCCGTTTGCGTCTTCCACTCTTCTGATATAAACCGGATTAACTCTCTCGCCTCCTCCGGCAAAAGCGGTATAAGAAGAAATCAGCTCCCAAGGATAAACTTCGCAGGTGCCTGCGGCAAGAGAAAAAACAGGATAAATTTTAGTAGATAAGCCGAAACGTTTTGCCATTCTCACTGCTTTTACCGGACCGATGTCGGTAAGCATTTTAATGGCATAGATATTTCTGGAATATTTCAAAGCTTCTCTCATCCTGGTATAACCGGAAAACTTATAAGAATAATTATTGGGTTGCCAATAAACAGTATCAGATTCAACATAAATCAAAGGTTGATCTTCAATTACGGTTGCAGGAGTATAACCGCTTTCCAGAGCGGAAGAATAAATTAAAGGTTTAAAACTTGATCCCGGTTGCCTCTTTGCCCTGATTATTCTGTTCCACTTGCTGTGATTAAAATTACGTCCCCCGATCATTAGCGGAACATAACCTGTTTCCGGATCGACGGCAAAAACAGCTCCCTGCACATATTCGGTCTTAAAGTCGGATGTATCTTGAGGAAAATGAGAATATTGCACTTCATAATTATTTTTTTCTTCAAATTTTGTCAGATGTCTGTTCAAAACAGAGTCAGCATATTGTTGCAAATCCATGTCAATGGTTGTATAAATTTTCATTCCTCCGGCAAATAATTGCTTTGTTCCGTATTTTTTCTCCAAAATGATTCTTACATGTTCGGTAAAATAGTCGGCAGCCTTGTAATTGGTTTTATCTTTATACAACACCAGAGGCGTTTGGACAGCTTCTTCGTATTCTTCTTTTGTAATAACTTCTTCGGCAAGCATTCTGGAAAGAACGATATTGCGACGTTTAACGGAACGCTCCGGATGGCGAATCGGATAATAAGCTCCCGGAAGCTGAGTAATTCCGACAATAAGAGCTCCTTCGGGTAAAGTTAAATCTTTGGCATCTTTGCCGAAATATCTTTGAGAAGCAGCTTGAATTCCGTAAATTCCGATGCCGAAAAGAACTTTATTGAAATACATTTCCAAAATTTCTTCTTTGGAATAATGCTGTTCTATTCTTATGGCAAGCACCAACTCCTTTATTTTGCGAGCAATTTTTTTATCCGTGGTCAAAAACATGTTTCTTGCCAATTGTTGAGTAATGGTACTGGCGCCCTGACTGAAACTTAAATTTTTTATATTGCTTGCAAATGCTCTGAGAAAACCGGTTTGATCCAATCCCCAATGATCAAAAAAACGAACATCTTCGGTTGCCAGCAAAGCGGAAATCACATAAGGAGGCAACTCCTTTACTTTGATTAAGTTGCGTTTTTCAAAAGCAAAAGTATGAATTAAATTGTCGTTTATGTCATAAACTTCAGATCCGGCGCTCATATCGTAATGTTGCAATTCGCTCAGAGGCGGAAGTTCGTCTTCATAATAATACATCAGTCCCAAACCTGCCGAAATGCAGAAAAGCAGGCAGGCAAAAAGCCATAGGAATATTTTTAATGTTAATCGTGT
Organism: Candidatus Cloacimonadota bacterium; assembly: GCA_002742885.1. Classification (GTDB taxonomy): domain Bacteria; phylum Cloacimonadota; class Cloacimonadia; order Cloacimonadales. Next base: position 20,340 of record PDOO01000026.1, read on the forward strand.
CATATATTCTCGCAATTTTATTTTTACGGGTTAAAATCAGATAACGAATAATTTCATCGTAATTTTTATCGCAAGGATGTTTTGAAATTCAAGCTGTTTGAAGCAAGCTTTTTTTTATATAAGGGAAAAACAGCAGGGTAATATATCCCGTAACAGTCCCGGTAACCAGACCGAGTAAAATAAGATACGGAGTCAAATAAAAGATTTTATCGGTTTTGAGGATGAAATAATTCATAATAAAAAGTTGAGTTAAAAGATGCGTTACAGATCCGGCAATGCTTATGCCGACGGTACTGAAATTTATATTCATCTTTCTGAAAATCAGCATTATCGAAATACTCGCCAAAGAACCGAAAATCGACAAAATAAAAGTCGGGGAAAAAATTAAACCCAGCAACGAAGCTCCGATAAGAGATTTGCAGATTGAAACTAAGTAAACTTCCTTGTAAAAATTCAACTTTATCAACGACAAAAGAAGCACGTTTGCCAAACCGATTTTCAAAAAAGGCAAAGGTTTGGGAATAAAACTTTCCAAGCAAAAAACAGAAACAGCCAAAGCTGTTATAAAGGATAATTGATTAAGCCTTATTTTTAATTTCATTTTTTCTCTCTTGCGGACATAAAAAAATTTCGTTCTGAAAATGATTTATTCCCAAAATAAAAAAAAGCCGAACAAGTCGGCTAAAAATATGGTGCTGAAGAAGGGAGTCGAACCCTTAAGAGCATATTGCTCACCAGACCCTGAACCTGGCGTGTTTACCAATTTCACCACTTCAGCAACAGGAAAGCAAAATGTTTTTCACCGCTTTTTGAGTCAAGAAAAAACATTTCTTTTCCTTATTTAATTCTTTTATCGATAACTCTTCTTAACTTTTTCGGTTAAGTTAAAGATTTTATTAATTTCATCTTCGCTGAAAAGATTATCTTTAGAGGAAAGAATAATTTTTTGTAAATTTTTATATTCTTCAATCGAAATTTGGTAATAAGGAGCTGATTTCACATCCGGGTTTTGAATTTTTCCCAAGTTGATGATAAGCTGATCCAAGATACCTTTTTGTCCGATAATCTGAGTTCTTTTGCGTTTGTAAGAATCTTTAAGCAAGAAAGTAACTCTGTTAAGACCTTCGTTCCATCCTCCGAGCTGCAAAAGAGTAAAGACATCGTACTCTCCGCTGATATAAAGAGAACTTTCAACTTCTCCTTTATAATGATCAAGTCTTGCTTCCAATTCGTTCCATTTGTCTTCTTTAATCAAATTTTGCAAATCATCGGTAAGCTTCAAAATATCTTCGCTGATACCGATAAATTTTGAATAATCGATCATTTCTTTGGCAATCATCTGTAATTTTGTTTTATTTCTGCTTTTGGTTGCCAAAATGGCATCAGCCGTCAATGAACCCAGCTGGAAAGCTGATTTAAATACATCGCTTTCAACTTTCGGGAACTTTTCAGGAACTGCTTTGTCAAAATCTTTTATGCCCAAAAAATCCAATTTTGAGAACATAGCCGAAAACTCGGGAAGATGAGCTGAATAGAAGGTTATATCCTTGTTTTTAGCAGGCTTAGCTTTTTCAGATTTTTTTTCTCCTGAATTGCAGGCAAACAAAACCAGTGAAAGCAGAGCGATAATAAGAATTTTTTTCATAATTCCCCCAATATATTTTATTTTTTTGTTTTTATATCATAATCGGCAATTGCCTGAATAGCAATTTTACTGTTTTTCTTTATAGAAATATTTAAGTTTTACGACAGTAACCGCTTGGATAACGGAGACATAAAAAAGAATAACAAAAATATTGAAAAAAGGCGTTCTGTACCTTCTTCCGAAAAAATTCTTGTACCCCGCCAGAAATACATTTGTATCGGTATTCAAAAATTTTCCGTCCATGAGGTTAACTGCCGAACTGTTCAGCAGATTAGTATATTCCTTCTTCGGATACTTATCGGCAATTTCTTTTTTCTCTCTGTATATCTTATTCAAAATTCCGTAATATTCCGCATTATTTAACTTCCCATTTCTGAAATTATCCGCCGTCGTCAATCTTTTTTTCTCCAAACGAGTCAAAGAATACTCGTAAGCGTTGAACTTTGCGTAAGCCGTAAAGATTCCTTCAAACAGCCAACGGGAAGGAATAAACTGAACAACTTCCGGAATAGGACTTTTGTCGATAATCTTTAAATCATGGTTCATTTTTTCAAATTCAATTAAAGCTCCGCCGAAAATAATTTGCGGAATCATAAGAAGCGGAAGATAATTTATAACCGCCTTGCTGTTATCTATAAAACAGGAAATAAGCAGACCTATCGAATAACCGGTAACCGTCGATAAAAACAGATAAATTATGCTGAAAATAAAATTACCTTTTATTTCAAGAAGCAGCGAAGCCGTCGTGTAATAAAGAATTACCTGAATAAGAGAAAATATTCCGAGCGTAATAAGTTTTGCCGAAAAATAATAGCTCACTTTCAGGTTAAGCATCTTTTCTCGCAAAATATTGCGCCTCTCGCTCAAAATATCTTCGATACTGTTCGACATTCCCAAAAAGAGAAAAACTATGATGGAAATAAAACAAAAAACACCGATATTTATGTTGTTGTAATAAGTATAACGTCCTTCGTTCGGAGCAAGTCTCAGAATAAACGAAATCAACAATGCCAAAAACGGAGCCTGAGCGAAAGTGATAAACATATTAACTTTATTGCGAATTTTATTCATCATGTTTCTGATAAAAAAGGTCTTAAATTGAGTCCAATGCGTCTGAATGTCTGCTTTGCGCTTTTTCCTGGTTGCCGGTATATTTTTTCTGATTGTTTTTTCATCTTCGGCATGGAAGAGATCAAAAAGCATTTTACGTTTAAATTTATCTCTCCAATAAACGGGCGGAAACTTTCTTTTAACGACAAGATTTTGATCCGATTGAGTATAAGTAACTTCTCCTTTCTCGTTGTATTGAGGATAACTGATAATGTCAAACATGTATTCCGGCATGCGCAATTCTTTTTTTCGTAAAATTTCTTTTTTCTTTTTGGTAATTCTCGAAAATTCTATGTCAAAATAATCAAATGCTTCATTATAAGTACCGAAATAAACCTGATAACCGCCTCTGTCCATAAGCAAAATACGATCAAACTTACTGAAAATTTCAGGATTAGGCTGGTGGATGGTTAAAATAATGATTTTACCTTGATTGCTCAAATCTTTCAGCATATAAATAATATGTTCCGAATCAGCGGAAGAAAGTCCGGAGGTCGGTTCATCGCAAATAATTACCGTAGGTTCAAACAACAATTCCATGGCGATGTTTAAACGTTTGCGTTCGCCTCCGCTCAAAAATTTATTTTTAACGTCTCCTACCTGAGAATTCTTTCTGTGCAACAGGTTTGTCTGGGTAAGAATATTGGTTATTTTTTGATCAAGATGCGTTTTGGAAATTTTCGGCATGCTTAATCTGCTGCGATAAAGAAGATTTTCGTAAACCGTCAAATTCGGAAAAATCAAATCTTCCTGCGGAACATACCCGATGTATTTGGTAAAAAAAGACAGGTTTTGGAAAAAATTTTTATCATCTATTTTAATGGTTCCGTAAGTAGGTATTATTTCAGAACATAAGCATTTAAGCAAAGTTGATTTCCCGCATCCGCTTTGTCCCAAAACAGCAATCATTTCTCCTTTGTAAGCTTCCAGAGAAACTCCGTCCAATCCGACTTTTCCGTCATTAAAAAGATGCCTGATATCCTGAATGGAAATTTTTTCCACCTCAAAAGGAATCTCTACCAAATCATGAAAACTGTTTATCCTGAAATTCATCCTGTTGATGGTAAGAGTATCGGTATTGATATTAAATCTTTGAGGAGTTTCTATTTTTTGATTGTTAAGATAAAAATCCCAACCTCTTTTAGGAGGATTTATAATAAAATTATCGTCTTGGCTTACAATATGACCGATACTTTTAGGCGTTTCAAACTTGGTAATCGTAAAATAATCATTTTCGTAACAAATAAACAGTTCTTTCGGACGTATATTTTCTGTTCCGATTTCGTTGCGCCTTTGGATTACTTCCAAAATATTGAACGCTTCATAGTCCTTTATTTGAAGTTTATCGTCAAAATAAAGCGGAATTTCTTTATAATGAGGCAACAATTTGTCGTTTCGGTAAACAGTTCCGCGAGAAATAACGATAAAGTAGCGATTCTTGTTGTTTATTATTTTAAAATCGTGATCTGATTTGGTAAAATCTATAACGTCTCTAATATTTTGATTTTTATATATCTTAAAAAGATCTTTTTCCGTAAACTCCAAGTTCCCGATTTTTAACTTTTCTCCTCCCGGAAAAGTATAAAGACGATTCGGCTTGAGCAAGGTATCCCCTATTCCGGATTGACACCGCGGACTTGTTCCGACAAAAAGATGATCCGTAATCGCCAAAACCAACAACTCATGACCGGCAACGTTTTTCCCGGCAAATTTAACATCACAATCATCGCTTGATCCCAGCAAGATATAATCTTTGAAAATTGACTTGTTGGAATGAGCAAAATAATTGAAACCTTTAACGTAAACAGGTTCTTTCTTGTCATACTCTATGGCATCGATTACAGACATAAAGCCTTCGGTTTCAACATTCAGTTTTTTGGATAAATCCAAGATTTTAGCCACTTCCGAAGTTGAAAAATCGGCATCTGAATTAGCCATCACGATTACGCTCAACAAAATTCTTATCTTGTCCAAAGTAATCAAATGCTTGTTCAAATAAGATAAAACATCTTCTATTTTTCGTTTATTCTGAGTTAATTTTCGGATATGCTGTTCCCAGGAAATACCCTCGTCGTGAAAAAGATTTTCCAGCAAAGAGTAAAAAATATTAACTTCGCTCAAGTTGATATTTTCACCTGTCTTGAACAATAAAACATAGAGGCTTGTTATTGTTTCTATTATTTCGGATCTGCGACTTTCGTTTATTTTGCAGGGGAATATTTTATCTTTTCTCGGAGACATTGCATTTTACCTTTAATAATATTTATTCGAATCAATATCGTAAATTAAATCGTGTTAAAATTCCTTTTATGCAAAATTTTATCTAAATTCAATTTGTCAAATTATTATCTCGAATTTGCCGGCAATAAAATTAAATTTATTTATAAAACTGTTTAATCAAATTTGTTTTTTTTGCTTTCCGCAAAGCTTCTATAACAAGTTTTTTGTTATCCGGATTCCACCACTGAATCAAAGCTTTCATCAGTCTGATTTCCCGACCTTTGGCTACATGAATTTTTTTGCCGGAGAAAAAATCTTTTTCGGTATAGTACATGCAAGAACTTATTGTCATGGGCGTGGGAGTAAATTCTTGGATTTGACGGAGTTTTATTTTTTTCTTTTTGAGAAATAAAGCCAAATCAATCGTATCGCTCAATTCTGCTCCGGGATGCCCGGCAATAACGTAAGGAATTATTTTTTGATTTTTCCCTGATTTCCCGGAACAGGAGATGAATTTTCGGCAAAAATCCTCGTAAACAGAGAAAGAAGGTTTATTCATCAATTTTAAAACTTTGTCGCTTTTATGCTCGGGAGCAAGTTTCAAATGTCCTCCGATGTAATTATCTGCAACGGCTTGAATATATTTATCGGAAGAATTGGATAAATCGAATCTTATGCCGGAGGCAATGAAAAGATTTTTAACCCCCTTTATTTTTTTGACTGAATTCAATAAATCCAATACATAATGATGATCCGTGTCCAAATTGGGACAAATATCCGGAACAAGACATGAAGGACGCTTACATTCGTCGGAGAAATTTATCTTGCAGCTCATCCCGTACATATTGGCGCTCGGTCCGCCCAAATCGGAAACAGTGCCTTTAAAATATTTCTTTTTCTTTAACTCGTTTATTTCTTTTATAATTGATTCTTTCGATCTGCTTTGAATTGATTTTCCCTGGTGATAACCTATGGTACAAAAACTGCAGCCTCCGAAACAGCCTCGATGAGAAGATACCGATAATTTTATCTGCTCAAATGCAGTAATAGTCTTATTTTTATATTTTGGCGGTTTTTCTCTTCTGAAAGGCATATTGTAAACAGCATCCATTTCGGCAGTTGAAAGATGCTTCTGCGGCGGATAATGAATGAGAATACGCCCGTTATCGTTTATAAAAAGCGGTTTTTCTCTGAAAAATTTATCAAACGTCTTGGACATTTCATAAAATAATTGCTTATCTTTCACTTTCTTAACCGAAGGCAATTCAACTCCGTTCTCGGGAATTTTTTTGCTTAAAATTACGGTTCCCCGAATATTTTCCGGTTCTTTGTTCTTCTTTAGAAGTTCGGCAATTTGAACTATGGGCTTCTCGCCCATACCGTAAACCAAAACATCTGCTTTGGTGTCGTATAAAACGGAATTTCTTATTTTATCAGACCAAAAATCATAATGCGGAATCCGTCTCATACCGGCTTCTATTCCGCCAAGCACTATTTTTACTTTTTTAAATGCCTGTCTGACTTTTTGAGAATAAACAGACAAAGCTCTGTCCGGTCTCAGTCCCGTTTTTCCGTCCGGAGAATAAGCATCCTCTGAACGTATTTTTTTTTGAGCGGTATAATGGTTGACCATTGAATCCATATTTCCCGAAGTAATTCCGAAAAAAAGTTTCGGGCAACCCAATGTTCGGAAAGAGTTTAAGTTGTTGCAATCCGGTTGATCGATAATTCCCGTTCTAAATCCGGCATTAATGAGAAAGCGTCCTATTACAGCAGAACCGAAACCGGGATGATCAACGTAACAATCCCCGGTTATTATAATTACGTCAAGCGGATACCAGTCCAGTTTTTTTACTTCTTCAAGAGTTGTCGGAATAAAATCAGGTTGTTTAATCATATTTTTCGCATAAAAAAATCATACCCGAAAGAGTATGATTTTTAATTACAAAGTTTAAATTTAAAATTTAGGATTCAATCTTATTACATTAATTGCCTGAACACCTTTTTCTGTTTGAATAATATCAAATTGAACCTTTTCATCCTGCTCCAATATTTTTAAATCATTTGATGATCTGGTTACGATTGATTTCCAATGAACAAAGTATTCGGTTCCTTCCTCGGTAATAATAAATCCGTATCCTTTATTAGAATTAAACCATCTGACAATTCCTTCCATAATTCTCCTTCTTCTTTTTAACTCTTGCGATAAGTTTAATTTCAAGATAAGCCGAAAATTTGTAACTTCGTTATAAAATGGCGGAGAGTCAGGGATTCGAACCCTGGGTGGACGTAAATCCACAACGGTTTTCGAGACCGCCCCGTTCAACCGCTCCGGCAACTCTCCGATTTTCTTTTATTTCTGAAAAAATTCTTCAAAACAGAAGAACAATCATTTTCCAAAACACCAAATTTTATTTCAGGATGATGATTGAAATTTTTATCTTTGGGCAAATTATAAACAGAACCGCAACATCCGGCTTTATCATCCCATGCTCCGAAAACTACTCTTCCTATCCGGGAATGAATAATAAAACCGGAACACATAAGACAAGGTTCCAGAGTTACAAACAGCGTATAATCGTAAAGGAATTTTTCTCCTCGCCCGATTATTTCCTCAATAACTAATTTTTCCGCATGAGCGGTTTGGTCATTAAGCTCCCTCGTTCGGTTATGGTTTTCAACAATTATTTCATCATCTTTTACAATAACCGCTCCGACCGGAATTTCTCCTCTTGCCGCCGCTTTTTCAGCCTGCTCAAGAGCAAATTTCATAAAATACTTGTCTGATTTCAAGTCTTTCCCTTTGATGTAGACTAAAAAATTTCAACCCTGATTTTAGGAAAGAAAAATTTTTATTTTTAACTGAATAATTTTCATTATTGATATTTTTTTATGTAATCATTCAATAAAGATTCAACTTTTATTTTCTCTAATCCGAGATTGAAAACATCGGTCAGCTCTTTTCCTCTTTTGGTCTTTTTACTGAAGCAGACATAAATTTTCCTGTTTTCAAGAATCTTTTCATTAAATTGAAGCAAATCTTTGCTTTCCTTTAAATCGCTTTCATATTTTAAAAAATATTGCAACACAAATTTATCAATAACCGCGCAATCAACTCTGCCTTTGATTATTTTTTTCAAATTCATTAAATCATTTAACGCTCGTTCCGATTTAAATTCTCCTCCGTTAAGCATAATATCAAAATCTTCCGTGTTCACATACTCTTTAACCGTGCCGATATTATATTTCTTCAAATCTTCCAATGTTTCCCATTCTATCGGATCATCTTTTCTTTCCGCAAATCCGAGAGGTCCTGAGCATACAGGATTTGAAAAGTAAAAATTTTCTGCTCTTTCAGCACTGTAATATTCGGGTAAATATCCGTCATAGGTTGAATCTTTTTCAGCTAAGTAAACCGTTCTTTCCCAAGGATAAAAATCTATATCAACTTCATATTCCATGGTTCTGAAAGCCTCTTTTACGATAAGAATAAAAGCTCCTTCTCCATCAAGTTCTTTACCTGAATAAGGAGCCCATTCAGTCGTTGCAAGTCTTACTTTTTTCAATCCGGATAAACCGACAATAAAACTGAGCAAGCTTATCAATAAAATACTTTTTTTCAATTTATCCCCCTGAAATTAAGATTAATTTTATTCAAAGTCTAAAATGAAAATCAAAATAAAAATATTAAATTACCCGTGTCAATAATTTATTTAAAAGCTTCCATGCCGGAAAAATCCCGATAAAAATCAAAACTCTTCAAAATTTTTCTGTCTTCTTCCGTTATGCTCTCGCTTGTAAGGCGAGCAATAATTTCTCCCAAACCGGGACCGAGCATAAATCCCTGTCCGCACATACCTACGGCATTAATGTAATTCGAGACTTCTTTTACATATCCTGCTATAGGAAAACCGTCGGGAGTCATCGGATATTGACCTCTCCAGGAGCGACGAACTTTAAGATTTGCCAACGAGGGATACAAGGTTAACATTCGCTTTGCAATTTGAGGCAAAAATACGGATGTGGATTCATTGCGAATACCGGTAACGGGAGGATCGGGAGTAATGCAAAAAAGAACTTGTCCGTCGGCATTTTGATAAAAATAGAAGTTTTTTGAACCGGGACCGGAACGCAAATCAACAATCATAGGTTCCATAAAACGCTTAACAGGTTCAGATATTGCAGCTTCGTGGTTATCAGGACTTACGCAAAGCTCTATTCCGGCAAGCTTACCGATTTCATTGGCGTAATTTCCGGCTGCGTTTACTGTTTTCCCGCAGGCATATCTTCCTTTATCGGTAATAACTTCTAAAATTTTATCTCCTTTCATTTCAAATTTGATTACCCTTTCGTTAAATTTATATTCTGCTCCCGCTTTTTTGCTTCTAAACCACATTGAGTTAATTGCCAATAAATTTGAAGCGGAACCGTCACCGGGCGAATAAGAAGCCCCTCGCAATCCTTCCATATTTATGCCCGGAACAAGTTCTCTGTATTCTTCGGGCGTTATCCATTTTATATCCAAACCGAATCCCTGCTGAACCTTCAAGAGATTTTTTAAGTTTTTCTCGGTTTTCTCGTCATAAGCAGGGAAACTGTAACCGTTGGTCTGCCAACCTATGTCGGTTCCGTATTTTTCTTTCCATTGAGAAAATATTTCAATCGAGCGAAGCGAAGTTTTTATTTTTCCGTAGTCGGAATGAGTTGCTCTGATTCCTCCGATTGCTTTTTTATGGTTACCTTGTCCCGGAGCCGAAAGAGCTTCGATGCATAACACGCTTTGACCTTTTTCGGCAATTGCCATGGTTGCCGGAACACCCGTAGATCCGGCTCCTATTACTATTACATCATAAGTTTTCATTTAGACTCTCCTTTAACGCCGGCAAAAACTCCGAGAGGAACTTCCACGAAAACAGGTCTTCTTCTGTGCGGAACCGTTTTATCCGGCGATATTCCTTCGCTGCGCATGATTTGTTTTGTCAGGTTACTGCATGTTTTTGAACCGCAGGCTCCCATTCCCAATCTGGTAATTGCTTTTATTTGATTAAAATCATAAATTCCCTGTCTGACAAGTTTACGAATATCTCCGGCTTTTATCCTTTCGCAAAGGCATACCAATTGGTCATCCGGTATATTTTCGGGAATAACGGTATCAGACAAAGGAGCAGAAACAGATTCATCCTGAACTCTGAAAGAAACGATTTTTTCAGCTATAGACTTAGGAGCTTTAACTTTAATCAATTGAACCTTATTTTTTTTGTTTTCCCTGATATTCTCAATCTCAAGTTCAGCAATAATATTACCGTCAATATCTGTACATTTTATTTTATCTCCGACTTTTACAGGAATATTTTTTATTTCGTAAGGCATTGTTACATAAGGAAATTCCTTGTCTTTTCCGAAATCAACCAAAGTAATCGCCAATCCGGGACAGAGAGACACGCATTGTCCGCATCCGATACATTTTCCGGTGAATTTAGGATAACCGACAACGGGATCTCCGATCATGTTTATGGCTCCGGTCGGACATGAAGAACTGCAGGGATTGCAAGGGATGGATTGCAAACAAAAAATATTCGGCATTACTCCCTCTTCCGATTCAGGCGCTTCATGTTCAATTATTTTCCCGGGATGAGATTTCAAAACATCTGCTTTGACGTACCAGCTTTCCGGAACCTTTTCATCGGTTGCGCCAAGATATTCGGCTATTTTCAAACCGGCAATCTTCCCGTTAAACATAGCGGATGACGCTTCGGCAATTTCCAAAGCGTCTCCGGCTCCGAAAACGGGTATCCCGGCAACTTTCGCTTCTTCGGTAAATTCCGACAAGCTTTCCAATCCGACGGCAACCAAGACAGTATCGCAGGCAAATGTTTTTTCTGTTCCCGGAACAGGCTTGAAATTCTTGTCTATTTCGGCAATTGTAACAGATTCAACAGACTCTTCCCCGTTTGCCGATATAATGGAATGAGATGTATAAACAGGCACTCCCAATCGTTTCAATTTATCTTCATGAACCTTATAACCTCCGCATCGGGGCAATACTTCCGCTAATCCTATAACCTCAATTCCTGCCTGCAAAGCATGATACCCCGCTATCAGTCCGACATTGCCTCCCCCTATAATAAAAAGTCTTTCCGCCGGACGAACCAGATCTCTGTTTACTAAAGTCTGAAAAGCGCCGGCACCGTAAATTCCGCTCAAAAAATTACCTGAAAACATGAGAAACTTTTCTCTTGCTCCGGCAGAATTAAGAATAACGCAAGGTTTAATCAATTTATATTTTCCGTCTTTTATTACTCCGACTTTTTTATCAGCAAATATATAAACGGCGGTGCTGTTTGTCCAAGCCGTAACATTTTCGTTTTCCAATACTGATTTTGCCAATAATTTTCCTATATCGTTTCCTCTGGTTCCCGCATAAGAGTCTTTGACAGAGCCGAAAAACTTATGAGTCTGGAGTACAAGCTTGCCGCCGAATTCGCTTTTATCGTCCAAAATTAAAGTTTTTATCCCGTATTCAGCCATTTTAACGGTTGCGGATAAACCTGCGGGACCTCCCCCGATAACCAGGACATCCGTTTCAATCTCTTCAATCTCTTCAAATTCCGGCGCGCCGACAACTTCAGGCAACTCGGCTAAGCCTTCTGCGCTTTCGATTACCATATTTTCGGTTACCGGGGTCATACATGATTTTACCGCCATGCCGTCGGCAATTACCGTGCATTTTGCGCATTGTCCGTTTGCGCAAAAAATCCCCCGAGCAGCTTGATTCTTATGATTATGTCCGAATATTTTTATACCGTTGGCAAAAAGAGCGGATGCAATTACTTCTCCTTTTCCGGCAGTTAATAACGTATTGTTCCAATAAAATTGAATTTTTTCTTTTTCTTCAACATTCAGCACGGAATGTTCTTTAATTCTCGTATCCATATTTTCTCCCGAAAGTTACGGTTAATTAATCGGTTAATGTCAAAAGAGAGGAAATTTAAATAAAAATTTAACCTTTGAAGAATAAAAATATATTTATTCGATAAAGGTTTTCGAAGCATCAAAATTATGACCGGAGAAGTCGCATTTAATTCATCAGCACCGACAATCTTGAATAAATTTTTACGCTTGCATTGTCAAGAAAAAGAAACGGAACTGCTTATAACAAGACAGTTTTATGGAAAAATCCAAAATATTTATCAATTTTTTATAATAAATCACTTGACCTCTTTAAGCAAATTTTGATAAATTTAATTATAATCGTAATTAAATTTTTTAAGACTAAAATATGATGGAAATAAATAATTTCATAAAAATATTTTAAGGAGATTTAATGAAAAAGAGTTATGCGGTATTTTCATATTTAATTTTATTTTTATTCGCTTCCTTGTATTCCTCCGATAAAAAACCGGAACTTACCGCAGCCGAAAAAGAATTTCTAAGAAAGAAAAATATATTTACAGTTGCTTGTCGCCAAAATTTTGCTCCTCTTGATTTTACGGAAAACGGTATCCCGAAAGGATTTTTGATTGAACTTCTTAATCTTGCAAAGCATAAAGTTGATATTGAATTTAATTTTATTGAGGATTACAATAAATCCTATTTTGAAAAAAAATTCGATCTCGATAAAATAGATATAATCCCCGCATCAGTTCATGATCATAGAATTTTGGAAAAGTCATATCATACTTATAAAATTTTGCCCTGCTACCCTGCTCTTGTTACCGTAAAAAAACCTTACGGAAATAAAAATAAGAAAATCATTCTTGTAAGAAGGAAAAGCTGGTCTGATTTTGAAAAATACGGTTTTAAACGAAAGAACGTTATTTTTGTCCAAAATCCTTATGAAGCAATACAAAATGTAAGTTCAGGCAAAGCAGATGCCGCTCTTATATACAGAGATGTAGCCCGTTATTATCTTAAAAACTATAATTTTTCGGCAAACATCAGAATTGAAGACCTTGACCTGCGAGAAGAAGAATATGTTTACGGCATTTATTTCTTATTAAATAAAAAATATCCCATTTTATCTTCAATTTTGAATAAAGCAATTCTTGCCGTCTCTCCGAATGACATAGAAAATCTCGAAATAAAATACGGATTGCATTCTTCTTTAAAAAAGGCTGATCTTACAGAAAAAGAAAAAAAATTCATAAAACAAAATGCTGTATTTTATTTAGAAACAAGCGGATCAAGAGAAACTCTTTTTCCTGATAAAAACAACAGGTTATACGGCTTTGACAATGATATTTTAAACTTGATAAACGAGTACACCGGAGCAAACTTTAAAATAAAACAACCTGAAAATTTCGATAAATTTCACTCAGGTACACTGTGCAGCACCAATGAATCAAACAAAAAAGGATATCTGAAAAGCAAACCTTATATTGAAATGCCCAAAATGATTATTTCGCCAAAATCAGATCGCATTCTATTTCAATCAGAAAGAGATTTACGAGATAAAACAATTATAATATGCAACAATAACGAAGAAGATCAAAAATTTGCCGAAAAAATTCCCGGAAGCATCATTATTTACGCCTCCAATTACAGAGAACTTATTCATAAAACAGTAAACGGCAATGCCGATTATACAATAGGATCAAATGAGCTTATCAGCTTGGCTGATCATTTGGGAATGCCGATGCTTGATTATTGTTTTCCCATTGATATGAAAGTAAGTTCTCGCTTTAAAGTAAAAAAAGATTATCCGGAAGCAGTTTCCGTTTTAAATAAAGGTCTGGAATTAATTTCATCAAATCAAAAAAATGAATTATATTTATACTGGTTTAAATTTTCTCCCCTTAAAAAATTTACGGATATTAAACTTACGCAAAAAGAAATTAATTACTTAAAAGATAACCCGGTAATGAACATTTGCCTTAATACAGATAATAAATACAGGCAATCAATAAACAATAATTTTCAAATCACAAAAAATTATTACGAATATTTAGGAGAAATTCTTGATGTGAAATTTGATAAAATTGAAGAAATAAATTCTAAGGAAATTGAAAAAAATAAAGATGATTATCAACTTATATTCTTTATGGATAAAAATAAAACAAACGAAAAATATCTTTCATTTACCAAACCTTATATATCATCCCCCTTTGTCATCATTACCAAAAATACGACTAATCTCAACCGACACGGTTTCTGGCTGAATAAAAAATTCTGTTACGATAAAAAATATAATATAAAGGATATTCTGAAGAAAAAATACCCTGCAATAGAACTTTACGAAACAGATAATCCGCAAAAAGCAATGAAAGACGTAATATCAGGCAAAGCATACGGTTATATTGAATTAAAGTCTGCAGCGCTTTACGAAATAAACCAAGCTCGCTTTAAAAACCTGACAATAGCCAAAGAATTAAACATGTCGGACGAAAGTTGCGCAGCGGTAAAAAAAGAAGATAAAATTCTTTTAAGCATCTTAGATAAAGCAATAGCTTCAATAAAAGATGCAAAACATGCTCAGTTACAAAATATATTCGACTCGCAAAAACCTCCCGAAAGAAAAAGATACATTCCGAGAATAATCATAGCAATTCTTATTATTTCCTGTCTTATTCTTTTTTATTTTTTTATAAATTTACGAATGAAATACAAAAATCTGAGTAAAAAAATTTCCGGTAAAAAAACATCTGATAAAAATAATTTTAATAAAGACATTGAAGATCAAATAAACGATAATATGCATGCCTTGGCTGTTACCTTCAACCATGAATTAAGCCAGCCTTTGATGACTATTACGGGGAATTTTGAAATGCTGAAAAGTTCAAGAAAAAATAAAGAGATGGACTATTCAGAAAAGAAATATCTTGCCAGAATAGAATCTTCAATTATCAGAATACAGGCAATTTTGGAAAAATACAGAAAAAATACGGATATTAAACAAACCGGATATTCTGAAAACGTGAAAATGATGAAATTTTTCAGCGAGGAAGAAACAAAATGACAACAGATGATATAATAAAAAAAACAGCCGATAAAATAAAAAAATCAAGATATATGATTGCTTTTACCGGAGCCGGCATATCAACAGAAAGCGGAATACCACCTTTCAGGGGAGAAAACGGAATCTGGAATCAATATGATCCGAAAGTCTTGAGTTTGGAATATTTCAAAAAAGACCCGGCAGAAGCATGGATTTTCATAAAAGAGATTTTTTATGATTTTCTTGAAGACACGAAACCGAATAAAGCTCACAAAGTCCTTGCCGAACTTGAAAGAAAAGGTATCCTGAAAAGCATTACAACTCAAAATATTGACGGACTTCACGAAGCTTCCGGTTCTCCCAATGTTATAAATTTTCACGGTTCAACCGAAAATTTGGTATGTCTGAAATGCGGAGAAAAATTTCCGGCAAAAAATTTTGATTCCAAAATACCTGTTTGCCCCAAAGACAAAAAAATATTAAAACCAGACTTCGTATTCTTCGGAGAAGGAATACCGCAAAAAGCTTATACAAAAGCATTTGAGGAAGCTTTAAAAGCTGATTTGGTATTGGTTACCGGGACTTCGGGAGAAGTTATGCCGGCAAACATGATTCCTTATCAAGCAAAGCAAAACGGAGCTGAAATTATTGAAATAAATCCTCATGAAAGCGCTTTTACCGGAACAATTACGGATTTATATATAAAATCCCCCGTAAGTTTTGCTTTGGAAAAAATAATAAACTTGTTATAAAAATTCAGAAGAGAAAGTCAGGCAATATATCCTTGATTTTCTATCGACAATTCGCAAAAAAATCAAAAAAAGATTTTTATCAGGTTTTCAGAGAAAAATCTCTGAAAATTTTAATCCGCAAAAAATTGATTTATTTTTCCTGAATCCCGGGTCATTGCATGAGCAAAATTTATTGCATATTCAAAACAAGCCTTAAAGAGAAACAAAAAATATTCTCATATTCCGAAATGCGGTTCACTGCTTAAATCTTATTTTAAAATCTCAAAACAGACCTCCGAAAAGTTAATTTTTTAAAGTATTATTTCGGAGGTCGTAAACGTTAAATTCAAATCTCTTATTTCAACAATAAACTTTTAGCCGTACCGGTTGTTTTGCCGTTTTCGGAAATACGAAAAAGATAAACTCCGCTTGCAGCCGGACGACCGTTTTCATCTCTTCCGTCCCACTTTGCTTTATGATCTCCCGCTTTAAGTCCGGCATTCAAAATCGTTTTTATTTTTTGACCTTTAGTGTTGTAAACAGCTGCTTCCGCATAGGAATCTTTCGGAATATAAAAATTCAAAGTTATTTCTGAGCGAGTTTTACCGAACACAAAAGGATTGGGATAAACAGATATTATTTTTGAAGAATAAGAAGGGGAATCATTATCGTTCCCGTAGGGATTAGCGCTAAATTCAGCGACAACCGGCAAGTGATCCGAAGCATAATACAAATCATCGGCAATATCAGACGGCACAACGCCGTTTGTTCCGTAATTTACAGATTGATTATAGTGATTTCCGTCTTGTCCGACAACTCTGTAAGAATTTTCGATATATTCAATTCCGTATCCGTCATTAATATCATAATTTGTTAATATAAAGTCAAATCTGTCATCAAGTCCTCCTCCGGAGCTGCCTCCGAATGAAGTAACTCTCGGGCATTGAGAATGAACCCAACGAAATTCCGGATTATTGTGCCAGTGACCGACAGATGAAGAACAGTCTTTTGCTCTTCCTCTCGCATCGGCAGTCTCGTCAACCAATACTTCGTAAGCATCTTCGGAATGCGTATAAAGATTCATGTCTCCCGCAATAATAAATTCTGTATCTTCCGGGAGTTGATTGAGGTAATTACGCAATACGGCGGCTTCTTCGGCTCTCTGTTCTTTATCTTCCGAAGAATTACCGGCTTTGAGATGGCAGACATAAAATCTCAATTCATAACCGTTTATATCTAAAATATACTCCATAATGTTTCTTCCCGGAGTGCTTATGGCATTTTGATCAACCAATATTCCCGTTTCCCCTTTGAAAACAAGCCAGCAATCGGGACCGTAAGGACCGTTTAAGTAATCGCTTCCCGTATAGCTGCCGCTGATTTCGTTTATTTTATCCAACATTATTTCCGCACCGAAAGAATTTTCTATTTCCTGAAACATTATCACATCAGGATCTTCGTATTCAATTATCGATTTGAAGTGTTCGGATCTTTCAACAGAATCGTCATCAGCTCCGAAAAAAAGAGAATTATAGGTCATAACTTTAAAGCCCAATTCTTCGCTTTCCGAATAAATTAAGACAAGGTTATGCTTGATAACGGAATTTGAATTTGTTCCGTCCGAGACAGTCAATTTCACGTCATAAGCTCCCGGTTCCGTAAAAGTAAAACTCGGATTTTCTTCTTCGGAATCAACAGTTCCGTTGTTATCGAAATCCCATTGATAAGATGTAATTTCACCGTGACTGAAATTAATGAAATCAACGGTAAGAGGAGGTAAACCGATTGTATTTGAATAAGTCGTAAAATCGGCAAAAACCATTCCCGGATTATAATAATCATTTATAAAACGAGGATTTAAACCGAAATTTCCGTAAGAATAATCTACTAATCCGCAAATATATTCCCAAGTATCTCCGGTTTCAATTGTTTCGCCGGCTTCGCTGAGATTAAACATGTTGTCATCAACCTGACATTCTCCGCTTCCGTCAGATACCTTATATTCTCCAAAATTATTTTCTCCTTCCGTAACTTCCAAGTTGCTTATTTTTACCAAAACGCCTTCGTACATTTCTTCTTCCGAAAGTTGTAAAGTCGTTATTTCGACAGGTTCAGGAAGAGGATTATTTGAACTCAGCAAATTAACCTGAATATTGCCGTCATCGGATTTTATCATGGTCTGACCGTAAAATTCTTCCACTTGCCCTGTTATTTCGACTTCGTCTCCGAGACGTAAATTATCATTTCCGCAAGCATAAACATAAATGCCGTTCCATGCTCCTCCCTCGGGGTCGGCAATAAAAATGTTATCGTCTTCACCGTTCATTCCGACTGCGACAACAATTCCCGAAACCGTTACAATTTCACCGTTGTAAGGAGAGTCTCCGCTCGAATCATCTGTAAACTGGATATCATATATACTCACGCTTTGCAAAGAAGCAAATGCCAAAATTATGATTAATCCGAATAAATTACGCATAAAATCCTCCGTAAAAAAATTTTCGACAAAGTAAATAAAGCTTAAACTTATTGTCAAAGTAAATAAAAAAGTAAATCTTAAATTTCAGTCAACTGTTTATAAAAAAGAAATTATTTGATTGCCTTTCGCAGAAAAAAGAAATCGAGCAGAAAAAATATTTATTTTTATGTAAAAAAAACTTTCTTTTACGGATAAAAAAACGGATAATCTGATGTAACAATAAGAGACGAAACAAGTTTTATTTTATACTTTAAATAAAATTATCTTTAAAAGGAGCAGAATAAATGATTGAGATTAATAATCTGGTAAAAGATTATGACGAAATCAGAGCTGTTGATCACATAAGTTTTTCCGTCCCGGAAGGTCAAATTGTCGGATTTTTGGGACCGAACGGAGCCGGTAAATCAACAACTCTTAAAATGTTGACATGTTATATTTCTCCGACAGCAGGAAAAGCATCTGTTTATAATTTAGATGTTTACGAAAATTCTAAAGAAGTAAGAAAATTAATCGGATATTTACCCGAACATAATCCTCTTTACCTTGAAATGACTGTTTACGATTATTTGAGTTTTATTGCCGAGGCAAGAGAAATTCCCGCCGATCAGAAAAACCTTAAAATAAAATCAGTTGTCGAAAGATGCGGATTGAGAGAAGTCATAGCAAAACCTATTCAAACGTTATCCAAAGGTTACAGACAACGCGTCGGACTGGCTCAGGCAATCATTCATGACCCGAAAATATTAATTTTGGATGAACCGACAACCGGACTCGACCCGAACCAAATTCTGGAAATAAGACAATTGATAAAAAAACTCGGGAAAGAAAAAACACTTATAATTTCATCTCACATCATGCAGGAAGTGCAAGCCGTCTGCGACAGAATAATCATTATTAATCAAGGAAAAATCGTTGCCGACGCACCTACCGAAGAATTGCAGTCATCGTTTGAGGGAAAATCTTCTCTTACCTTGGAAATAAAAACGGAAATCAAAGACATAAAACAAATGGAACTCGATATTCCGCAAATAAAACTTCAGTCTGCCGAAGCAACCGAAAACGGTTTTATAAAAGCAAAATTTGAATATTCGGGAGATATTGATCCGCGTCCCGATATTTTTGAATACATAAAAAACGCCGGATGGACTCTTATAGAAATGAAAAAAGATCAAATTTCTCTTGAAGACGTATTCAGGAAATTGACAATTTCCGATAAAGGAGGAGACAATAAATGAGAGCCGTATCCCTTATTTACAAAAAAGAGTTAAAATCATACTTCAATTCACCGACTGCTTATGTTGTTTTGGTCGGATTTCTTTTGATTTGCGGATGGTTCTTTTCGCAACCGCTTTTTCTGCAAAATCAGGCAACCCTCAGACATCTTTTTTCCTCTTTGCCCATGATTTTCATTTTTTTTATTCCCGTTATAACGATGGGAGTATTTGCCAAAGAAAAAAGTACCGGAACCATTGAAACACTGTCCACGCTTCCTTTAAGCGATCAGGAAATAGTTGCAGGGAAATTTTTTGCTTCCCTTGCCGTAATCGGAACCGGATTATTGTTTACTCTTGTTCACTTTGCCGCCATAATTTTACTGGGTTCAAATTTGGATTACGGAGCAATTTTATGCGGTTATCTCGGTTTGTTTCTTCTCAGCGGAGTTTACAGCTCAATCGGAGTTTTCAGTTCTTCTCTGACAAGCAATCAAATTGTGGCGTTCATAATAAGTTTTTTCATAATATTCATGTTTTTTATGCTTGAGCAAACCGCTGTTTTCATGCCTTCAAGCATAAGCAATTTATTTCAATACATGAGTTTAGTTTACCATTTCAATAATATTTCCAAAGGCATCATAGACACGAGAGATATTATTTATTTTATCGCCTTGATTATATTTTTCCTGCGTCTCGCAACAGTTATGAATGAATCGGTAAAATGGAAATAGGAGAGAAAATGAATAAACGAAAAGATAAACAATCGGTAATTATAAACGTAATTATTTTAGGAGCAATTTTAATTGTCGTCAATCTGATTTCTCAAAGATTTTTTCACAGATTCGACTTTTCTCAAGGTAAAATTTACACTCTTACCGAATCAAGCAAAAATACTGTTAAGAATTTGGAAGACTTGATAATCGTAAAAGCTTATTTTACCAAAAATTTACCGGGACAATATGCGGAAATAAAACGTTATACGGAAGATATATTAAACGAATATCGAGCTTATTCAAAAGGTAAATTTAAATTTGAATTTATTGATCCCGCCGATGACGAAACCTTGAAAACGGAAGCAAGACAAAACAGAATTCAACCCGTAAGAATGCAGACAATAGAAAACGATAAAGTTGAAATCAGAGAAGTTTACATGGGTTTGGTATTCCATTATCAAGGAAAATCGGAAGCTTTGCCGCTAATTCAAAATACACAATCAACCGAATACGACATTACCCGAATGATCAAGAAAATTACTGCCGTCGGTTTAACAAAAGTTTCTCTTTTCACCGGAGAGCCGGAAATTCCGACCGAGTTGCGACAACAATATCCGGGACAATTGCCGGAATCGGAATTTAAAATATTAACTCAACTCGTTCAAAATACTTACGAGCTTTCAAAAACTGATTTGAAAGAACCTCTTTCAGATGAAACGGAATTATTGATTATTGCCGGAATTAAGGATTCCCTTACTCAAAATCAAATCGATAATTTTAATTCTTATATGATGAAAAAGGGGAAACTCCTGCTCATGCAGGAAAGCGTAAATGCGGAACTGCAAGCTCAAAAAGCGGAAGTTTCAAAATCAAATTTCATTGATTTGCTTGCGGATTACGGAATAAACATAAAACCGAATCTGGTTTTATCAGCCGATTGCGGAAAAATAAGCGTTCAGCAAAGCAGCGGTTTTTTCAGACAAATTATTCCCGTAAACTATCCTTTCTTTCCGATTGTATCAGAACTGAATAAAGATAATATCATCAGTAAAAAAATCGAGCAGATTCAATTTATATTCGCTTCCGAAATTGACACGACAAAAACAGACGGACTTAATTTCGTTCCTTTGGCGCATACGAATCAATTTTCGGCTGAAATGAAATCTCCAAGATTTGATTTGGGTTATGAAAAATACATGAATAAATTTTTACGCAGGGAATTCAATACTTATCCGCGCAATTTGGCGGGTATCTACAGAGGAAAAATTTCCGCTGACGGAAAAAGCAACGAAAATGCAGAAATTATTCTTATTGCCGACAGTGACTTCATGAAAGATTCAGCCGGCGGAACCGTTGCCGGAAACAGAGATTTGTTCCTGAACGGAATTGATTATCTTGCTTCCGATCCGACTTTAATTCAAATTCGTAATCGGGAAATAGCTTTTCATCCGCTGAAAGAAATAAGCCCAGCCGCCAAAAAAGCCGTAAAATGGCTGAATATAATTTTACCGGCTCTTCTTCTTATCATAAGCGGTTTGATGAAATTCAGAAAAGAGAAAATAAAAAGAAAACTTTTGAGGGAAATGTATGAATAAAAAAAATCTTATCTATATCGGAATTTTGGCAGTTTTACTGTTGTTTTATTACGTTCAAAAATCACATGAACCGACCGAAAAACGTTTTATGCTGATCGAAAATTTAAACTTGGAAGAAATTACGGAAATTGAATTGATTCAGAAAAAAGATTCCGTCCGCATCGTAAAAAATACGGATTGGGAGATTACGGAACCTGATATATTGCCCTGCGATCCGAGTAAAATAATTCAGCTTTTCCAAGACCTTAAAAATATTGAAGTTCCTTCAACTCCCGTTTCGGAAAATCCGAAAGTTTTTGATAAATTGGGAGTCAGCGACAGTACGGCAATTCAAGTTGTCTTAAAAGATAAAAACAATAACGTAAAAGCTCATTATCTTTTCGGAAATACTCGCAACTATCAATTCAACACCGTGAGAAAAGCCGAAAAAAACGAAGTTTGGCAACTTACCGGAAACGTATCTTACAAATTCCGTCCCAATATCGATACTTGGCGACAAAAATATATTGATTACGCTGCAAAATCAGATTTAAAATCTTTCAAAGTAAAATATTCTTCCGGAGAATATAAACTTACGAACGAAGATTCGGTTTGGGTTTATTCCGACTCAAAAGAAACTTTCAAGATCAAGAAAGGAAATAAACAACTGATGAAAATTCTTAACGGATGGACAAATAATCGTTCGCATAATTGGTTGGACAATGAATTTGAATCGGTTGCAAAAAATTTCAAAGACCCTGTTTTGACCGTTACAGTCGAAAAAAGATCAGACGTAATTTCAACTATTGTTTTCGCTTCCAAAAAAGATGACGAGAAATCATTTTGGATGATGAAAGACAACAATAAAAAAACGCTGTACGGAACAGGAGCAGATCTGGTGAACAGATTTACAAAATCATCGGAACATTTCAAAGAATAAACAGAAAACCGGAACAAATTAAAAGGACGCATCTTAACGGAAGCGTCCTTTTTTGCGATAAAGATATGTTATGATGTTTTATGATGCCGTATGCTAACTTTTATCCGATTTCATCACGGCAAGAAAAGCTTCTTGCGGAACATTTACGGAACCGACTTCTTTCATGCGTTTTTTACCTTCTTTCTGTTTTTCCAAAAGTTTTCTTTTACGAGTAATATCGCCTCCGTAACATTTTGCCGTTACGTTCTTTCGCATGGCGGAAATAGTGCTTCTGGCGATTATTTTTCCCCCTATGCTTGCCTGCAACGCAATCTTAAACAGGTGGCGCGGAATTTCTTCTTTCAGGGTTTCCGTTACGGCTTTTCCCCAATGGTAAGCCTTGTCTTCATGGCAAATAAAAGACATCGCATCAACCTTATCTCCGTTAATTAAAACATCAACTTTAACAATTTTGGATTCTCTCATATCCTTGAAAGAATAATCCAAAGATGCATAACCGCGACTGCATGATTTCAATTTATCGTAAAAATCAAAAATAATTTCAATCAAAGGCATTTCATAGTGCAAAGCAACCCGGCGATCATCGATATACTGCATATCATTTTGAATCCCTCGCCTTTCCTGAGCCAATTTCATAATATTGCCGACATATTCGACCGGAGCAATAATTTCAACATCCATAAAAGGTTCAAAAATCTTGTCTATGTTTACCGGATCGGGAAAATCAACCGGATTATGAACATCTGTTTGTTCTCCGTTTTTCATATGCATTATAAATTGGACGCTCGGAGTAGTGGTAATTACCGGAACATTAAACTCGCGCAACAAACGTTCTTTTACGATTTCAAGATGCAGCATTCCCAGAAAACCGCATCTGAATCCGAATCCGAGAGCAAGAGAATTTTCCTTTTCGTAAACCAAAGCAGAATCATTTAACTTCAATTTTCCCAAACTGTCTCGAAGTATAACATAATCTTCGCCGTTTATGGGAAAAAGTCCCGAAAAAATCATCGGTTTCGGTTCCTGAAATCCGGGTAATGCCTCAATTTCGCAACCGGCTAAAGAAACAGTGTCTCCGACTCTGGCATCAGAAACTTCTTTTATATTTCCGATAATATATCCCACGTCTCCGGTCGTAAGTTCTTTTGCCGGCTCAAGTTTTAATCCCAAATAGCCTATTTCTTCTATTTGATATTTCTTCCCGGTTGAAAGAAGTTTTATTTCATCTCCTTTCGCTAACTTCCCGTCATAAATCCTAACCAAGACAACAACGCCTCTGTATTTATCGTAAAATGAATCAAAAATCAAAGCTTTCGGATCGGATTCGACTTTACCTTCCGGAGCAGGTATTTTTTCTACCAAACCTCGCAATAATTCTTCTACTCCGACTCCTGTCTTGGCGCTGATTCGATAAATTTCGTCGTCTTCCGAGCCTATGGTTTCCTGAATTTCGTGAGAAACAGCTTCCAAATCGGCATTAGGACGATCTATTTTATTCATTACCGGGATAATTTCCAAATTATTTTCCATTGCCATATAAAGATTGCTCATGGTCTGAGCTTCTATTCCCTGAGATGCGTCCACCAAGAGCAATGCTCCTTCGCATGAAGCCAAACTGCGCGAAACTTCGTAAGAAAAATCCACGTGACCGGGAGTGTCTATGAGATTAAGAATATATTTTTTCCCGTCAGCTTCATAAGGCAAACGAACGGCATGAGATTTGATAGTAATGCCTTTCTCCTTTTCCAATTCCATGTCATCCAATACCTGCTCGACTGCGGTACTTTGATCTATTAAATTCGTCATCTCCAAAAATCTGTCGGCAAGCGTTGATTTACCGTGATCAATGTGAGCAATAATGCAAAAGTTGCGAATCCTGCTTTGATTCATTGATTTTTCTCCGTCTTTAAAATTATTTTTTTAATTTCAGGTTATTTTCTTTTAATGTTTTTTGGAATAAAACCCGAGCAATCTCATCTGTGTCGTAAACAAACTTTTTGTTGCAAAAATGACATTCCGTAGTTAAGGTTTCTTTATTTTCGATAATTTTTTCCAATTCTTCGTCGGATAAAAGAGTTATTCCGCTTTTAAATTTTTCTTTTGAGCAGTCGCATTTAAAAAATGCCGGTTTTTCTTCCGTAATTTCGGCATCAAATCCTTTCAAAATAAAATCTTTGAGTAAAGTTTCCGCCGAATGTCCCATGTCCATCATGTCGGTAAAATTGGGAAATGTTCTGAGATTTTCTTCAAGCTTGGCAATTGTCTCTTCCGGCGTATTCGGCATTAATTGAACAATAAAACCGCCCGATTTTCTTATTCCCCCGCCCGGTTCCACTAATACTCCGAGTCCGGTTGCAGAGGGAATTTGTTCCGATTTAACGTAATAATAAGCCAAATCTTCGGCAATCTCTGACGTAACCAGTTCGATTTGTCCTACGTAAGGATGTTTCAATCCCAGATCTTTTATCACGGTCAAAGTTCCCGAACCGATTGCTCCAGACACATTAATTCGTCCTTTTTCGTCTCTTTCCAACTCAGCTTGCGGATTATTCAGATAACCTTTTACGGATCCTTGACTGCCTGCCGTTACAATGACATTGCCTATAGATCCGTCTCCCGTAATTTTTAATGTCAGATTGTCTTTCTCTGATTTTAAGTCCATTCCCATCATCAATGCCGCGCTGATCAGGCGTCCGGCAATAACAGATGCCGTTATCGATAAATTATGTATTTTAACCAACTCTCTTAAAGTTTCGGTTGAATCCGTTCCAAAAAATCTTATATGTTTATTTGCTGTTATACCGCGAATAATTTTGTCCATTGTCTTGTCCTTCAAGTTTGAAATATTATCTGCCTGATGAAAATTGCAGTCTGTCATAAAACGGATTCCAAAAAAAAAAATACGACTTAATTGTAAAGGATTAGAGAAAATGAATTGAAATTTGATAATTAATCAAAATTATTTGGACAATATTCAAAGGGAACAAATATTGGAATCAATAAAATCGTCAGCAGAAAAAGGAGTTATTATGATAAACGCAGGTATAGTCGGCGTAGGACAATTCGGTCAAAACCATGCAAGAATTTTAAGCGAGAGCAAATTATGTAATTTTGTCGGACTTTACGATAAGAATAAAAAAAGAGCCAAAGAAATAAGCGAAAGAATTAATGCAAAAGCATTTCCTGATTTCGATTCTCTTTTGGAAGAATGCGATGCCTTGGTTATAGTGGTAACTACAATTTCACATTTCGAATTAGCAGAAAAAGCGTTAAATAAGGGTATCCATGTCTTTATAGAAAAACCTATTACGGAAACATTTGAACAAGCTGAAAAATTGGTGAAACTTGCTAAAGAAAAAAATCTTAAAATACAAGTCGGTCATATAGAAAGATTTAATCCGGCAATAATGAAAATCGACGATCAAATAGAAAATCCGCTTTTCATAGAATGCCACAGAATAGCTCCTTTTACGCCTCGAGGAAGCGACGTGCCGGTGGTTCTGGAATTAATGATTCATGATATAGATTTAATTTTGGATTTCGTAAAAAGCGAAGTTACCGACATCAGAGCAAGCGGAGCCAGCGTGGCAACCAAAAGCATAGATATTGCCAACGCCAGAATCGAGTTTGCCAACGGAGCAACAGCCAATGTTGTTTCAAGTCGCATATCAATGAAAAGAGAAAGAAAATTCAGATTTTTCCAAAAAGGTAAATATTTCTCGATAGATTTTAAAAACAAACAAGTCCGGATCATCTCTAAATCAAAACAACTTTATAAAATTTTACCGAGTATAATGATCGGAAAAACCAATTTTGAAGAATCAAAAGATAAATTGGTCAATATTGTTGATATAGATGCCTCCGTTCAAGAAAAAGATGCTTTAACCATGGAACTGGAAGCTTTTATTGCTTCTGCCGAGAACAATATCGAACCTGTTGTTAACGGAGAAGCCGGCATGAGAGCTTTAAAAGTCGCTTTGGAAATAGTGGAGAAAATAAAACCCGGATCAATTAAATAAACACACAATATTAACACATTTTAAAAATCAAAAGCGTTACGGACGGAACAGTCGAAATTTATTATTCCGCTTATTGTACATAATTTCAAAATAAAGCTTGCTAAAATACTCGGGTTTTAAATAAATTATCCTTATTCTTATTAAAATTCGGCAAGAGAGGTTAATATGAGATTTGAAATTACTTATGAGACACAGGGTTTTATTGATATACCTTACAATTACAACTATTCCGTCCATTATTCGCTTTGTAATTTGATGAAGAAATACCTTTCCGGTTTTCCGGATACGCATGACCATAATTGCCCTTTTTTCAAAAACGGGATTCTCCGATTTTTTACTTTTTCAAATCTGAAATTCAATAATTGCGATAGAAATGAATACGGATTTCATAACGTAAAAAGTATTTCATTGGTTTTCTCTTCCCCTCTTTCCGATCAGTTTTTTCCTGTTCTTGCAGAAATTTTTACTCAACATACCCTTATCCTTCATTTTGAGAAAAAACCTGTGCGTTTATATGCTGAAAATATTATACATCTGGAAAGCATAGATATTACCGGAGAAGAAAAATTCACGACTCTTTCTCCTGTGGTTGTCTGCGGAAAAGGTTATTCTCCGGATTCTCTGAATTGCCATTACCTTGATTATACCAAAGAAAAAGAAAAGGAGTTTTATGTACAACAATTGCATCAAAATCTGCTTTTTAAGCATAATCTTTTGTATAATTTCGAATTTGACGAACCTCATGAATTTGAATTTGAATTCGATACGGAATACATTAAACGAAGATCCGGCAATATTCGCAAAAACATAAGCTACAGACTTATTCCGGAAAAAGAGAATTACACTCATATTATAGGAATGGAAGCGCCTTTCACGATAAAAACTCATCCGAAACTGATAAAGATAGGCTATCAATGCGGTTTCGGAGAGCATAACAATTCCGGATTCGGTCTGGTAAAACCGGCTCGTTAAGATTGAACCGGGACAGACAGTCGGTAAAATTAAAATTTTTATTGACATTATTTCTCCGTTCAATCTTTTAGCAGACAAATACATGGAGTGCTAATAAAAAAATATTAAAATAAATTAATTGGAGGATCTCATGGCAAAACAAATGAAATTCAGTCATGATTCACGTACAGCCTTAAAAATCGGTGTCGATAAATTGGCAGATGCAGTAAAAGTAACATTGGGACCGCGCGGTCGTAACGTCGTTCTTGATAAAAAATTCGGTTCGCCGCTTATCACAAATGACGGCGTAACCATTGCAAAAGAAATAGATCTTGAAGATCCGTTTGAAAATATGGGCGCGCAACTTTGCAAAGAAGTAGCGGAAAAAACTCATGACGTTGCCGGAGACGGTACAACCACAGCAACAATTCTTACTCAAGCAATTATAGAAGAAGGATTAAAACACGTAACTGCAGGCGTTAACCCGATGTACCTTAAAAGAGGAATTGAAAAAGCCGCTAAAGTTGTCGTGGACAGAATTCACGAATTATCAAAAGAAATAAAAAGTTCGGAAGAAATTGCTCAAATCGGAACAATTTCAGCCAACAACGATCCCGAAGTCGGAAAAATCATTGCCGATGCCATGGAAGCAGTAGGAAACGAAGGCATCATCAACGTTGAAGAATCAAAAAGCATGGACACTTATCTTGAAAAAGTTGAAGGAATGCAATTTGACAGAGGATACCTTTCTCCTTATTTTGTAACAAATTCAGAAAAAATGATCGCAGACTTCGAAGATCCGTACATCCTTATCTACGATAAAAAGATAAGCGTAATGAAAGACCTTCTTCCCATTCTTCAGGAAGTTGCTCAAACCGGTAAAGGTCTTGTCATCATTGCCGAAGATATCGAAGGCGAAGCATTGGCAACTCTCGTTGTAAACAAACTCAGAGGCACTTTGAATGTTGCAGCAGTAAAAGCTCCCGGATTCGGAGACAGAAGAAAAGCCATGCTTGAAGATATAGCTGTCCTTACAGGCGGAACCGTTATCAGCGAAGATATGGGACGTAAACTCGAAAGCGCAACAATCGAAGATCTCGGTCGCGCCAGAAAACTCATCATCGACAAAGAAAACACCATCGTCAGAGAAGGAACAGGCGACAAAGAAGCTATCGAAGCAAGAATTGCTCAAATCAAAGCTCAAGTTGAAGAAACAACTTCCGATTACGACAAAGAAAAACTTCAGGAAAGACTTGCCAAACTCAGCAGCGGAGTAGCAGTTATTCGCATAGGAGCAGCTACCGAAACAGAAATGAAAGAAAAGAAAGCTCGCGTTGACGATGCTCTTCACGCAACCAGAGCAGCTGTTCAAGAAGGTATCGTTGCCGGCGGAGGAGTTACTTTAATCAAAGCCGTTAAAGCTGTTGACGATCTCGAAACCCAAACCCACGAAGAAAAAGTAGGCGCCGATATTTTGAGAAAAGCTCTTTGCGTTCCTGCTTACCAAATCGCCATTAATGCCGGTGAACAAGGCGCCGTTATTGTTGAAAAACTCAAAGAAAACGACGAAGCTCACTTCGGTTACAATGCCGCAACAGGAGAATTCGGCGATTTATTCAAAGAAGGCGTAATAGATCCCGCTAAAGTTGTGAGAAGCGCAGTTCAGCACTCAACAAGTATTGCCGGATTATTCCTTACGACAGAATGTATAGTTACAGATATAAAAGAAGAAGAACCGGCTATGCCGGCAGCTCCCGGAATGGGCGGCGGAATGCCCGGAATGTACTAAAAATATAAAAATATGCCCTCGAATTTGAAGAGCATATAAAAAACTTAAAGCGCGGCAATTAATTCTGTCGCGCTTTTTTATTCCCTCGTTTTGTTCATTGCAATCCTCATCAGATTTTTGAAAAAATCATAAATGATTGTTCTCAAAGCGTAATTTCGCCGAACATTTATAAAATTTTTGAACATCTTGATTTGTCTCCCAAATTAATTTCAATCTGCTTTTCCACAACCGTTATCCGTATTTTCAAAATGTTCTGTTTTAAGCGCAGGGGCCCCAAAAAGATGATACTGCCATATCATTTTAGCTCGTTGAGCATCAGTTACCGCAGGGCAGTAATTATTAACAGTTTCAAAATTTGTTTTGTTTTTTAAAGCGCGAATTACAACATTACCCAACCTGCTGTTTGATTTTTTTAGCAAACATTTCAGTTACAATACCTTTAGCCAATAAATTCATACCTTTGCCGGAAGTGTTATAAGAGCCTAAAAATGCAACTGACCCATACTCCGATAAAACCATTTCTCCAGCAAAACAACTGTTTATATGACCGTCAATGTTTTCCCTGAAAGAACCGATCAAACAACTAAAGGAGAAGATAAAAAGATAAATTATATTATTCAACTTAATTAAATCTTTACAGTCCATTCCGAATTTCCACTTATGCATCTGTCCGTGTTCGCGATATATTAGAGATTTAACTCCGCTATTTATAGTTTCAATATTTGTTTCACTGTCATTTGGAGTATCATCATTGGCGGTTGCCAGCGTAAAGATGTAACCGTTTGGTTTAAAATATTTATTATTCATTTCAGTCAGCAACTATTCATTAAATTCTACAGGTCAAGGCGGAAGCTGTCTGTCAGAACCGGCATGACCGTAAAATTTATCGGGATATGAAGATATGTTATTTTCAGAATAGATGGTTTTAGTTATAATGTTTTTAAGTTCAATCTCATTCTTAACTAAAAACAGACCAAGCGGAATATCAAGAGAAGGAATATCGGACAAAGACGAAGCGACATAGCAGTTATAACTTTCAATTTCTTAATTGTTATGCGGTACTTTAAGAGTAGGAAAATCACCGTATTTTCCGATGAGTAACACATATTGGGGCATAATTTCTCTAATATAATTTCTATAACTGTCTTTATCCTCTCCAATATCATTTGGAGATACAACTTTAACATTAAAATCTTTTTCACGAAAATTTTTAAACTCTGTTAAATAATTACTGCCTGTGTAATCGTCAGAAACAATTATTAAATACAGCTCTTTGGTTTCTAAATTGTCTGAATTAACAGCTTCCTGACAACCGACCGCTAAAAATGAAAAAACAAAGCAAACAATCATAATATAATATTTCATTCTAATCTCCTCTTTTTATTATCTGTTGACATAAGAAAAAAACCGGCTTCGGAAAATCGAAACCGGCATATTAAAGAAAAAATCTTATTTATTCTTTTTCAAGAAACGGATAGCGATAATCGTAAGGCGGCATAAAAGTTTCTTTTATCGTTCTCACGGAAACCCATCTTTGAAGATTTATCATAGAACCTGCTTTATCGTTTGTTCCGGATCCTCTGGCTCCTCCGAACGGCTGTTGACCGACAACGGCGCCGGTAGGCTTATCATTGATATAGAAATTGCCTGCCGCTTGTCTGAGAGCATTAACCGCTGTTGCCACTGCTTTGCGGTCATTGGCAAAAACCGCTCCGGTTAAAGCGTAAACGGATGTTTGATCACAAAGTTCAAGAGTTTCTTCGTATTTTTCGTCTTCATAAACATAAACGGTAATAATAGGTCCGAAAATTTCTTCCTGCATTGATTTATATTTCGGATCAGTCGTAACGATAACGGTCGGATTAACAAAATATCCGATTGAATCATCGCATTCTCCTCCGACAATAATTTCTGCATCAGCAGATTTTTGCGCATGTTCGATATAAGATTTGCAATTATCAAAACTTGCTTTGTCTATAACCGCATTAAAGAAATTACCGAAGTCAACGGTTGAACCGACAGTAATCGTTTTTATTTCTTCAATCAATTTATCTTTGATATTATTCCAGATTGTTTTAGGAATATAGGCTCTGGAAGCAGCCGAGCATTTTTGTCCCTGATACTCAAAAGCTCCTCTGATAATGGCGGGAATCAAAGCTTTTTCGTCTGCCGATTTATGTACGAAAATAAAATCTTTTCCGCCGGTTTCGCCTACTATTCTCGGATAAGTTTTATATTTGTCCATATTTTCGCCTATAGTCTTCCACATGCCGTTAAATACTTTGGTAGAACCTGTAAAATGCAAACCGGCAAAATGTTCGGATGCTAAAACCGGATCTCCTACTTGAGAGCCTGAACCGGGGATAAAGTTGATAACACCGTCCGGAAGACCGGCTTCCTGAAGAATTTTCATAAAATAATAATTGGCAAGCACTGCCGTTGAAGCAGGTTTCCAAAGAACAACATTACCCATCATGGCAGGAGATGTAGGAAGATTACCGCCGATTGCCGTAAAGTTAAAAGGTGTTACGGCAAAAACAAATCCTTCCAGGTTTCTGTGTTCAACCATATTCCACATTCCGGTCGGCGAATACATAGGTTGTTCTGTATAAATTTGCTGCATATAATAAGAATTGAAACGCAAGAAATCTATTAATTCGCAAGCTGAATCAATTTCCGCCTGAAAAGGGCTTTTGCTTTGATTAAGCATTGTGGCGGCATTCAAAAGATAACGATATTTTTTGGATAATAATTCAGCAGCTTTCAAAAATATTCCTGCTCTCATTTCGTAAGGCATGGCAGCCCATTCTTTTTGAGCTTTCATGGCAGCTTCAATGGCTGCTTTTACTTCTTTTTCGCCTGCTTTGTGATAAATTGCCAAAACGTTTTTGTGATTATGGGGTTCGATACATTTTCCTGTATTGCCCGTTTTTACTTCTTTTCCGCCGATGATCAAAGGAATTTCAATTTGTTCGTTTTTCATTTTATCGACGGCTTTTCTGAGTTCAGCTCTTTCAATTGTTCCGGGAGCGTAAGATTTAATCGGTTCATTAACCGGCTTGGGGATTCGAGAAACAATGTTTTGCATATTCTCTCCTTATATTTTTTGATTTGTGACTTGCTTTTATTTCTGAATGATTTTCTTCTTAAAAAGATAAGCTTAATAAAGTCAAGAAATAATTAATGAATTTATTTCGGATTCGGATTTTAAAAAGCGGAATCCCGTTTTCCGATTAAAATAAGTCAAATAAATCAGGCTGTTCCGAATTATCATTTGAGGATAATTGCTTTTCTTCCCTCAGATCGGGAATAAAGTCAACGGAATCGGGAATTTCAGGTATATCGTAATCTTTTTCCGAAACAAACCCGGGATACATGTAAAAATTCAGGGTATATTCCAAATCTTTATTCAAAGTTGCCATTTTATTCAACATCCAATCAATATAATTTCTGTCATCTCTGATAACGTCTTCAACTCTTCTGTCTTTGTATTTTCCGAATCTGAAATGAGAAATTAATTGCGGAACCTGACTTATAACATACAAAAGATCATCTGCAGGCAACTTTTTCAAGACTTCAACAGATAAACCGGAAGCCTGCATTTCTCTGCGAAGATTCGGTACAGCATCAACTCTTTCATAAAGATCGGGAATGTTTTTGATATGAAGGAAAAGCAAATATAAAACCAAAATATCGCCTACGGCATCATGAGCGGCAATTTCTTTTATGCCCAAAGATTCAGCCAATTCTCTTTCTTTGCGGTATATGCCCAAAGCGTAACGCGCATATTGTTCGGCATGACTTTCCAATTCTTTGAACAAATGTCGCATCAAAATGAGGGTATCAATCACTTTCATTTTGTTTTTAAAACCCTCTTTGGCAAGCATTTTCAAATCAAATTCCGAATTTTGAATTACAATATAATTTTCCGGATCATTTAATTCTTCCAATTTTTTATAAGCATCAGTTTTAATTAATTGAGGTTTGCCTTCCAGCATTTCAGGGGTAATATGATGAGTCGCCATAGCATGAAAATTTATTTTCTGCTCCGGACAAGCAAGCTGTTCAGTCAGTTCAATGTGTCCCGATTCGTCAACCGTTAAATAAGCCAGCTGAATAATCCTGTCTGCTTCAGCTACGCCGGTTGTTTCGGTATCTAAGATTATATATTTCATTTAACTCCGCCGTTTTTATTTTTTTTTTGCAAGTCCTGTTAAGACCTGTCTATTTAAAATTTTATTCAGGAAAGTAACGTCAAGATATAGTTTGAATATTTTCTTAATCAGACTAAACATAAAAGACGGCAAGATAAATAAAGAAAAATGCTATTTCATGACGAAGATAAAATCATCTTGCAAATTGATCAGGAATTGATTCCGTTTCTTGTCTTAGAAAAAACTTACCGGTTTATTTTTAAAACATCCCGTCTCATATATTTCTTTTATAATTGCTTTTACAACATTTACGGCAACGCTGTTCCCGAATTGTTTATAGCTTTGTGTCAGGAACGGATTTATTTTGAATGTATCCGGAAATCCTTGAACTCGCGCGCATTCTCTCGGACTGAGTTTTCTTACTTTCCCTTTTATATGGTATAATCCCGTTTTGGCTCCCGCTCCTCCCCCGTAAGCAGAAAGCGTTATTGCATGTCCGTAAGGACTGTAAATGCGCTCGCCCTGACCGCCTTTATTGACATACCCTATTTGCACGGGTTTATCAGGTAAATCAATTTCTCCCGACAGGTTTATTTCAGGTTCAAATTTTTTGGTAAAAAATATATCGGGACGATCAATTATTTTAGCATTTTCAGGCTCGTCTTCAAGAATATCAAACAAACTTGTTTTTTGGGTACTCGGTTTCGGAAAAACAAATTTTTTCATGATTAAATCGTTTCTGAAACAAACAATAAATACTCGTTCTCTGTTTTGAGGCAACCCGTAATTACTTGCGTTCAGAACTTTAAAATAAACATTGTATTGCAAATTTTCTAAAGTATAAACAATAGTTTCTAATGTTTTTCCTCTGTCATGTTTTACAAAATTACGAACGTTTTCAAGAATCATAACCTTAGGATTATGATATTCGGCAATGCGAGCAATATCAAAAAATAAAGATCCTCTCGTATCTTCAAATCCTCTTTGTTTTCCGGAAACAGAAAACGCTTGGCACGGAAATCCTCCGCATAACACATCATGCTCGGGGATATTTTCTTCTTTAATTTCAGTAATATCTCCTTCCGGGTTTATTCCGTAATTTTCATAATATGTCTTTTGAGCTTCTTTATCCCATTCAGAAGCAAAAACACATTCAGCATTAAAACTGTCCATTGCCTGATGAAAACCGCCTATACCGGCAAATAAATCAATATATCTTATTTTTTCAAACATCTTAAATTTCAAATAAATATGACTTATTAAATTTAAATTGACGTATCGTCGAACACTTTGTTATGATTTTTATTTGCATGGTAACCTTTCCTGTTTTAATCTTCTGCTTGGAGCAATTTTTACTTCATTTATATATATATTTTTTAATATTTAAATTTTTGTCAATTGTTTCAATGTTTTCTGTTTTGATATTTATGCTGAAAAAAAGCCCCTTTCGGGGCATTGAAAAAAATTATATTTCAAAGTAATTCGTAACTTCTTCTGCTTTTTTCCCTCGAAAAGGAACCAAAGCTCTGTCCAGAACTCCCTGCAATTTAGAAATGGCGACACCGTAATTGGTTATTACGGTTCCTTTCCGTTCGGCTTCGGAAATTCTTCGGTTCATTTCCATGTTGTTCAACATGCAGGCGCCGCAATGCAGAATTAATTTATATTGCGTTAAATCATCCGGAAAATCATGACCTACGCAAACATCGTAAACCAATTTCTTTCCGGTATATTGAGTCAGCCAACGCGGAATTTTAACTCGTCCTATATCGTCGCATTGCACGCTGTGCGAGCAAGTTTCGGCTATCAAGACCTTATCTCCGTCTTCCAGATTATCGATTTGTTCGGCTCCTTTTATTAACTTATCCAAATCGCCTTTGTATCGGGCAAATAAAATTGAAAAGGTGGTAAGCATAATGTCGTCCGGCACGTCTCCGGCAACTTTCAGGACAACCTGAGAATCCGTAACAACCAATTTTGGAGGGGTTGACAAGTTTCTCAAAGCTGCTTCAATTTCTCGCTCTTTCACGATTATACCAATGGCATCGTTATCCAAAATTTCACGCAACACCTGAACCTGAGGCAAGATCAAA
The DNA here is from genome assembly GCA_002742885.1 of Candidatus Cloacimonadota bacterium. Taxonomy (GTDB): domain Bacteria; phylum Cloacimonadota; class Cloacimonadia; order Cloacimonadales. The sequence continues at coordinate 55,906 of PDOO01000026.1, forward strand.
CGTCCTTTCGGGGCAGCGAGATCAATGGGAGCAATCAGTAAAACGGTATCTCCCGGATTTATCAAATCGCCGACCAAAACTTTTTCATCCATAAGTTTTGACGGAGCCAAATTTATTATTGCGTCTTTCAACTCCGCAATGCCTGTTTTTTCTTCAGCTGAAGTCTTAACCCAGCTGATCTGAATATGATCCAATAAAGCGGTATCTTTCTTTTCCGGTTCGATAATTTCCGATTTATTGAAAACAACAAGATAAGGAATTTTTAATTCCCGCAAACGTTTCATCAAATAATGATCATCATCCGAAAGTTTACCGTCTCCCACCGTCAAAACGGCAATATGAGAACGAAGCAAAACTTTATTGGTTTTGGCAATTCGCTTTTCTCCAAGTTCTCCGACATCGTCAATTCCGGCTGTATCGTATAAGGTTACGGGACCCAAAGGCAACAATTCGTAAGATTTGGCAACCGGATCAGTGGTTGTCCCGGCATAATCAGAGACAATCGCCAAATCCTGATCGGTCAAAGCATTTATCAATGATGATTTACCGGCATTTCTTCTGCCGACAACAGTAATTATAAGACGTTCTCCTCTGGGAGCTTTAGCCATTTTTACCTCCGCTTTTTTTCTTTCGGAAATGAGGAGAATCGCCCCACTCTCCGTAACCGACTTCTTCTTTTACCGACTCAATGCTTTTCTGTAAATAATTTCGGCATTCCGAAGCATTTTCATCCACACACGGTTTATTGTCGTATAAAAGGTATTGCTTTCTGTATTTCAAACCGGTAATTACAGGCATGACAATATTTGCTCCCGCTTGAAGTCCGAATTCTCTTCCGGTCGGGTTTAAAGCCTGCAAAGCGGTTGTGGCGGCGATATTTACGTCTTTAAGAACAAGTCTGGTAAGGGCAATCATTTTTAAGCCCATAGTCAATTGTTTTTCTTTATCAAAATTTTTTACTTTTTTTGCCAAAGGCGTTTCGTTATGCACCACATAAGGTCCCATTCCGATCATATCAACGTCGTTATTTTTGAAAAATAAAATATCCTTTGCCAAGTCTTCCGCCGTTTGTCCCGGTAAACCGATCATTACTCCGGTTCCTACTTGATAGCCTATTTCGCGCAGATACTCGATACAGGAAAAACGTTCGTTAAAATCATGGTCTTTCGGATGCAAAGACTGATATATAGCCGGATTGGAAGATTCTATTCTCAAAAGATAACGATGCGCCCCGGCATCATACCATCTTTGATAAGTTTCTCGTGATTGCTCTCCCAAAGAAATGGTAATTCCGAGTTCGTTATTTGACATTTTTTTTATCTTTTTGAGAACTCTTTCAATCAGAGAGACAAAAGCTTCGTCCCTTCGTTCTCCGCTTTGAATAACCATTGATCCGTAATTCTGTTTCCACGCCCATTCAGCCGATTCAACAATTTCGTCTTCCGACATCATAAAACGCTTTACGTTGGAATTGCTTTTTCTTATTCCGCAATAATAACAGTCTTTTTCGCAGATATTGCTGAATTCAATTATTCCTCGGTAATAAACTTTATTTCCCACATTGGCTGTTTTGGTTTTATAAGCCTGTTTATACATTTCAGTTATCAAATTTTCGTCTTCTGTTTTCAATAATGAAATAATTTCTTTTTCGGAAAGATTATCCCAATTCATAGTACCTCTGTAAAATTACTCAATAGCCCAGCTTATACATTTTTCCGGGATTCATCAAATCATCAAATTCTTCTTCCGAGAATAAATTTATCGCCAAAACGATTTCTTTTACACTCTTTCCGGAACTTATTGATTCGGCTAAAATTTCTTCAACTTTTTTATAACCTGCCTTTTCAATCATAACAGTTGCCAAAGATTTACTTTTTAATAAGTTAGACATACAATTCTCATTATTTGCTTTAATTCCTTTCAAACATTTTTCGTTAAACAAAGGAACAGTATTGCTCATAAGATGAAGAGATTCTAAAACTGTATAGCTTATCAGAGGCATAAATTGGTTAAGCTCTAAATTTCCCGAAGCGGCGCATACCGATATTATTTGATCATTTGCCATTATTTTTATCGCAACCTGGGAAATCATCTCGGGCATTACGGGATTAACTTTTCCGGGCATAACGGTTGAACCTTTTTGACGAACAGGAAGAATGATTTCCCCGAATCCTCCGTCCGGTCCGGAGGAAAGCAAACGCAAATCCGTTCCTATTTTTAAAAGATTGACCGCAGCCGCTTTCAGAATACCGGAAATTTCGGCAAATTGATCCTGATTTTGCGTTGAATCAATCAAGTTTTCGCTTCTCGAAACAGCCAAGCCGGTTATTTTGCGCAATCTGTCCGTAACTTTGAAGATGTAATCTCTCGGAGCAGTAAGACCTGTTCCGATTGCGGTTCCTCCCAGATTAACGGTTTTGATTCTTTCCCGGCATTTAAAAACTCTCCATCTGTCTCTGGCAATCGCTTCGGCAAAAGCCCCGAAAGTCATGCCCAAAGTCATCGGAACAGCATCCTGAAGTTGCGTTCGCCCTAATTTTACGACATCTTTGAATTCCTGTTCTTTATGCTGCAAAGTTGTTTGCATATCGCCGACTGCGGTTTCCAGCTTTTTCAAATAAAAAAGAACGGCGACTTTTAAAGCCGTAGGATAAACGTCATTGGTGGATTGATGGAGATTTACATGGCGCAGCGGATCAATTGAAAATTTTCCTTCGATTAATTCTTCGGCTCGGGCAGCTATAACCTCATTAACATTCATATTAAAAGAAGTTCCCGCTCCTCCCTGAAAAGGATCAAGCGGGAATTGTTCAAAATGCTTTCCTGAAAGTATCTCTTTACATGCTCTGCTTATCGCAAGAAAAATATCGTTATCGAGAAAACCGAGTTCCGCATTAACTTCGGCGCAAGCAAGTTTCACGGCGGCAAACGACTTTATGAAAAGCGGATACATCTTATAACCTGAAACAGAAAAATTATCAATAGCTTTTTCCGTTTCGCTTCCGTAATATTTAACGGTCATCTTCACCTCAAAAATTTCTGACAATATCTTTTAATTCATCAGTCAATTCTTGCCAAAACTCTTTTCCCAAATCATTAGCTTCCGCAATCATTCCGAGCTTATCATTGATTTGATAACGAACCTGGGCTGTATCAAGACTGTCTTTACCGGCAAAAAATGACCAGCGTCGTCCTTTCAACTCACAGAAAAAAATTCTTATTCCCAGCTCTGTTTCCAGCCAATAAGCAATGGCTTCCAAAAGAGATTTAAGCTCTACATGAGGTTCTGCAATATGGCGAAGATCTTTACAGATAGATGTCGCGTTCACCATGTCTGATCCTTTCGTAATCATCTATAAATTCTTTCAATAACTTGCTTTTTTCAAAAAACGGTTCAGCTTTTATCTCATTGATTTCTCTTTGGATTAATTCTTCTCCCACCCTTTGTGTTTCGGGGGAAGCATAATCATCCAAAAATTCACGGAAAGTAAGAACGGCATTCAATTTACAGAATTTTCCTTCAACGCAGTGTTTAAGCATACCCATAATTTTATCGCCGGTTCTGCCGCAACGATAACCGGAAGTACAGAAAGATGTAATCATGCCCATTTGAGCCAATTCTCTGACAATTTCATCCAAAGTTCTGGTATCACCGAGCATAAATTGTTGTCTTTCTTTTTCCTGATCGGTATATTGCTCGCTGTAAGCCCCTATCCCTATTTTCGTGGAAGCATCTGTCTGAGTACAACCGAGTTTTATAACCTGACGTTTGATTTCCTGTTCTTCGCGAGCCGTAATAATCATTCCGGTATAAGGAACTGAAAGACGCAACACGGAAACAAGCTTTTTAAATTGATCGTCCGATACTTTGTGTTCTGATTTGATGCTGAAAGAAGATCCTTCGGCTTGAGTCATTCTCGGGAAAGAAATGGTGTGAGGTCCGATTCCGAATCTGTTTTCCAAATCAATGGCATGATAAAGAAGCCCCATAACCTCGAATCTCCAGTCGTAAAGTCCGAATAATGCGCCTACGGCAACATCATCTATTCCGGCATCCATGGCGCGATGCAAAGCATAAAGTCTCCAACGGTAATTTGATTTAGGACCGCTCGGATGCAAAGTTTTATAACTTTCATGGTGATAAGTTTCCTGAAATACCTGATAAGTTCCTATACCTACTTCCCAAAGTTTTTTCAAATCCTCTATCGACATAGGAGCAGCATTAACATTTACCCTGCGAATGCTTCCTTCTCCGTGTCTCGCCTTCTTCTTAACGCTGTAAACAGATTCTATCGCTTTTGCCATATAATCGGCATCGGAAGCCGGATGTTCTCCGAAAACAATGATCATTCTTTTATGACCGATATTGACCATTGCTTCAGCTTCTTTTTTTATCTCTTCCTGAGTAAGAATACGTCTTTTTTCTTTACAATTGGCTTCCCTGAATCCGCAGTACAAACAATTGTTTACGCAAAGATTGCTGCAATACAAAGGAGCAAAGAAAACTATTCTGTTATCGTAAACTTTCCTTTTTATTTCCAAACCGGCATGAAACATTTCCTGCCAAAGATCTTCGTCTTGAACATTTAACAAACTTGCCGTCTCAAGCGGATCAAGTCTCTGAATTTCTTTTGATTTTTGGATAATGTCTCTCACAAAAGATTTATCCGGTTTTTTAGATGATTTTATCTGATCCCAAATTAAAGCATCATCAATAAAGTCTTTTCCGTTAATTAAATACTTATCAATTTCTTCTTGCTTAATTACTTGATTTGCCCATTCTCTCGGCTTCATTGCAGACATAACAAATTCCTCCGCTGTCTTATATTTTCAAAGTTGTGGATTTGACTTTTACCGACTTTATTTGTCCCAGTTTTCCGGTTAAACTTCCTAAAGTATCGGTTGTCATTTTAGTGATAATAAAGATAACGGCGATATTTTGTTCCGGCATCGGATACCCGACTCGCATTTGAATTCTTTCGCCATATTCATGCAACAAAGAATTAACTTTAGGAAAAGCAGATTCTCTGTCATAAACGGTAATAGTTACTGTATGGTATTTTTCCGGCATAAAAAAATCCCCGTCACCTGAGATACAGAGACGGGGAATTAAAACTCTTTGTTTCTTTCGCCATCCCTTGATTTTAGAATTATCCTCAATCTCAGGAGAATTTATTTTCTTTATTTACCCTTTTGATCACAAAATTGCTTTCAATCAGGCATTAACGAACAAAATATTTTATGTTCATAAATTATGCAACCTATTTTTTTAAAATTAAAAAATTTTTTTCACATCTGAAAATTTTTAAAAAATAATAAAAATAAAACCGTACAAGTCATAAAACATATAACTTACCAATATATAAATAAATTAATTAAACATTTTTTATATGATTATTTCTATCCCGTCCTGCTCTTTCTATAGCGGACGTTATAAATTTTAATTTTATATCTTCCTATGTCATTTCTTTTTTGTTTTGAAGATTATTCATATAATTTGCTCCTATTTAGCTGCTATATCCAAATTCTGCTCACTAATCATTATGACCGCTCGAGTTTATCCTTATTTACCAGCCTCTTTCCATCTGTTAAACTTCCCTCTCTATGGCTTATGCTCGCTTTTTTTAAGTTTATCAATGTCTCTTTTAATTGTGGCATCACTAACGCTTAAAATTTCACTTAATTCCAACCTTGTAATTTTAGGATTACTTAACATTAAGTCGACTATATTTCTTTGTCTATCCTTAACTGTTAATTTTATAATATCATTAGCAATATCCTTTGGGTCATTATTTCCGACACTTTGACCGACATTTGTATCATTTACAGTATCATTCTTTGTATAATCCCCGGTATTTATCGGGTCATCTTTGTCAAATATACTATAAAAAATTACCATAATTTCATTTGGGTTAACTGTATATTTTGGTAAAGGATTACCTTCTTTTTCACAGGCTTCAACTATTTTTTCAATACCTCGTCCCTGCGACTCAATAAACCCCGCTCTGTATAATGTCTTCGCAATTAAAGGGTTATATGGCACTGAAGAATGCTTTTCAAACAAGCTCTTTTCAGTACAACCTTCAGGAAATACACAGGTGTTACCTATAATTATTTTATCATCAAAAACCTTAATCTGAATCGGAACCTGCCTCTCATAATTTTTGTGAGCAATCGCATTTAGGACAGCCTCTCTGATCGCTTCTTTCGGATACGGGTAAGTCTCAACTCTATTAATGCCATCATAGCTTATCTGAGCTTTTAAGTATTTCAAATATAATAAATCTACAGCGTTTTTGGCTTGATACAACAAAGACCCGTAAATCTCATCTTGATATTCAATTTCAGCGCCGCTGCTAAAATATCCGACATCAACATCTTAAATTCCATATTATATATATTTATATTGCGTATTGTTTTTTATTTCAATTCTAAATCCTTTTTATCGTATTCATTTGAACCTCTTTGGGAGCTTTTTAACTTCCAAAATTTCATGGCATCTTTACTTGATAAGTTCGGATTATCTTTCAAAAATTCTCTCATATATCTGTTGTACTCGAATTGAGGGCTTATTTCACTGACATAATTGCGGTCTTTTTTCAAGACTTCTATTCGTTTCCATTCCATTATCGCGTCACCAAGAGTTTTCCCGATATTTTCTTTCATCCATTTCATAAAAATGACATTGAATTTAAAATGAGATCCAATTTCCCGAATGAAAAAATTTCTTGCGTTTTCTCCGTTTTTATAGCTGTCTGTAATTACAGTGTTTTTTGTCAAAACCTCATTAGTCCAATCAAAATCCGATTTAACCTTATGTGTTTTTCTTACTTTCTTAACAATTTCACCTGTCGATAAATATGTACGAATTCTATCAGATATTTCAATTTTTCCTCCCGTACTTGAAATTCCTATTGTTAGACAAAATTGAACAAGCTCCTTTTTCAGCCAATAAAAATCGTTAAAATCTTTTAGTGAAATTTCCTTGTCTAAAATTGGTTTACCCATTTTAATCTCCTGTATGTTCATTTTGCAATGACGCGCAACGGATTGGCTTTAAGAGTGCCGGATTTTGAAACAATAAATTCTAAAATAACCCTTGCCTCGAGCCAAAACTTGTTTTTACGGTCTGAATTATGCACACTCGTCCGCATTAAGTTGAAACAATTATGTTGTCAAAAGTTTTCTTTATTTAGCTGATTGCATAGAAGGCGGATGATCTGACAGAGAGGGATTTTAAAGCTGCTCTTTTTTTAATCTTCATAAAAATAAGCAAAATAAAATAATTTTTTCGGATTGGAATGAAAATGTTAAAAGTTCATACACAGCAACAATATCATCAGTTTAAGGGATAGTTGTCTTAATTTTCTATAAATATCAATGGTGTCGTCTATCCATTCTTTCATATTGTAATCTTACGGATAACATCCTATACGCATCTGTTTTAATTTAAAATTTCAACAAATTATATCGTTTTTTTGCAACCACTTTTCCAGGATATAAAGAGTCCAAATCGGTTTTCGATTATCTTTTTTTCTCGTAAGATGTTCGTTGAGTATTTTTTTATAATATCGGGGATTTATTATGCCTGAGTTTGCCAAACGGGAAGAATAAAAAGTTGATTTTATTTCTGAATAAAGCTCTTCTCGCAGCCATTGCGTAAGCGGAATTCCGAATCCTTTCTTCTTACGATAAATAATTGAGTCAGGGAGTTTTGTTTCCAGAGCTTTTTTTAAGATATATTTTCTTGTCGTCATTCTGAATTTAAAACGAGACGGAAGCTTGTTTACAAATTCGGCAAATTCCACATCTAAAAAAGGAGATCTAACTTCCAGAGAATTCATCATCGAAGCTCTATCGACTTTTACCAAAATATCATCCGGGAGATAAGTTTTCTGATAGGCTTCGGCAACTCGGGCAATATAATCATCTTTGAGGGCAAAGTTAAAGTTTAATGAATCGTAAACATCACTGTTTTTTACTTTTTTATAAAATAATTCCGAAAACAAATCTCGGAAATCATCAGACGAAAAAGCTCCCATCCAACGCTGATTTCTTTCAAGCAAAGGATAACGGAGACCTTTCAAAAAAGATTTAATCTTGAAATCAAGGCTCATATTCTTATCGGATACCGGAATTTTATTTGCCTGTTCGCGGAAAAATTTAAGAAGAAAATCAGGTAAAAATTCAATTTTATTTGCCCAAAAATGAGCCAAAAAAGGATCATATCCGGCAAAAAGTTCGTCTCCCCCGTCTCCGCCCAAAGCAACAGTAACATGTTTTCGGGTAAATTCCGATAAAGCATAAGTCGGAATAATGGAAGAATCAGCCATCGGTTCATCCAATTTATCGATAATTTTCGGGATATAGTCCAAAAGATCGGAAGATTTTAAAATTTTGTGATGATGATCAGTTCCGAAAATTTTTGCAACTAGTTTGGCATGGGAACTTTCGTCAAAACTCGCTTCTTTAAATCCTAAAGAAAAAGTTTTTATCTTTTTGGTTTCCGTTATCTCGGAAAGTAAAGCCGGTATAGCGCTTGAATCTATTCCCCCGCTCAGAAAAACTCCTATCGGAACATCGCTCATCATTCTTTTCCCGATAGAGTTTTTTAATTTTTCCAGTATCAAAGAAGTTATTTTTTTTTCCGGTAAATTATTGAAACAGGGATCCGGGATTAAATCGGGACTCCAATATTTTTCCGTTCTGAATTGAAATTCGTCTTTAAAGTTGAAAACTGCAAAATTCCCGGGTTCAAGTTTTCTGATATTTTTTATTAAAGAATCAGGAGCAAGGCAATATTCAAAACACAAATATCTAACCAAGGATTCTTCCGAGATTTCCGGTTTTACGGCAGGATGCTTAAACAGAGATTTTAATTCGGAAGCAAAGAAAAAATTACATTCATCAAATCCGTAAAAAAGAGGTTTTTGACCGAAACGATCTCGGGCAATTAACAATTCTCCGGCTCTCACATCCAGGAAAGCAAAGGCAAACATGCCGTTTAAACGTTGCAACAGATTTGTTCCGTATTCAATCAGTCCGTACAATAAAATTTCCGTATCGGAATTTGATTTAAAATCGTAACCGGCAGTCAACAGGTCTTTTTTTATTTCCGGGTAATTATATATTTCTCCATTGAAGGAAAGGATATAATTTTCGGTTCTGTCAAACATAGGCTGGGCGGCATTATTGCTTAAATCCATAATGCTCAAACGTCTGTGTCCCAATCCGCAAAAGCAATTGTTTATTTTACGAAAAAATGTTCCTCCCGCATCAGGTCCCCGGTGATAAAGTTCTCCGGTCATGTCTTTTATAACTTCCCCGTTTACGGCATTTCTTGAGACAAATCCTGTAATTCCGCACATATTTTTACCTTTTTTTTCTGATTATTTTTTCTACGATGTAATAGTCTTTTTTCTGTCCTTCAAAATAAATCCTCATCATTATTTCCCCCAAAAGACCCATAATCAAAATTTGGAATGAACCGACTGAAACAATACAGAAAAGCAATAAAATTGTATTAAATGAAATAAAAAAATCAGGAAAAATAAATTTCATGACAGCGATCAGAAGCAAAGCAAGAGATGACCAACCGATAATATTTTTGGCTATTCTGCCGAAAAACTGAATGGGACGAACAAGAAAATCGGAGAAAAATCTGACCACGATAAGGTCAAAAATTACTCTGGAAACTCTGCCCAAGCCGTATTTGGCAACACCGTATTTGCGAGGATGATGTTTTACCGGTATTTCCGCAACTTTAACGCCTAGCCAAGCGGCAAAAACCGGTATAAAACGGTGCATTTCTCCGTAAAGTCTGATATTTTTTATGATACCTCGTTTATAGGCTTTCAGAGTACAGCCGAAATCGTTGAGCTGTATTCCGGAACCTGAAATCAAAATATTTATTATTTTGTTTGCTATTTTAGACGGAATTTTACGAGTAATCGTTTTATCTTGTCTGTTTTTTCTCCAACCGTTTACCAAATCGTAGCCTTCCGCCATTTTTTCGAGAAGCAAAGGAATATCGGAAGGATCGTTTTGCAAATCACCGTCCATTGTAATAATGACCTTGCCGGAAGAATATTTGAATCCGGCGCTTAATGCCGCCGTCTGCCCGTAATTCCTTCTGAACTGAACAACTTTTACCTTGGAATCTTTTTGAGCAAGATCAGTTAAAATCTCTCCGCTTTTATCGGAAGAGCCGTCATTTATAAAAATAATTTCGTAGCTTTGATTTATTTCCGTAATTGTTTTAACTGTCCGATCATAAAGGATTTTTATGTTTCCTTCCTCATTAAAAACAGGAACAACCACAGAAATATCCAAATTTCCTTTATCCGAATCAGAGACTATGTTTTCCTGAATTTCCAAAGGCAAAATATCGGATTCCCGACTTGTAAAATTTAAATGCAATGTGTTTTCGCTGTTTTTACTCAGCGGAATGTGCGATAAATCATCCAAATAATTTCTCAGTTCTATAACTTCTATTTTATTTTGCTCTGCTGCGGAAAAGGATTCCGATATTTCGTAAGCTTTCGTAAGTTTTTCCTGTTTGATGTAAACATAAGCCAGATTTATTCTTGCATGGAGGTAGTCTTTCTTTAATCGGAGAGCTTTGTTTAAAAAGAGTTCTGCTTTTTCATATTTTTTCAGATGAAAACAGGTAACCCCGATATCGTTCATCAAAGAAAAATCCGTCGGGTCAGTTTCGCGAGCTTCCAAAAAATATTTTAAAGCATCATCGTATTTCTCCCGTTCGAACATCAACAAACCGTAATCGTAAAGATACTTAAAATTTTTCGGTTCCAAATCAACGGTTTTCTTCAATGAATCGGTGCTTTTTGAAAATTCGTTTAACATTTTATAGGCATTTCCCAAAACAGAATGAATTTCCGGTTCATCTTTATTTAAAAGGGAAGCTTTTTCCCAATTTTTTATCGCTTCTTTGAGATTTTTATTTTTGAAATATTTTATTCCCTCTTCATATAATTCCCGCCAATCTTCACTCATAATTAACCTCCGATAAAATAAAGCCTTATGAATACAAAATCCACAAGGCTTTTCATAAATAATGATCCTTTTCACTTCCTTGTGATTTGATTTTCTTCCCTGAAATTAATGATCATCTTCTTTTATTTCGGTATATAACGACATCATGAAATGAAATTTTTATGCCAAAAACCGGTTTTTAATTATTTTATACCGATAAAATAATAAAAAATATTCGCTGAATTGTTTCTTTAATCAAAACGTCATCAGACAGAATACTGTATTTTCGGTTTATTATTGACGAAACAGGCTGATAATTTTTTTGACAATGTTATAATAAAATTAAGATTTGAGTAAGTAAAGGATTTTAATTATGTTGAACAGGATAATTAATTTAAGTAAAGAAGCCGGTAAAATTCTGTCGGAAGGTTATAATAAACAAGATTGCCTAATTTCTTATAAAGGAAAAGTTGATTTGGTTACCGAAACGGATTTAAAATGCGAAAAATTCATTGCGGATTATATTAAACGCAATTTTCCCGAAGACACTGTTTTAGCGGAAGAAAATAATTCGATTACCGGTACCAATAACCGGGTTTGGATTATAGATCCTCTTGACGGAACAACCAATTTTTCTCACAAATATCCTTTTTTTGCTGTTTCAATTGCTTTGCAAATTGACGGAGAAATAAGATTCGGAGCAGTGTTTAACCCTGTCTTAAATGAATTGTTCTATGCAGAGAAAGGAAAGGGAGCTTTTCTTAACGACAAAAAAATTTCGGTATCTTCAACAAAAGATATTTCAAAATCTCTGATCGCAACGGGATTTCCTTACGACAGATGGGAAAACGGAGATTTATACCTAGAAGAAATGAAAAAATTCGTAAAACAATGCCTGGGAGTAAGACGGGAAGGATCGGCAGCAATTGATTTATGTTATGTTGCATGCGGTCGTTTGGACGGATATTTCGAAAGAAAATTAAAACCGTGGGATATGGCGGCAGGACAACTGATTGTTCTGGAAGCAGGCGGTAAAATAAGTACTTACGAAAATGATACCTGGAATATAAACAGTCACTCAATAATTGCCGACAATCAAAAAATTCATAAAATAATAATTGATTTGTTATCATCTTAAATTAAAAAAAGGAAAGAAAATGAATTATTCGCAAAAATTTAAAAATAACCTGCCAAACTTTTATCTGTTTCAAAAAGTAAATTTCCTGATTTTAGCCTTAATCAATATTTTTTATCTTTTTTTTACCGATGTTCCGCAAACAAAAACTTTTTTATTTTTGCTGAATGCCTGGATCTCAAATACTTTTATGATTTCTGCGGCAATGTCTTTGATATTTTTTGTTTTATATGCAGTTTGGCCTTCCCGTAAAAATATTTATGCTGCGATGCTTCCTCTGACGGTTCCTTTTTATGCCTTCTTTTTAAGTGATGCAGGACAATATAATTTATTCAAGTATCACATTAACGGGATGGTAATAAATCAAATAACAGCATCAATTAAAGGTGAATCTGATTCTGTGTCTCTCGGGGCAGCCACGTGGCTTACGGGTATTTTGATTGTTATATTTTTTATATTGATTCATGTTTTTACTCAGCTGAAGATAAAAAAAATAAATTCGTTCAAATTTATATCTTCAAAATACGCTAATAAATACTTCTTTATTTTGTTATTTATTTTATTTGTTTCTGACAAAGTATCTTACGGTGTATATGATTTGATGGATGAAGTCGGCGTTATAAGCTATAATAATGTTTTCCCTTTTTATCAGCCTTTTACAATAAAAAGAACTGCTCGAAAATTCGGTTACAAAGACAATCGAGATCATGTAAAAATATCGGCGGAAGTTTCTCGACTTCAATATCCTTTGCATGAAATCATCTCTGATAAACCGGAAAAAAACTATAATATTTTATGGATTTTATGGGATGCTTTTCGTTATGATAAATTAGATGAAAAGGTTATGCCGAATATTTATAAATTCAGTAAAAAAAGTCAGGTATTTTTAAATCATTACAGCGGAGGAAATGCTTCAAGATTCGGAGTTTTTTCTTTATTTTACGGTGTTTACGGAACGTATTGGCACCAATTTCTGGCAGAAAGAAAATCACCTGTTTTTATGGATGAACTGCAAAAACAAGGATATGATTTCAATATCGGAGCCAGTACTTTTTTGACCAATCCGGAATTTCGCAAGACCTGTTTCGTCAATCTTTCCGATTATATTCATGATGATTTTGAGGGAGAAAGCGCTTTGCAAAAAGATCCTCAACTTGCCGAAAACATGATAAATTTCATTCGAGAAAGAAAAAAAGATAAACCTTTCTTTGCTTTTTTGTTTTTTGACGCTCCGCACGGTCCCTACTGCTTCCCGGCCGAAGAAGATATTTTTAAACCTTCCAAGAAATCGGTAAACTACATGACGGTAACAAAAAAAGATACCTTGATTCTGAAAAACAGTTACAAAAACGCCATTCATTGGAATGATCGGCTTACTAAAAATATTCTTGATGTTTTGGAAGAAAAAGGTTATATGGATAATACAATTATCGTTATTTCCGGAGATCACGGAGAAGAATTTTACGAAAGAGGATACTATGGTCACACTAACGCTTTCACTGATATGCAAACCAAAGTTCCAATGATCATTTATCACCCTGATATGGAACCGGCAACTTATGATTACCTTACCTCCCATCATGATTTGCCTGTAACATTTATGGAACAGATCGGCGTGAAAAATTCACCGGGAGATTACGCCCACGGGAAAAATATTTTTGACGGAAAAGATCGTAAATACGCTTTCTCTTCCGGTTGGGATGATGCGGCAATCATTACAAATGAAAATACTTTGGTATTCGGTACAGAATCCTATAAAACCGGAACAACTTTACATGACGAAAAATATAAATTAATCACCGATAAAGCAGAACGAAAATCAGTTATGAAAAAGTTTTATCCCTTTATAAACGAAGTGAGAAAAGATATAATCAGATTCAGTAAATAAACAAATATTTCAATATATCTTATCTTTTCCCGTGAAGAGAACAAAAAAGGCTGAGAATAAAAACTCAGCCTTTAAATTTACGTGTTTAATGTTCAATGACTCAAAAGCTGCATCCTTATCGTCGGTATCATGCCAAGACTCGCAATATAAAAAGAATCATTCTTTATCTGTCTGAAAACAGTATGCATATTTATTTTAAATTGTCGCAATAAAACTCTGAAAAAATACAAATATATTTTTATCTCAGATTATAAAATAAATCTGTATTGTTTACGGAGACAATAAAAAAACCCGAGCATAAAACTCGGGTAAAAAATCAATCTGCGATTATAAGTTTAGAAAGTAAATCCTGCACCCAATCCGAAGCTGAAAGAATTTGATTCATTTGAAATATTATATTCCCCGCTGAGATCAAAAACGGCTAATCTTAAATTTGCTCCGAGCGTAAGAGTTACGTCGTTTTTACCATCCAAATCAAAACTTATTTTTTCTTCTTCTTCATCGCTTATTTCGTAATTGTAGCTTACATCAAGATTGGAACCGCCGATTGACAGACCGGCAAAAGGAGTTACGCTGGCAATAATTGTTCCTACGGTTTTGCTGGCATTCACGCCCAAATTCCATGCGCTTGATTCCAAATTGCTTCCGATTTTAAGACTTTGATAAAAATAAGAAGCTGCAACGTCCACGGGTAAAGGATCCGGAATCCAATATAAAGGATTATGCTGAATACCGAAACCGAAATATTTAAAATCTCCCATATCTTCGCTTATTTCCATATCAGGAATAAATCGGAAAGTCAAGTTTGTTCCGAAAGCGGTTCCCACCGTCAATTGAGGAGTAACAAGAGGAAGCGCGGGAATGTCTAAACCTTGGGTTCCGTCCAGCTCAATCTCAGTTAATTCATGACCGTCATATTCTCCTCTTACCTTTACTTTATCTTTATTGCTTCCGATAATAGTCGGTCCGGAAACAACAACGTCCATTTCACCGTTCATTAATTGAGTTTTTGCAATATCTTTTTCGGCAGGCGTGAGCGATGTTTCGCTTAACATCATATCTGCCTGCTCTCCCGATAATTTTACGGGAGCTTTAACGGAAAAAGTTTTGTCTCCGTCCAAAGTTGCTACATTAACAATAAATCTGAGAGCTACATCCAAAGCAACCAAGTCATCTTGAGGAGCTTTGAAAAACCAACCGCTGTTTTGAGCTGCCCCGAAACCGGTAACGGCAGGCTTGAGATAAGCTTTGGCTGACTCGCCGTACAGCTTTTCGAGGGTACCGGATAAATCATCGTCAGCAAACAATCCGATTATGCAAATCAATAACAGCAACACGGTAAATTTAAATTTCATTTAAAAACCTCCGATCTGATATTTTTATAATTTTGATTAACTAAGTTTTTTGCAATTCAGATGTCAACGTATTTTTACAAAATTGTCATTAAATCATGATTTCCCGACCGTAAAATTGATTTTGCGGTCAGACAGACTGCATAAAAGTCGTAAAATTGAGTATTTTTAATGCAGATATTTCAATTTATAACGTATTTAAATTTCAATCCCGAACTCCAATTAAATCCCGGCTTGGGCATCATAGAAAATTCTTCGTATTGTTTATCCGCAATATTGTTAAAAT
Organism: Candidatus Cloacimonadota bacterium; assembly: GCA_002742885.1. Lineage (GTDB taxonomy): Bacteria > Cloacimonadota > Cloacimonadia > Cloacimonadales. The sequence continues at coordinate 71,562 of PDOO01000026.1, forward strand.
TTGCGTATAAAGTAAAATAAATATTATCGAAGTTCTTGAATATATTAATATTTGCGTCAATCAATTCAAAGCTCGGCAAAGTTCCGTTCAAATGATCTCGCGTCATATATCTTTTACCGGTTTTATTGTATTTTAAACCTGCGGAAAAAAGACCGGTCTCATAAACTAAACCGACATTTAAAATATCAAAAGGCACATTCATCAAAAATTTATCGTAAAAATCTCCGTTTTTCGTTTTATCGTAACATTCATTTTTAACGTAAACACCATTTAATGACCAAGCATTCAAAAGTTTAAGTTTTGATTTAAATTCCCAATTGGCATACTCGGCATCGGCAATATTATCCGGTTTCCATCCCTTGGTCGATCTGTGCCAAAAAATCATTTCTTCAATATCGGCATGATGATAATCTGCTGAAACGGAGAATACTTCGCAACTCAATTCCAATCCGCAATTATAAGATTCGGAATGCTCGGGCTTTAAATCAGGATTACCCATGGTTTGAGCATCTCCTATCCAGTACAAATCGTAAAAAGACGGTAAGGTAAATCCGCGAGCAAAGTTTACTCTAAGGACAGTTATCAGTTTCCAATCAACCGATAACTCCGAATCAAATCCCCAACTGTGTTCAGAGTTTGTTTCCGATTTTCTTTCATAAATATCGGCTCGGTATGAGGCGTTCATTTTTATTTTATATCTCGAAATTTCTTTTTCCCAATCAGAATGTTGAGAGATAAAATAAGTATCCTGAAAAATTTCGTTTCCTGGTTTATCCGGCTTCAGCAAATCAAAATAAGCAAACCTGTCTTCGGTAAAACCGGTTTTAAAAGAAAAATTAACTTCACTTAAATCGAAATTATAATAAGCTTTAGTTCCTATTCTGTCGTATTCTGTTCTCCCCTGTTCTCGCCAAACAAAGAATATTGTTTCCGAATTATCGTAAAGCGATCGATCTCTGAATCCGAATAAGGTAAGAGATGCTTGGGATTTTTCGGAAGAATGAATAAGAGAAGAAGACACATCGGCTTTCAATCCCCGGAGAAAAGATGATTTGAAAACATCAGATTGATTAAGCGGTCCCGGCAACCCTTTTTTTATGTCATTTATAATAATGCGATTTTTCAATTTGAAATTTTTAATAAAATAATTTGATCCGAAAGTAATATGCAAACCTGAAAATTTATTATTTTTCCGTGTAAGATTTTCATCCGTAATTACATTATGAAATCTAAAATTATTGCGAGCGTATTCTTTTTTTACCGTTAACGATGTATTCATTTTCCCTGTGTTTCGGTAAACGGAAATAAGCTGTTTTTTCAATCCGAAAGAACCGAATTCGGCTTTGGATTCAAAAGTATCGGAAAAATTTAAGTCGGAAGACGATTTGCTGACAATATTAATGACGCCTCCCATCGCTCCGCTTCCCGCATCCGTTGAACCGCTGTTTTGCTTAATTTCTATATGCTTGATGATTTCCGCAGGAATGAGACTCAGATCAAACGCTTGTCCATTGTTGTTCAAAGGAATTCCGTCCAACATCACAAGAGTATTTTTGTCGGACATCCCCATAAGTTTTACGGTTTGTTTTTCCCCTGCCAGGTTATTAAGGGAAGTGTCCAACCCCAATTCTTCTTTGATTATCATGTCGGTCGATTCGGAGAAGTCGCTTTCTTTTATTCTGATGACTTTTTTATTCCCCCTCAGTCGATAACTTTGATCTGTTTTCGCCGATACGGTAAATTCAGGCAATTCATAATCTTTTGTTTTAAGAATAATTTTATTTTTAAGAGACGTTGCCGCAACGGTAAGATCACGATAACCGGCTCGGTGAAATCGCAAAGAATCGGCAACATCCGTAAGATTGAAATATCCTTTCTCATTGGAAACGGTAAAATTATTTCCGCTGATTACCGCAACATTGGCAACAGGTTTTTTATTTTCGTCAAAGACAAAGCCCGATACTGCATGCAAACAAGAAAGAAGCAACAAAAAAAATATGAATTTAAATTTTAACATTCTGTCTCCGGATAGATAATCACGGGTCGTCCGGTTTTTCGATTCAGTTCTATTTCCATTTCGACATTATATAATTTTTTTATTTCGGATGAAGAAAAAACTTCGTCCGGTACGCCGCAAGCCGTTATTTCACCGTTCTTCAGCATAATAACTTTATCGGAATAAGCCGAGATCAAATTAAGATTATGACTGACCAAAAGAACTGATTTATTTTCTTTTTCGGTAAGAGTTTTTATTATTTTCATAATTTCCGCCTGATAATTCAAATCAAGAAAAGAAAATCCTTCATCCATAAGTAAAATATCGGAACCCTGCGCCAAAGCTCGCGCAATAGAAACCCGTTGTTTTTCTCCTCCGCTTATTCTGTTCAGAGGTTGATTTCTTAAATCTGAAAGACCGAATTTTTCAATTAAATCCTCAACTGTTTCACGATCTTTTACCGAATAATTTCCCCATATATTGAGAAAAGGGAAACGTCCCGAAAGAATTATGTCGTAAACGGAATAATCAAATTCAAGCTCAAAATTCTGAGGAATAAAAGCAACGCATTTTGCTCTCTCTGCGGGCGAAAGAGAAGATAAATCCTTATTATCCGCTAATATTTTTCCGGAATACGGTTTGATAACTCCCGCAATCATTTTCAGCAAAGTTGATTTCCCTGCTCCGTTCGGTCCGGCAAAACTTAAAAGCTGACCTCTTTCTGCGGTAAAATTTAAGTTTTTAACGATAACTTCTTTATTGTAACCGCCCGAAATATTGTCTATTTTTAACATCATGCATCCTTTTGATAATAATTTTATAATAAAAAATCATTTAAATTTTATCAGAATAATGTCAAAATTATCAGCCGGCACCTGATGACAATCATTAAATTTTTCAAGCAAATTTATCAGGCAACAGCTGTCTTGAAATATTTATTTTAAAGCATAAAGTTTGTCAGAGTCTAACTTTGTAGAATTTCAGGAAAATATTTAATAAAATCAAGTTGTCAAAAATGCCCTTAACGTTATACTGTATAAAATTTTTAAAATTCGTAAATCACAGACAAAAGATTGACGGATTTGTTGAATAAAAAAATGCTTAATCAATATATAAAGATAAATTCGAAATTTCAAGGAGACATCATGGAAAGAATTTATTTTAACAACTGCGTAACCTCGAAACCGGCTCCGGAAGTTGTTGATGAAATGTTGCCTTACCTCAGAGAAAATTTTTATTTTCCGGGTAACTTTATAAAAAAAGGTTCGGAAATTGCAGAAAAAATAGAAAGCTGGAAAGCAAAAATAGCTTCGACAATCGGAGCTGATGCCAAAGAAATTCATTTTACTTCAGGAGGAACGGCGGCAAACAATATAGCCATCAAAGGTTTTTTGTCCGCAAACTTCGAGAAAGGAAATCATATTATTTGTTCATCTATAGATTATCCTGATATTCTGACCAATGCTTTCTTCTTTGAACAAAGCGGATTTGAAGTAACATATTTACCCGCAGACAGAGACGGGTACATTGATTTAAATGCTCTCGAATCAGCAATCAAACCCGAAACGGTTCTTTTTATGACCACGCTGGTAAATCACACCATCGGAACAATTCAAAAAATGAAGGAAATTAATGAAATTCTAAAAAAATCCGATCACAAAATAGGTGTAATGATTGATGCCGGACAAGGTTACGGAAAAATGCCGATTAACGTTGACGAACTGCAAGCCGATTTAATGACTTTCTCTGCTCACAAGATTCACGGTCCGCAGGGAGTAGGAGCATTATATCAAAGAAAAGGAATCCGTTTAGCTCCGGTTTTACACGGAATAAACAGAATAGACCAACACAATACCGGCGGAATAAGCATAGCTCTTTGCGCGGGATTCGCCAAAGCGGTTGATATGGCATTCAAAGACCTTGACGCAAACATTGAACACATGAACAAACTTGCCAAACATCTTACAGACAGAATTTTAAATGAAATTCCCGATTGTGAACTTAACGGTCCTAAAGTCGGAGAACGTATTTGTCATAACGTAAATATTTCCATTGATTACATAGAAGGAGAAGCCATTATGGTAATGCTTGATATGCTCGATATCATGGTTGCAACCGGAAGCGCTTGCGCATCGCAAGGATTAAAAGCAAATTATGTATTGACAAACACGGGAAGAACTCATGTCCAATCACACGGTTCAATGAAATTTACGACAAGCAGATACAATACAATAGAAGAAGTTGATTATACTGTCGATAAATTAAAAGACATTGTTGAAAAATTACGCTCACGCAGTCCGCTTTATGATGCGGCTAAAAAAAATTCTTAGGAGTTTATAATGCAATATTCAGAAAAAGTACTCGATCATTTTATGAACCCGAGAAATGTAGGAAAACTTGAAAACCCGGATGCTGAGGCAACCGAAGGAAGTCCGGCTTGCGGTGATCAGGTAACCTTATATTTAAAAGTAAATCCTGAATCACATATAATAGAAGATATTAAATTTCAATCATACGGTTGCGCATCCAATATTGCCACAGGATCAATTATCACGGAAATGGCAAAAGGCAAATCCATTATCGAAGCAAGAGACATAAGCTGGAAAGAAGCAGCTTCCGAATTAGACGGACTGCCTCCTCAAAAAATGCACTGTTCGGTTTTGGCAGTTGATACTCTTCGCAGAGCAATTAAAAATTATGAAATTTCTCATAATCTTGCTGAAATTGAAGAATTTTCCAAAGAAACAATAGTGGATGAACTTAAACACGTAATATATCCTAAAGTGGGAGAAGATATAGTATCTCTGAAAATGGTTAAATACGTAGGTTACGAAAACGGAACAGCGACGATAGATTTAGAAATTCCTAAATTTGATACCATGCGAGATAACGTCGTAGAAGAGATACATGAACATCTGGAAAAATATAAAGAGATAACCGAAGTAAAAGTTAATCTCTAAAAATAAAAATCCTTTTTTAAAGACCTGAAGCAATTGCCGAGGGTCTTTTTTTATTAATTATAATTCAATAAAAATTGTAAGATTGAGAAAAAACGCCATAAATATAATATTTCAGCTAAACTGATCTGTTTTTTGGAATAATTTTTATTGCAGAATTAACCGTCTCTGAAAAAACACATGCTGACTTTAATAAAACATTCTATTCATGATTTGCTTTCATCATTGTAAAGAGGAAAAAAGGAGCTCCGAGAAATGATGTAATAACTCCTGCCGGAATTTGAACAGTCATCAAACCGGAACCCAGAAAATCACATATAAGCAGAAGAACCGAACCTGAGATTCCGGCAAAAATCATATTTCGACGTTGATTTACACCTGTTATTTTGCGCGATAAATGCGGAACAATTAAACCGACAAATCCTATCATTCCGGCGTATGAAACCGTGACGGCAGTAAGAAAAGAAACGGCGATAAAAACATAAATCCTTGTTCTTCTGACGTTTATTCCCATACTTTGCGCAAGATCGTCTCCGGAAGCCATAATATCCAATTTAAATCCGGAAATATAAAGATAAATAAAAACTAATGCAGAAAAAGCAATGCTTATCAAAAAATAATGCCATTCTGAATAAGTAAATACTCGCCCGAGATTCCCCATCAAAACATTGAAAATCGCGCCGATGTCTTCTTTATTCAGATACATCAACAAAGATATCAAAGCAGAAAAGAACATCCCGGTAACAATTCCTGAAAGAAGCAAACCTGATTTATCGGATAATTTTCCGTATTTTGTTATTGAAATTACAAGTAAAACAGATATTAACGTTCCGACAAATCCGAAAACCGGAGCCAAAACCGCAGTACCGGTCAAAACGGCAACGGCAGAACCTAAGGCGGCTCCTCCGGATGATCCCAAAATATAAGGTTCAGCCAGAGGATTGCCCAGCATTCCCTGCAAAATGGTTCCGCTTGATCCCAATACAAATCCCGTAAAAACAGCCAAAACATATCTCGGGATTCGTACTCTCGTCAAAATCATCATTCCGTGAAAATCACGTCCGAGATACCAAACGCTTATTGCCGCCAAAATAAGAAGCAATACAAAAAATTTACTTTTAAATTTATTTTCCGGATTCATAGAATAATTCGTGCAATTTGACTATACCTTCCGCAGAGCGAGGAGTTGTTCGTAAAATCAAGTCGGGATTTATATCTTTTGCGGTATAAATTCGGTTATTTTTAACGGCATTGATATTTTCCCAGCCCATTCTGTTTTTAATTTGCGAAACATCGGTACCGGGATAAGTTACCAAAATAATATCGGGATTGCGTTTTATAACATCTTCCGGAGAGACCTGAGAATAAAGACGCGGCAACCCCGGAAAAATATTTTCTCCGCCGGCAAGATTTATCAAATTGCCGACAAAAGATGAATCCGAAACGGTCATAATAGGATTTCCGTAAATTTCGGTATATACGGAAGGTCTGTTTTTATTATTATAATCAAGATTGTTTATTTTTTCTTTTATGGATTTTATCAACTTTGAAGCTTCTTTTTCATGAGAAACTGCTTTGCCTAATTTCTCTATATTAAGGTAAAGTTCATCAAAATTATTTGAAAAAAGCTGAACCGTTTCCACTCCGAATTCTTTAAGCTGTTTACTTATTTCACCCTGCTCCATTCCCGTCGTAAAAACTTTTGTCGGTTGAAGTTCCAAAACTTTTTCAAAATTAACCAATCCGAAATTACCGATAATATCAATTTCTTTTGATGTTTCGGGATAATTACATTCTCTGATTTTTCCGACAATATTTTCATCAGCATCAATGTCATGCAATAATTCAAATACTTCCGGACTGAGTACGACATAGCGTTCATCCGAGTTTTTGGGCGCCGATTTACATGATAAAATCAAAATCGCAACCAATAAAATAAATATTATCTTCTTCATTTTTATTCCTTGTCTGTTTATTTTAAAGTACATTTTATTTTTATTATTTTTCTGTCAACGCAATGGAGAAATTTATAATGTTCATTAAGATAAATATATATGCAAATAAAATATTTTTCAAACAATTTAAAAACCCGGTAAGATAAAAGTTAAATATCTTGCCGGGCAGTGTTTCAAATTACATACATGGATTTATATCTTAAAATAAGTTGAAACTTTTTTTCGATAATTCTAATGACGGCAAGAGCAATCGTCTCCGCCTCCGCAACATTCTTCATCGTCGCTTTCATGATCGCAACCGCAATCGCAGTGATGTTCGAATAATTCCGGATCAACAGGCGTTTCGTCAACTTTAAGGTGCTTGTAATGTTGCAGTATTTGTTTTACGAAAACGGCTCCCTCAAGAATAACATCAAATTGTTCTTTGCAGTCTTCTCCGTCAGGAGAAATTTTTGAACATCCGCAATCCTCTTTTTTATTCATAAATTCAATGATTTTTTCCCTGGAATATAACGGATTTTCAACGACAGCTTTAATAACTTCCTCTTCGGTAATTTTATTTCCGTAGCAGGCAAAAACTTCTCCTGAAGCGGCTTTATACCAAATCGGTATTTTTACGTCATCCGGATTACGGTAAACTTTCTCTTCTTCCGGATGGTAATAAGCAACATCGCATCCCTCGGTTAAACAAAGAAAATATTCTTCTTTCGACAATTGATCTTTTAATTCAGGTTTAACGAAATTTCTTGCAACTTCACCTTTTACTTTCTTTCCTTCTTCCCGACAAACGGGACAAATATTTTTTTCCATTTTAACTCCTCTTTTATTTTTTTAATTATTAAAAACTCTAATCATACTTTTAAATAAGTCAAAATAATATATACAAATCAAAAAATATAAAAAAAATCAAGTCTGCTTTAGCGGCAACATTTAATTAAGGATAAGTTAAAATATTATTTTTGACTACTCTAATTTATTGCAAAAGTATTTTTAAGCATATATTATTTTTCTTTTTTTTTCTTTTTCTTCATATCCTGATTTATAAAAAGAACTCCCGTTACCGCCGGGATAACGGTACTGAACAGAAAAACTATTCCTGCCGATGCGACAAAAAGCTCAGGTTTAAATCCTTCGGTTGCAAACAATTTTATCCCGACGCTTTCCCTTATGCCGAGTCCGGAAAAAGAAACCGGAACAGTTGCAGCCATAAGAATAAGAGGTATTTTGCTCGCAACAACGAGAAAATTTATGCTTTTCATAGAGTTAAGCAAAAGAAAATATTGGCATACCGTCAGAGACAAAAATATAAATTGATTTAAAATTATAAACGGGAATTTTTCAGAATATCTTTCCGAATAACTTTTATAGCGAGAGAATTTCTTTATTTTGGAAAGAAGCAGCAAGGCAAAAGGCAATAAACCGACAATCACCGCAAAACTTATTCTTAAGGCAAGATGAATATTTTTGAAAGCAAATAATCCCGCCGAAACTCCCGAAAAAAGGCAAATCCATATTTGAAAAAACTTTTCCAAAACAGTTGAACCGAGAGCAGATTTTTTTTTATGATCCAGAAAAAAAACTCGGGCATAGATACCGTGACCACCAGGTACGGTAAGACGTAAAGCGGCTCCTATAAAATGGTTTTTTACGGTTTCTTTAAACGGTAATTTATAATCGGAATCAAGTCTTAATATCATGTCCCAATTCTTTATCTGGGTCAAATGTTTGATCAAACTGACGATAAAAACAGAAACAATAATTTGAATAGGGATATTTTTTACGGTTTCAATGAATCCGCGATAATTTATTTTTTGAAAAATAACAAAAAGAATAATAAAGGAAATAAGAATTTTTCCGAAAAAGAACAATCTCTTCATTTCCATCTCCATTTTGAAGCAATTCCCCATATTGAGAAGAAAATAATGTAATAAGGAACCAAACTAAAGAATAAAACATCCGTAAAAGAAAATTTTAAGCCGTGAATTTTAGTGTTCGAAAGATGAAATAGTGATAAAAACAAAAAATGAAATACTAAATAACTCGGGTATTCTGCGATATAAAAAGGCAGATAAAGAAAGAAAATGAAAAGCAATAAAGATAATATTTTATAAGATATTCGGTGCTGAGAAAATTTCCCGTAGCGACGTTTTTGTTGTTCCGTAAAATTTTCCGACTTAAATGTTTTCACAGGTGAATCCGGATTGTAATTTACTTTTCCGCCTGTTCTTACAACTTCATTTAACAGCATTTTATCGTCGCCTGAGACATTATTCTTAAATTTAGAAAATCCTGAAATCTCATCATATTTTTTTTTCCTGAGACAATAATTTCTCCCCGAACAAGAGAACGGAAAACCTATCCCGACAGAGGCGGCATAAAGACCGGCATTCAAAACTTGGGTAAATGCATAAAATTTGTTTGATGTTTCTTCCGGACTGAATCCTATAACCATGTCAATTTGAGGATTAAAATAATTGTTGTAAGAGGAAAGCCAATCAGGCGAGGGAGAACAGTCAGCATCGGTAAAAAGCAAATAAGGAAATACTGATTTTTCTATTGCAGCTTTCAAGGCAGCTTTTTTTCCTTTGAAGTCAGTATTTTTTTCGGTTAAAATTACGCTTTTTACATGTGAATTTTCGGAAGAAAATTTTTTTATCAAATAAGGCGAATAATCGGATGAAGCATCATCGGCAATAATAATTTCAAATTTATCGGCAGGATAATTTATTTCAGAAAGAGCTTTGAAAAGACGAGGAAGATTTTTCTCTTCGTTTCGACAGGAAATTATAATTGAAAAGCTCCGTTGTATTTTATTTCCGAATTTTTTGTTTTTAAGCAATCCCAAACAAAGAATCAACAGAATTAAATAAAATATCCCTATAATCAAATACATAATTTTTTATTTTCTTTTAAATTAATTTTTATCAATATCACGTTGTTTTAAGGCTTTATTTTTATCCAAGGCATTTTGTATTTTTTGAACGCACTTTTCCGTATTCTTTGTTATTTCTTTCCCCCAAAATCTTAAAACTGTCCATCCTTGAGCGGTCAAATATTCGGTTACTTCTTTGTCTCTTTCGATATTTCTTTCTATTTTTTTAAACCAATAATCCCTGTTTGATTTAATATCGTTTTTTCTTGTTTCCCAGTCTTTTCCGTGCCAAAATTCACTGTCGCAAAAAACGGCTGTTTTAGCTTTTTTGAAAGCAAAATCAGGTTTACCGAAGATATCTTTTACGTTTTTCCTGTATCTCAAACCTCTTGCCCACATCTCTTTTGCCAAAATTTTTTCTATTTTGCTGCCTTTGCTTTTGACTGCTTTCATATTCAGGGAGCGTTGTTCTTTTGTTAATTTATCCATATTTTTTATTTGTATTCCGTCGGATTGTAAGGCGGTATCAAAGCCGCTTTTCTTATTTTGTATTCAGGAGCAACATTTACTTTTTTGTAACCGGAAGCCTTTACGACAGCTTTAAATTCGGAAAGAACCGACTCAAGATTTTTGCCGTTTTTGTTTTCGGAATTAACTTTATATTTCGGATTCAAAGCAATGTTTCCGGTAATTTCCGTAAATTCTCCGATTTCAAATTGATGTTCTGCATATTCCGGAGGGAGTTTTACCAAAGCAAAACTTTTCCCGAAAGGGTTACGTTTTCCCTCGTAAACTGTCATGGAAAGCAAAAGGTAAACATTAGCGGAATCATTATTGAATATATGAGTCAATTTACCGACAAATTGAACCTTTGAACTGCCCAGTTTTTCAAATGAAATCTTAGGATTTTTCAATGATTTCAGCTGAGTTTCGTATTCCCAGTTAACCAAAGAATTAAGTTCTTTTATATTCATTTTAACAGTGTAACCAGGTTCGTAAACAGGAAAAGATAATTTTTTGAAGCGCGATTCCGTCTCTCTCTTTTCTCGCCTCATTTTAAGCGCCAGTCTTTTTTGCTTTTTATGATAATTTTTTATTTCTCGCTCTGAACCGAGTTTTTGAAAAACAAATAAAATAAAACTGCAGAATGCGGTTATGATTATGATATTTATTAATTTTTTCATTACTTTTGACCTCAATTGATTTTGAAATTTGAATTATCCGAAAAATTGTCAATGCCGGATTGCGCGTAAAATAAAAAAGGGAGCATAAGCTCCCCTTTAATTGTTATAAATAAATTTGATTATTCAAATTCAAGTTTAATTTTCCACCATGTAAAATCATGGTCTTCTATCGGAATATCAGCTTGAATGACACTCATATTAGCTTCTTGATTTTCACTGACAACTTCACCGTTGGAAAGAGTAATTTCAATCTTGCAAATATCAAAAGTATGCTCCCCTTGCGAACTTCCGTAAACCAAGAAAGAATTCGTTGCAAGGTTGAAAGAAGCAGTTAACGTTACGTTATATTCCGGAATCTCAACTTCAGCTTGCTCATCTTGACCATAGGGGCCGAATTCTCCGTCGCCGTTGTTATCGTTTCCGTCGTTGTCATTTCCGTCATTGTCGTTTCCGTCGTTATCGTTATCGTCATCGACATTAAATTCAACTTTAATTTTCCACCAATCGAATTCGGTGTTTTCAATTTCAATAAACATTGCGATCATTCCTATCATATTAGGAACTTCCGTTTTGCTTACTTTTTCACCGTTAGAAAGAGTAATCTCAATTTTACAGTTTTCTACATCAAGAACGGGACTGTCATCATCGTCGGCAGCTACCGCAATTCCGAAACGTTGAAATTGTTCATCATAAGAAGCAATTGCAATTGCATCGTCAAGCATAACGTAAGCCGTATCCGTTTTAGCCCACTTGTAATTTTCGTTGTTTCCCAAGTTCGGTCCGGATGAAGAAGAGCTTCCGCAACCGGCAATTACCGCAAGAAGAGCCAAAAATACGAATAATAATTTAAAATGTTTCATAACATTCCTCCATTTTTTTTATTACAAACTTTTTTCTTAACGTGTATTTGACAAGATATAAATTATTATTTAAAAACAATTATTTTAATAATTTTATTAACTTGTTTTGTTTCTGATAATTACATTTTTTGTTTTTTTGTTATTTTTGAATTTATTTTTACGCGACAGTCAATAATTAATATTGTTTTGTCGACAGAAAAAACATTAAGGCAATATTTCAACTCGCAAATATGCTGATATTATGCTTTTTTTTGTAGAAAACCGGAATAAAACTGCCGATTTTAAAAAAATATTAAAACATCTCAACTCCTTGCAATAAAAGAAATAAAAACATTTATTGAAGCAATACAATAAATTTTCTTGCTAAATAAGAACCTAAAAAAAAATTAGCAAAAAAAATTAACAGGAGAATATAATGTCTTTTAATCTCAGAAATCGTCATTTTTTGACTCTTTTGGATTTCACGCCCAAAGAAATCAACTTTTTGCTTGATCTTGCAGCAGATCTTAAAAAAGCTAAGTATGCCGGAATAGAGCAACAAATGCTTAAAGGTAAAAATATTGCTCTTATTTTTGAAAAGTCCTCTACAAGAACTCGTTGCGCTTTTGAAGTCGCCGCTTATGATCAGGGAGCGGGAGTTACTTATCTCGGACCTTCCGGAAGTCAAATCGGAGCAAAAGAAACCATGAAAGATACAGCTCGCGTTTTGGGACGAATGTATGACGGTATCGAATACAGAGGTTTCGGACAGGATATAGTTCAAGAATTAGCTGACAATGCAGGCGTGCCGGTTTGGAACGGGCTTACAACCGAATATCATCCGACTCAAATTCTTGCCGATTTCCTTACCGTAAAAGAAAATATAGATAAACCGCTTAGCGAAGTTATTTTTACTTACGTCGGAGACGGACGCAACAACATGGCTAATTCACTTATGATCGGAGCCGCTAAAATGGGAATGGATTTCCGCATCGTTGCTCCTAAAGAAGTTCATCCTGAAAAAGAACTTATCGATCAATGTCTTGCCATAGCCGAAGAAACAGGCGGTAAAATTATGATTACCGAAGACATAGACAAAGGCGTAAAAGATTCAGATGTTATTTATACCGACGTTTGGGTTTCCATGGGCGAGCCGGAAGAAGTTTGGGAACAAAGAATAAACTTGCTTAAACCTTATCAGGTAAATTCCGAAATGATGAATAAAACAGGCAAGAGAGAAACTATATTTATGCACTGCCTGCCTTCTTTCCATAATGAAGATACTAAAATCGGAAAAGAAATTTCCGATAAATTCGGCATTCCGGAAATGGAAGTAACCGATGAAGTATTTGAAAGCGAAAAATCAGTTGTTTTTGACGAAGCGGAAAACAGAATGCACACAATTAAAGCAGTCATGGTTGCCACTTTAGGAAAATAACATTATTCTTATAAACCGATCGTTTTTTCGGTCGGTTTATTTTTATTTTTGATATTCTCTGATCAAAGTCTCGGCTCTTATAACTTGTTTTTATCGGATTTAATATCTTTTGATTACGGATTTTGCAGTAAATATTCCAAAATAAATTCTAGAATTGAGGTTGAAATTTATCGTTAACTTATTTGAATAAAAATGTTATTATTAACGGAGAACTTATGAACGACTCAGATATTAAAATACTTTGTATAGATGATGAACCGATTGTAAGACAAACCATTAAATCTTTTTTTGAAATGGCTACTCCTTATCTTGTTATCGAAAGCAATTGCGGAGAAAACGGAATTGCTAAATTTGACGAAGAAATTCCGGATCTCGTTATTTGCGACATCAAAATGCCGGGTATGAACGGTTTTGAAGTTCTTAAATACGTAGTCGAAAAAAGACCTTCATGTCCTATTTTAATGTCTTCCGGAGCAGGTTCTATGAATGATGCCGTGACAGCTATGAGAAACGGAGCTTGGGACTATATAGTCAAACCTATTGTGGATGTCGGTATTTTACAAGTCTGCGTTGACAAAGCTTTGGAAAAAGCAAAAGTCATGAAAGAAAACAGAGAATATAAAGCAAACCTGGAAAAAATGCTGGATATAAGAAGCAAACAGCTTATACAGACGGAAAGACAAGCCGTTATAAGTTCGGTTGTACAGGGAATTGTTCATAATATGAGAACTCCTATCTCAATTTCTCTCGGGCTTAAAGATCTTAGCATGCCCATTATCCAAAAAATAATGAAGCATATAAAAAAAATAGGAGGAGAAAGTTCCGAACTCATTGAAGATTTATTGCGTCTGGAAAATTATTTAACTATCAACACAAAAGCCGGCGAAAAATTAAACAATATGGTTAATTCTCTGATGGTAAAAAGTTCGCGAGACAGAGAGGAGAACAATAAAGCCTGTGATTTAAATGTGCTTATTATGCAGGAAGTCGAGTTTTTGGAATCAAATCTCAGGTTTAAAAGCAGAGTGAGCAAAAAAATAGATTTATCCGAAGATATTCTGCCGATATACGTAATTCCCGGCGACATAACTCAAATTCTCAATAATCTTATAAAAAATGCTCTTGACGCAATGTATGATTGTACTGATGCCGAAATTAAAGTCGAATCAGGCAAAAAAAACGGTTACTGCTGGTTTAGAGTAACAGATAACGGTCCGGGTATTTCAGAAGAAAATAAAAAGAAAATTTTTGATCCTTTCTTTACTACCAAGCCGATTGAGAAAAAAGAAGATTCAGACGGTCCCATAGGCACCGGTTTAGGTTTGCACTATTGTAAAAATACAGTAAATTCTTACGGAGGTTTTATGGAATTATCTTCAGAAGAAGGCAAAGGTTCCGTATTCAGCATACAATTGCCTGAATATAAATAATTTTTTTAAATTCTGTTTTTTCGGGAAAATTTTCTTCATCTCCCCTCGGATTTAAAAAATATGTTTTTTTTATTTGTTAAATATTTTTTTGTCTGATATTTTTCAGGATATTAATTTATAAAAATAACAAAACCTCTTTCGTATTTTTATTACGGTAAAAATAAAAAAATATGTTCAATTATCCCATTAATTCCTTATTACGGTACAGAAATAACAAAACAACTTTAATTAAAGCAAAAAACAATTAAATTAATGATTGACAAATATTGAGGAAAACAAAAAAGGAATAGAGGATTAACTTGTTTTAAATGAATGAATTACAACTCTATTCATGCGTTGTTCTTTTTTTTTGAAAATCCTTGTTTGAAATATTTATAAAAAGTAAAAAATAAAAAGAGGTTTATATGGCTGAAAATACTTATACTTCGCAGAACATTAAGGTTTTGAAAGGTCTGGAAGCCGTAAGAAAACGCCCGGCAATGTACATTGGCGGAACCGGTGAAAGAGGTCTTCACCACTGCGTTTATGAAATTGTCGATAACAGTATAGACGAAGCTCTCGCCGGAGAATGCGACGAAATAAAAGTTATCATTCATCAAGACGGTTCTTTGAGCGTAAGGGATAACGGTCGCGGAATACCGACCGATTATCACGAGGGAGAAAAAAGAAACAGTTTAGAAGTAATTATGACAACTCTCCATGCCGGCGGTAAATTTGACAGCGATTCTTATAAAGTTTCCGGCGGTTTGCACGGAGTGGGAGCTTCCTGCGTAAACGCTTTATCAGGTTTTATGGAAGTTCTTTCTTACCGAGACAATAAAATTTATCGTCAAGAATATTCAAAAGGTATTCCGCAAACAGACGTGGAAATTATCGGAGAAACAGCGGAACGCGGTACATTTACTCGTTTTATTCCGGATGAAACCATATTTGAAGTTACAGAATTCAGTTTTGACTATTTAGCCGTTCGTCTCAGAGAATTAGCTTTCCTCAACAGAGGCATAAGAATTATTCTTATTGATGAAATTAATGATAAGAAACACGACTTTAAATATGACGGAGGAATTAATTCTTTTGTGGAATTTTTGAATGAAAATAAAAAAGTTTTGATAAAAGAACCTATTTACGTTCACGGCGCCAAAGATGACGTTACCTTCGAACTTTCCATTCAATACAACGAATCTTACCAGGAAAATATTTACAGCTTTGCCAATAATATCAATACAATTGAAGGCGGTACTCATCTCAGCGGATTTAAATCCGGGCTTACCAGAGCCGTAAATAATTATATAAAAGCCGGAAATCTTCTCAAAAACGAAAAAGTAAGTCCTCAGGGAAGCGATATCAGAGAAGGTCTTTGCTGCGTTATAAGCGTCAAACTCCGCGATCCGCAATTTGAAGGACAAACCAAAACCAAACTTCAGAATAATGAAGTTGAAGGTATCATTAATTCTATTGTTTACGATAAATTAACCGATTATTTCGAAGAAAATCCTTTTGAAGCCAAAAATATTGCCATGAAAGCCATTTTGGGCGCTCGATCCAGAGAAGCAGCTCGGAAAGCCCGAGAATTAACCAGAAGAAAATCTGTTTTGGATTCAGGAAGTCTTCCCGGAAAACTTGCCGATTGTTCTATCCAAGATCCGTCTCAAACCGAAATATTCCTGGTGGAAGGAGACTCTGCCGGCGGTTCCGCAAAACAAGGCAGAGATCGTAAGTTTCAAGCAATTCTTCCGCTTTGGGGAAAAATGCTCAATGCGGAAAAAACCAGAATAGACAAAGTATTGAATAATGATAAAATTCAACCTATTATTTTGGCTCTCGGAGCAGGTATAGGAGAAGATTTCGATGTTGAAAAACTTCGTTACAACAAAATCATAATAATGGCGGATGCCGATGTTGACGGAGCTCACATCGCTACCCTGCTTATGACTTTCTTCTACCGATATATGCGACCTTTGGTTGAAAACGGTCATGTCTATATTGCTAAACCGCCCTTGTTCCTGATTAAAAAAGGCAAAACAAAACGCTATGTTTACAATGAAGAAGAACGTGATGCGGCATTAGCCGAATTCGGTTCCAGAGGCGTTCATGTTCAGCGTTACAAAGGTCTCGGAGAAATGAATCCTGATCAATTATGGGAAACCACATTGGATCCGGAAAAACGTTTATTGGTTTCGGTAAGAATAGACGATGCCATTGAAGCCGACAGAATGTTTACCGTACTTATGGGAAACGAAGTCGAGCCGAGACGAAAATTTATTCAGGAAAATGCCAAATATGTTAAAAATTTGGATGTATAAGCGGAGGGAATAAATGATTCACGACAGATCACGAATAGTTACGGTAGAGATAGAAGACGAATTAAAAAGAGCTTATATGGAATATTCCATGAGCGTCATTGTCTCGCGTGCGTTGCCGGATGCCAGAGACGGTTTGAAACCGTCGCAGCGTCGAATTATTTATGCCATGCACGAACTTAATTTAGCTCCTGAAAAAGGATTTCGAAAATGCGCCAAAATTGCCGGCGATACTTCCGGTAACTACCATCCTCACGGCGAGCAGGTTGTTTATCCGACTTTGGTGAGAATGGCTCAACCTTGGCTTATGCGTTATCCTTTGATTAACGGTCAGGGTAACTTCGGTTCCATCGACGGAGACCCGCCGGCAGCCATGCGTTATACGGAAGCAAAGCTGCAAAAAGCGACCATGGATGTTTTGAAAGACATTGAAAAAAATACCGTGGACTATCAAGGCAACTATGATGATACCAGAAAAGAACCGGTTGTCTTCCCCACCAGAATACCTAATCTTTTGGTAAACGGATCCTCCGGTATTGCCGTAGGAATGGCAACCAATATGTCTCCTCATAATTTGGGTGAAATTTGCGACGGAATTATTGCAACTATAGACAATCCCGATATTTCGCCTCTGGATTTGATGGATCATATTAAAGGACCTGACTTCCCGACGGGAGGATTTATTATCGGAAGAACCGGGATAATGGATTATTTTCAGACCGGACACGGTAAAGTCAGAGTTCGGGGCAAAGCTCAAATCGAAACAAGAGAAAACGGTCAGGAATTTATCGTTATTACGGAAATTCCTTTCCAATTGAACAAAACTTTGCTTATCGAAAAAATAGTTAATCTTGTAAAAGAAAAAAGAATCGAAGGCATCAGCGACATCAGAGACGAATCAGGACGTCAGGGCATGAGACTTGTAGTGCAGTGCAAACGAAACGCCAATGCCGAAATAGTCTTGAATAAACTTTATAAATACTCTCAACTTCAGGGAACTTTCAGCGTCCATAATCTTGCTTTGGTTGACGGAGAACCTAAGACATTGAACATGAAAGAACTTCTGAATCAATTTATCGGTTTCAGACACGAAGTTATTATCCGACGTACTCAATTTGAACTGGATGCCGCCGAACGCAGAATGCATATTTTAGAAGGTTATCGCATTGCTTTGGACAATATAGATGAAATTATATCAGTAATCAGAGCGTCCAAAACAGCTCAGGATGCAAATGAAAGTTTGCAGGCAAGATTCGGACTCAGCGAAATTCAGGCAAAAGCAATTTTGGAAATGAGATTGCAGAAGCTTACCGGTCTGGAAAGAGAAAAAGTAGAAAATGAATACAATGAAATAGTCCTTACCGTCGAGCGTTTGCGAGAAATCTTGGCAACCAGAGAATTGCAGATGAACATCATCAAAGAAGAAACTTTGGAAATAAAAGAAAAATTTGCCGATGAACGCAGAACCGTCATAGTTGAACATCACGGAGATTTGGAAGTGGAAGATCTTGTGGCCGATGAAGATATGGTGGTTACAATTTCTCACGAAGGTTATATAAAACGTATGCCGATAGATACTTATCGCCGACAGGGACGCGGCGGAAGAGGATTATCGGGAGGAAATCTTAAAGACGAAGATTTTATCCAAAATATTTTCGTTGCTTCCAACCATACTTATATACTTTTCTTTACAAGTTTCGGTAAATGCTACTGGAAAAAAGTATTTGAAATTCCTCAAGCGGGCAGAACGGCAAGGGGAAAAGCCATCGTAAATCTTTTGCAATTGGAAAAAGATGAAAAAGTAAAAGCTTATACCCCTGTTAAAGATTTTACTCAACCTTATTATATCACTATTTCAACTGCCAACGGCATTGTTAAAAAAACCGATCTTTCGGCATACAGCCGTCCTCGGGTAAACGGAATTATTGCAGTCAAACTCATAGAAGGCGATGAACTGGTTGATGCCAAAATTACCGAAGGAACAAATGATATTATTTTGGCTACCGCAAACGGTTATGCCAACAGATTCCATGAAACTGATATCCGTTCGGTAGGTCGCAATTCGCAGGGCGTAAGAGGAATAAGTCTCAGAGACGGAGATTTTGTTGTCTCTATGGTGGTTATAAGAAGAGAAGGGACATTGCTTGCCATTTCCGAAAACGGTTACGGAAAACGTACTGAAGTTTCAAGTTACAACGTAACAAAACGAGGATCTAAAGGCGTAATTACCTTGAAAACAACTGAAAGAAACGGTCATTTAGTTTCTCTTATGGAAGTTGTTGACAATGATGATTTAATGATTGTAACCCGCTCGGGAATGGTAATAAGACAATCAGTTAAATCCATAAGCACCATAGGAAGAAACACCCAGGGCGTAAGATTAATTAATCTTCGCGACGGAGACAAAGTCTTTGATATTACCAGAATTGTTTCCGAAGAAACCGAAAACGATGAAGATTTTATAGATGAGGAAACCGCAAAAGGAGCTTTACCGCCGGGATTAATTAAAGAAGATGAAGAGTCCGAAAACGAAGATGTCGAATCAGAAGATTAAGAAACGAAACTTAAATAACTCCGATAAAACAACGCAATTCATTTACCGACTATGATTTTACCCGGTAAATTCGGATTAAGACAATTAAGAGCTTGTCGCATAATACGACAGGCTCTTTTTTATTAAAAGCTGAATTTGTTATTTTTATATTGACGTAATTACAGTCAGGATAAAACGGTTGAATCTATCAAGTTAAATATCGAATAACTACATCATAAGGATTTAATTAAATATGGACAGTAAGGAATTATATTCTTTGTATTCGCAAAAAAATCTCAGTGATACAATGATGTTTTTTAAAGGTTCAATATCCGAATATATTTTATCGGGAATGACAGAATGTCTGATTGCTAATCTCTATGATAAAACCGAAAAGGGCGAGTCTAAAAAGATATTGTCGGTTTTTATTGAATTGGCGCAAAATATCAACCGATATTCAATAGATCGTATTCAAGAACACAACGAAGAACCGGCAAAAGATATCGGAGTCGGCATAATTGTTTTCAATCAAACCCGGGATAATTATATCATGATTGCCGGGAATGCCGTATCACGAGAAATGTCTGATAAACTAAAAAAACATTTTATATTTTTAAAATCTCTGAATGAAGAGGAATTAAAACAACTTCGCAAAAATAAATTAAAAAATAAATCGAAAACAAGAGAAAAAGGCGCCGGAGTAGGTTTAGTAGATATCATGAGAAAAACGGATAACTTTGATTTTAATATTAACAATATAAATGATAATGAATATTTTGTTAATTTCAGAGCATCATTTAAAAAGCGAAGCAGGGATAAATGAAAAATTTATATATAGAATCAAGCAAATATACGGCAGAAATCAATTTTAACTCAGGAAAAGGTTTATTGAAAATTTCCGGAAATTCTTATCCGGAAGACGCTATTTCATTTTTTGAACCTGTAATAAACTGGTTGGAAAAGTATTTGGAAAATTGCGATAAAAACGTTATTATGGAAATAAAAGTTAATTATATAAACAGCAGTTCTTCAAAAAGCTTTATTGATATTTTTGAGATTTTAGAAGAATTTCACGTAAATAAAGGGAAAATTATTTGTCGCTGGTTCTATGAAAAAGGAGACGATGAGATTCTTGAGTCCGGAGAAGAACTTTTGGAAGATGCGAATTTCCCTTTTGAATTTATTGAATACGAGACAAGTTAGATTTACCGGAGTTTACATGACTGAACTTAACCCCAAAGAATTGGAAATAAAAAAATATTGGTCAAAAGAGTGGGCTTTTTACAAAGAAACAGAAGAATATATCAATAAAGCAACTGATTTGCCTGATGAAGCATTGGATAAACTGAAAAGCTTAAACTCAATGTTTTACAGTCAATTGAGAAAAAGTTTTAAAATAGCAAAAACTAATGATTCATCGCAAGCTAAACTGACAAAGTCGCTCTTAAAATTAAGAAACAGCGAAGAAGAAATAAAAGCGATTCTCAATAATGCCATTGTGGGTATTGTACGCATTGATAATGAAGGAAGAGTTATTTTTGTAAATGAAGGATTTTCCGTAAACTACGGTTATTCGGCAGATGAGGTAGTCGGTAAATTCTGGTCATCTTTTATTCTGGAAAAAGATGTTATTGAAATAAGACCTCAGATTCATGATTTTATGGAAAACGGCTCAACTATTCTTTTCGACAGTATCAGAATGGCAAATAAAGAAGGTAGATATATTTGGGTAAGCGCTTCTCTTGCAAAAATTTATGACAATAATGGAAATTTTGATTCTTTTGTATTGGTTGCCGTAGATATCAATAAAAGAAAATTAGCAACAGAAGAATTGGAAGAGTCTTATATTAAATTGAAAAAAGCTCAAAAAGAAATTGTGGAACTTGAACGAAAAAATTCAGCTTTTGCGGTTGCCGTAACCACGAGTCATGAAATTAATCAGCCTCTTATGATTCTAAAAGCAAATCTCGATATGCTTGAAATGTCTTTTGAAGGTCATACACTGACTAAAAAACAATTAAAATATATGAGAAGACTTGATGAATCGGCAGAAAGAATAAAAAAAATTGTTGCTGTTTATAAACATGCAAATGAACTTGAATTTGAAGATTATGTAAACGGAACCGAAATGGCAATATTTGACAATAATAAGGAAAAAACAGATGATTCATGAAATTCTGAGAAATAAAAAAGTCGTTTTAGCTTCCGGATCTCCTCGGAGAAAACAAATTTTTTCAATGATCGGACTTAATGCCTTGCAATTTACTCCAAATACCGATGAAACAATAAATACTCGCAATCCCCGTAAATTTGTTTTGGAACAAAGTGAAATAAAATGCCGAGCCGTTGCTTCTAAAATGGATCTTTCTTGCGTTACGGTTGCCGCTGATACCATAGTATTTCTTAACGGCCGAATAGTCGGTAAACCGGAAAATATCTTCCAAGCAACTAATTGTCTGTCTGAGTTATCCGGCAACAGTCATTATGTATATACAGGAGTAACTGTATGTTATCGCAACCGATACATCTCTGAATACGCCAAATCAAAAGTTAAATTTAAAACTTTGGATATGTATGAAATAGAGTCCTACATAAACACGAAAGAACCTATGGATAAAGCCGGTTCTTACGGTATTCAAGGTTACGGATGTCAGTTTGTGGAAAAAATAACAGGCTGCTATTTCAATGTTATGGGATTTCCAGTGAATCTTTTTTATGAAATGCTGAAAAAGCTGAATATTGAAAATTAAAAAAGTTAATATCATCTCGATATTTTATTTATGCGTCCTCTTGAGAGGACGTTTTTTTTTGCAAGAGCATCTTTTTATCCGGTTATTTTAATATTTTATTTGACAGCAAAAAGTCCGTAAAACTTATTGAACCAAAATCGTATATGGAGTTCAAAAAATATGAAATGTGATAATGCCTATATAAGAGAAAAAGTCCTTAAAACAGCAAAAAATATTATGCTGGGGTCAGGACTTAAAGGAGTAAACATGGATATTTTAGCAAAAGAAAGCGGAATTGCCAAGGCAACTTTATATAAAATTATAGAGTCAAAGCAGGCTTTAATCGAAAAAATTACGCTGGATTTTTTCGCTGCCTCTTTCGGACATTTATTTGAATCTATTTTGAATAAAAAAAGCTATCAGAATTTCAATGAATCCGATATTGATGAAATCACGTCTCTTGCCGTAGGAAAAATGCGAGTTATCCAAAAACAGGTATTTTTGGAATATCCCAGAATTGAAGAAAAATTTAAAATCTTAATCGAAGATTACAGAGATAAAGTTGAAAATCAATTCAGGATTTTACAGGCAAACGGAGAAATAACGGAAAGCATATCCCCTGAAAATATTTTTAAATTCGTCAAAATGATTTTTATGCAGATGGTTATGAGTTCCTATTCTGATCTTGAAGTTAAAAGTCAATTAAGCGAAATGTATTATATATTTTTTAAAGGATTAAAAGCATAAAACCGATCTAAACGGTAAAATATAAGTCAGGAGAATAAAAGATGTTTAATAAGAAAACAATACTGTTTTTTATAACAGTCGTATTCATGATTTCAAGTTGCAAATCAGAGAAATCGCAGGAAAAAATAATCCGCCCTGTTAAAACTTTGAAAACAGAGAGTCGACCTTCTCTGACTGTGCATGATTTTCCCGGAGTAATAAAAGCAGGAAAAGAAGCAAAACTTGCTTTCAGAGTTTCCGGAACCATTGATTCTTTGTACTTCAGAGAAGGACAATTTGTATCCGAAGGACAAGTAATAGCAAAAATAGATGATCGAGATTACAAATTGCAGGTTAAGGCGACAAAAGCAAAATATGAAGAAATAAAAGCAGAAGCCGAAAGAGTTTTTGAACTGTACAAACGCAAAAGCGTTTCCAAATCGGATTACGACAAAGCATTTGCCGGAGAAAAAATGGCGGAATCCAAATATCAATCCGCTCTGAATCAATTGGAAGATACCGCTCTTAAGGCTCCTTTCTCCGGGTATATTCAAAATATATTTTTTGATGCCCATGAAACTGTCAATAAAGGACTCCCGACCGTATCTATGATCGATATATCTTTTTTGCGCATAGAAACGGAAATTCCGACAAAAGTTTATCTGCAAGCCGATAATTTCAGTGATTTTTATTTTAATTGCGAAGAAGATAAATCCGTAAAAAAAGCTTTGAAACTGAAATCTGTTCGCAAAAAATCAAACATGAACGAACTTTATAAAATGATTTTTGAAATTCCGTCCGATTCAGCGGAAAACCTTGTGCCGGGCATGGTAGCGAATGTAGAAATAATCATAAAAAATAACGACGAGACAAAAATCAGTATCCCGGTAAATGCCGTTTTCAGTCAAAATAATAAGTCCTGCGCATGGGTTTTAAAAGACGACAAAGTTTATAAACGGAACATAAGCGTAGGCGATGTTTTTTCCGACGGAACAATATCGGTTTTAAGCGGACTCAAAGAAAACGAAATTATAGTTACCGCCGGAGTTCATACTTTGAAAGAGGGACAGCAAGTCAAAAAAATATCCGAAACATCATCCGATAATGTCGGAGGACTTTTATGAGATTAACCGAACCTGCTTTTGCCAACAAAGCATTGCTTTATTTTTTACTGACAGCAATCGTCATCAGCGGGATATGGTCTTTCGGCAAAATGAGCAAATTGGAAGACCCGGAGATAAAAGTAAAGCAGGCAATGGTAATTACCAAATACCCGGGGGCATCAGCCCACGAAGTAGAGCTGGAAGTAACTGATATTTTGGAAAAAGAAATACGCTCAATGGGCGATTTGGAAGAAATAACATCAAGATCTTTGGCGAATTTTTCCGAAATTACCGTTCATTTGAAAACAACTACCCCGGATAATGAAGTTGAACAGAAATGGGATTTGTTGCGCCGAAAAGTAAATAATGCCAAATTAAAATTACCGGAAGAAGCATTTGACCCTGTTGTTTTGGATGATTTCGGAGATGTTTACGGCATGTTTTACGCCTTGACTTCCGACGGTTACGATTACGAAGAAATGAATCGATATGCAAAAATGATTCAAAATGAATTGTTGTCTGTCGAAAGCGTCAAAAAAGTTGAAATTTACGGTTACCGAAATTCTTCCGTAAATATTTATATATCGGAAAATAAAATAGCAAAATTAGGAGTGCATCCCGCCGAAATACTGCTGACTTTAAAAAGTCAGAATAAAAAAGTTTATCCGGGAAATTTTGATGCAAAAAGCGAGAAAATAAGAATATCGGTTAATGATCAATTAAAAACAATAGAAGATATTCAAAATTTGATTATTCAGGGACACGAAGCAGATCAAATAAAATTGAAAGATATTGCCGAAGTAAAAAAAGAAGCCGAATCTCCTTATAATCGCATTATGAGACATAACGGAAAACCTGCTCTCGGTATCTCAATCTCCATGGAGTCAGGCGGAAACATTATAAATCTCGGTAAAGAAATCGAAAAAAGACTGCAAGAATTAAAAAGCAGAATTCCGGCAGGATTGGAAATGGAAAAAATATTCTTTCAACCGGAAAAAGTAGAAAATTCCATTAACCAATTCCTGATAAATCTGGTTGAATCCGTTGCGATCGTGATACTTGTCTTGATGTTTACAATGGGACTGCGAAGCGGAATTTTAATCGGAAGCGGTTTGGTTTTGTCCATTTTGGGAAGCTTTCCCGTTTTATTTATTGCCGGCGGAACTTTACAACGAGTAAGTTTGGCATCTTTTATTATTGCCATGGGAATGTTGGTAGATAATTCCATTGTCGTGGTTGACGGTATCTTGGTTGATCTCCAGCATAAAATGCCGAGAAAAAAAGCTTTGCTTAATACGCCAGATAAAACGGCAATTCCTTTGCTCGGAGCAACTCTTATGGCTATCTTTGCTTTTCTTCCTGTTTTTCTTTCTCCGGATACCGCAGGAACTTATACCAGAGATTTATTTATCGTGCTGGCCGTTTCCCTGTTATTCAGTTGGATTTTATCTATAACTCAGATTCCTGTTTTCTCGGAAAAGTTTTTGACTTTAAAATCTAAACATGAAGACACAAAACCTCATGATAACAAAGTTCACCGACTTTTCAGATCCTCTTTGATTTGGTCAATGAATCACAGATTTATGACAATTTTAATTGCTCTGTTGCTTCTTGCTTCTTCTTTATACTGTTTCCGTTTTTTGCAACGAGCTTTTTTCCCTGATTTTGTTTATAATCAGGTTTATATTGAGTATAAACTTCCGGAAGGAACTTCAATTGATCAGGTAAACTCTGATTTAATAAATATATCTTCTGATCTGCGCGCCATGAAAGAAGTTACCAATGTAACATCAAGTCTGTCGTCAACTCCTTCCCGGTATAACTTAGTAAGAAGGATGGCTCATGTTTCAACTTCTTACGGAGAATTGATTGTTGATTTTACCGATTATAAAACGTTGTTGAAGGTTAAACCGAAAATTCAAAAATATTTTGAAGAGAATTATCCTTCTGCCGAAATTCGCATAAATCATTATAATTTAATTGTACTTACCGACTATCTGGTAGAAGTTCTTTTCACCGGACCTGATCCTGCGGTTTTACGTTCACTTTCCGAAAAAGCGGAAAACATTATGCGAAAAAATCCTAAAGTAGGAATAGTCAGAAACAATTGGGAACCTAAAACAAAACAAATAATAGCTGATTATTCTCAACCTCTTGCCAGAAAAGCAGGTATTTCAAGATCAGATATCAGCTATTCGATTTTGGCTGCTACGGACGGATTCCCCGTAGGAAATTTCTACTGCGGAGGGGAAATATTTCCCATGAAATTGCGCATCATGAATGCTGACGGATCAAAAATCGGAAATTTGAAAGATATTCCCGTATGGAGCATAGGTTTACCGCATATTCCGGTATCAGAACTTTTGCGGAGAGAAATCCCCTTGAACGAGTTTAAAGAGAATCTCATAGGAAGCGTTCCTCTTGCTCAAGTAACGAAATCAGTAAAAACGGAATGGGCTGAACCTTTGATTCAACGATATAACGGCGAAAGAGCCATCCTGGCTCAATGCGATCCGGCTCCCGGTTACAAAGCCGAAGAAGTCAGATCTGAAATCCTGGATGAAATCAATTCGATAGAACTGCCGGAAGGATACAACATGATATGGAAAGGAGAATATTATAATCAAACTCAAGCCATGAAATACATAAAAATGTTTCTTCCGGTTGCGGTTATCTTATTGGTTATAATGCTTATTTTAATGTTTAAAGATTTCAAAAAACCGTTAGTTATTCTTCTTTGTATCCCTCTTGCCGTTATCGGTATGGTTTACGGAATGCTTATTACAGGAAAATTATTCGGTTTTGTATCCATTGTCGGAGCAATAGGATTGATGGGAATGATGATTAAAAACGGAGTTGTTTTGATTGAAGAGATAGAGTTGGAAATCAAAGCCGGAGTTGATGCTTACAAAGCTGTAATTGAATCATCCGTCGCCAGAATGCGTCCCGTCATGATGGCTTCTTTGACCACTATTTTAGGTATGATTCCTTTAATAAACGATCCGATGTTCGGTTCCATGGCAGTTACCATTATGGGCGGATTATCCGTCGGTACTGTTATAACTCTGGTTTTCCTGCCGGTATTGTACACCGTATTTTTTAAAATTACTCCCCCGAAGGAGGGTTAAAATAATGAGAATAATAAATTTAATACTGATGACGGCATTAACTCTTCCCGTATTTTCTTTTGAACTTAATGTTGAAAAATGCAAAAAACTTGCTCTTGAAAACAGTGAAGAAATACAAATAGCCGAAAAACAGAAAGATATTGCAGATTCTCGAAAAATTCAATACAGATCAAATTTTTTCCCGAAAATTTCTTTTGATTTGTCTTATATGTATAAATTCGATGAATTGAAATATTCACTTGATGAAGCATATCTGCCGACTTACGTTTATCAAGACGGAGGCTTGGTTCCGAATATATTAATTAATCCGGCTGACCAGCAACCTGTTATCGGACCGGACGGAAATCCCGTGTTTAACGAATATGCCTATTTTCCGGGAATGGATCTTTCTCTTTCTTTGAAACATTCTTATTTTGCTTCTGTTAAAGCCGAACAACCTTTGTTTTTCGGAGGGAAAATAATAAACGCTTACAAAATGGCAAAAATAGGATCAGAAGCAGCCAAAATAAATTATGACAGAGAAAAAGAAAACTTACTCATAGAAACCGAGCTTGCTTATTGGCGACTTGTATCTTTAAGACAAAAGATTATTTTGGCAGAAAAATACGAAATGCTGGTAAAGCAAACAGTAAAACAGCTTATCGATGCAGAAGAAACAGGAATGATTCAGCAAAACTGTCTTCTTAAAGCAAAAGTAAAGCTTAACGAAGCTAAGTTAAAAAAACAAAAGGCATTACACGGAAATAAGTTGGCAACTCTTGATTTAGCTCGTATTTTGGGAACCGAATTACCTGAAAATATAAATTTAGCCGACAGCATTATAAATATTCCGGCAAACGTTGATATTGATATTTCGGAAACGATGTTTGTAAATCGTAAAGATTATAAACTTTTACAGGCTAAATATAATATTGCCGAAAAAGAAAAGGCAGTTGCTTTTGCCGAATATCTTCCCGAAATAGGAATAAGCGCTTCTTATTCGGAAGTTTGTTACGAATTGAACGATAATGAAGAAAAATCTCGAGATACGACAATTATGGCAAATTTTTCTCTTCCTCTTTTTAAATGGGGAGAAACTTATGCCAAAAATCGTCAGGCAAAATTAAAAAAAGAACAATCTAAGCTGGAACTCGATAAAAATACAGAGCTTATGAAACTGGAAATAAAAAAGAACGAATTTGCTCTGAAAGATGCTGAATTGAGACATGCGACATCAGTCGAGTATGTACGCCAAGCAACAGAAAACTTAAGAGTAGCCAATGATAATTTCAATCTTAAAAGAGTAACCCTTACCAACCTTCTGGAAGCTCAAACTGAATGGGAAAAAGCAAAATCGGAAAAAATAGATGCCGCGACTGATTATCAAAAAGCTTATCTGAATTTATTGCGTTCAGTCGGTAAATTATATTGAAAATAAGTCGGATTTAATAAAAAGCGAGAATTAATTTTCTCGCTTTATTTTTTACGTATCAACTGTTTCCGACACTTTTTTTTAAGACATGATTTTATTTTATCGTCCTGTTTTTCCAATTTTTCAATTAAAAGAACCGCTTCATTAAAATCTTTACAGACAAAATCAGGTTTTATATCCGATTTTTTCAGGCTTTGAAATGTTTTGTCTCCACTTCCTGTTCTTACCAAAACAGTCTGTAATCCGCATTTTTTACCGAATAAAATATCGGAAAATTTATCTCCGATCATAAAAGATTTTTTTCTGTCTATCTTATATTTTCCAGAAATTTTACGAAAAAGTCCCGTTCCCGGTTTTCTGTCCTCATGATCTCTATTCCAAGGTTCGATAACTCCGTCTTTATGATAGGGAGAAACCATTATCTCATCTGCAAAAGCTGATTTTTCCCTCAACATGCGGATGAATTTATCATGAACTTTTTCCAACTCTTCAAAACCGAAATAACCTCTTGCTATTCCTGATTGATTGGTTATGACAAAAAAAGCATAATTATTTTCGTTAAGACATTTTACCGAATTTTCCGTTCCCGGGTATAAAGAAAAACGTTCCGGACAGTCTATATAACCGTCAGGATCGGGATTAAGAGTTCCGTCTCTGTCTGTGAATACGGCTTTTATCATTTATTGCATCTCATTCTGGTGCCGTATTGCAAAGACATCATTATTTCTGCCGAAGAAATATTCTCAGGGAAATAAGTTCCTGAAATATGAGCATTATGGATGCTTGCTCCCTCAAGTTTACAATTTCTCAAATCCAAACCTCGCAAATCTGCCTGTCTGAAATAAGCGTCTGTAAAATCAAGATTATCCGCATCCAGACCTCTTAAATCCGATCCTCTCAGATTGGCTCCCTGTAAGTTAATTGTTTCCCCGGAAGCTATTCTTGCGTTAAATTCTTCTATCTCTCCCAATCTTAATAATTGATATAATTCCGAGGTAAAAATTTGGGGCTGCCTGTTCATTAAATCCTCCGTTAAAATAAATAATATTATTTGTAAAACACGATTAAACCTGTTAATTGATTTTACAATAATTCATCTATAATTTTTTTTAAGATTAAGCTTATACTTTACATACATTTCATGCCTGATAATCCCTTCATATTTGAAAATATAAAACCGGTCAAGATTAAACCTTAACCGGCTGTAAGAACTTTGATCGGGAAATAAAGATCAGAATGATTCAGACCATCTGTTTATACGACGTTCGTTTGTGTAAGGTACTCCGGGAGGAGCATCGTTTCTAAATCTTGTATCATATTCAATAACTTCGGCAAATCCTGATTTATATCCGCCGTGAGATGTCATTGTTATTCCTAAGTTTGCTTGTACTCTGCCTCCGACAACAGTCCAATCTCCTCTGTCTTGAGGAACCCCTTTATGATGCCAATTCCCCAAAGAATCCTGTTCTTGTACGTATCCGCCTCTGAAATTTTCTATTTTTATACTTTTTGTAGTGTAAATATTTGCCATTACAACTAAACCGTCATATTCCGAATCGGGATCTTTTCTAGTATTCATATATTCTCCCGTATAGGGATCTTTTCTGGTTGAAACTATAACATCTCCGTTACACATCAAACCAAGCATATCATCAGACTCAGGAACTTTTCTCGGGTCGTCTTTGTAAACTACGTCATCATCAAGATATATACTTTTTTCTGTCGTAATATTCAATTTTCCGTCAAGCTCACCTTTTACGTGGATATTTTTATTGGCGGAATAAAGAATTTTATTACTCAGATCTTCAGCTTTAATTACTGTCTTATGATCCGCAATATATTTTTCGTATTCAGCGTTGGTTGCATGACCTCCCGGCTTTAATTTCGGATCCGAATAGGGAACATCAAAGACTTCTACAATTTGTTCTCCTGCTAAATTTTGCGTTAAATTGACGTAAAGATCTGTATTGCTTGTAAAAGCATTATCTAATTTAAAAGCACCGGCTTGGTCTTCCGGTTTAATTTGCAATGTTTTTCCCAACGGTATCTTCGGATGACTGAAATTATTATTGTCTCCTTTAAAACCTTTAAAATTACTTGCAGACGCTCCGGCAAAATATTTTACCCCTGTTGCCGTTACGTTTCCGTCAAATACCGGTCCGGGTCTTCCTCCCACGTTGACGCTGCTGTTGGAATGAAAAGGTCCGTTGACTCTTTCTCCCGTTCCGTAATAAGCATTTTTAGGAAAATTATCCAAAAACAAAGCATAATAAGAAAAAGGCAATTGACGATCAAAAACAACTGCTTTAGCAGTAAATTCATCATCTTTAACTTCAACGTTAATTTTATATTCCCCGATAATTAATTTATCGTCAGAATCAACATCATCCACTTGCACGGTAACTGTTGCATTATGCTCAGGAATACTTTTAGTATAGTTAAAATTGTCAGGATCAAAGACAGTAGATTGATTTAATTTCCTCAGTTTTTGAAGTGTTGCATTAGCATGTCCCGTAGCAAGATGCTGTAAGATTTTTCGTTGACCCTGATTTTCCGTTTCATGAATTGCATCATTTGTTGCAGAGTTATTGTAAAGTCCCATATACCCCAAAGCAACAGAAAGCGTAAGAACAACTAAAATTGCATATTTACCCATAATTTTCTCCTTTTACCAATCCCAAATATTTTTTAAAAAAACTTTTTCTTCGCCGATAACCATTGCATATTTTGAAGAATCATTTATACCGGATCGGTAATCAACAGGCTCATCACTCAGCAGTTTATATTTGAAATCAATAATTTTAACTTCTGATGTTACGCTTGTTTCCTGCATATTTTTATCAAAATACGTAAACTTGAAATCAGTTACTCCCTTTATATCGTAAACTTCAGGAACGCCGTCCGTATATTTAACTATTTTTTTATCAAAAGGATTTACGGTCGGATCGTCTCCGCTGTAGTTTTCAACGGCAATTACGGTTAATTCCGGAACACCGTTATTATCCATGTCAGCAGTATAAGATATACTCTTTTCGTCTATGGATTTTATGCATTTGTAAATATCAGTTATATTATAACCGGCATCTTTAAGATCATTTCTCAGCACCTGACCGAAAATTGCCGAATTTGACTGCATATAAAGCATAAGTTTTGATTTAAAAAGTGATTGCTGAGTATCAAATTTCATTTTGAAAACAGTCAGAGTAAGCATTGAAGCCAAAATTATCGTTCCGACAAATTCTATTACTGCAAACATTTATAATTCCTCAGTTAAAATACGGATAATGATATTCCGCTTTGTGAAGGAGTTTACCGTTAATTGTTGAAATTTCAAGCTTTATTTTTTTCATAAGCGTCTTTGACGTTGTTTCCGTTAAGTTATTGCTTGCGTCTCTTTGAGCATAAGTTACCTTTGCTTTGACATTAAGATAATCGGCGCCGAATAATATATTTTCGTCCATACCGTGATAATCGTCCAAGTCATTGAAATTGGGAAATGTTTCTCCGTATTCAGGACCGAATTTAGACTTAGGGGTAAATCCCGACGGTACATTTTGAGGATTAAAAGTTCCCAAAGTCATAGAATTATCAAAATACTTTGTCCAAGCTTCTTCGATAATTGCTTCCGAAAGCGATACTGCATTTACCCTGAGCTGATTTTCCATTACGTTTTCAAGATTATACAATTGCAATTGATACATACTGAATGTCAAAGACATTAACAATATTAACGCAACAGCAAGATAAAGATATTGACCCATTCCCATAATCAGCCTCCTCGACTGTTTCCAGTCAAATAAAAACATATGTTTATTATTGTCAAGGAATTGATTTAATTAATTTACTTATAAGTATATTAAGAGACTATTTTCCGTTTATGCATAATATTTTAATAAGTAAAAAATCATATTTCCCCTATTTATTTTATTGCTGAAATAAGTTTAAAATTAGCCTGTTAACACTTGATAAAACGAAGACGCATTAACAATTGCTTAATTCTCAACTTCCCTTATAAAGGAAAATTTATCACAGTAGGCAACAATTAATAAAAATTAAAATCGGTAAAAAAATAACTGATCAATCAAAGATAAAGAAAAATAAAAAAATAGATAAGTGTGCGAAACGGTAAAAAATCACTCTTTTTTTATTTGTTCCAATATCCATACATTGAATTTGTCATAAGGCATGTCAAATAATTCTTCAATTGTTTTCGTGAAATCAGATTTTTCCTTACCGCAATTAAAAAGTTTTATAACTCCTTTCTCTTTATGTTTTTCATAAACAGCTTTAAATATATATCCGCCAGTTACATAAACCGGTTTATTATCCGTTAAATGTCGATACTTATTATTGATAATGTCTTCCAATTTTAAAGTGTCAGCTTTTACGACTTCTTCCGCCCATTCTTTTAAATTCTCGGAAAATGTTGTTTCTCCGTCTGCGCCTCCTAAAAAAGTCGCTAAACCTTCATTAACAATCAGCGGTCTTGATTCTTTATTCCATTCCGGTTTATCAAATATAATATGAGTTAATTCGTGCGTATGATCAAAATTATCATTTTTAACAATTATTCTGTTTAAAAATTTATTGGTTACTCCATCCATATAACTGAGCAAATATGAAAAATTAAGCAACTCGACTAATTCTTCTCTTGTTCCGGTACAATAATAATCTATTCTTTCGGGAATCGGCAAATCATATTGTTCACAAGTTTTTTTTACGAAATCAACAGCATTTTCCGCTTGTTTTTTATCAAAAATCAAGTTAGGATGCACAAAATAATGCAACATTTCGTATTGGTATTTATTCCAGTATTCCGTTTCATATCCTATGGAATTTTTCAAAAAGAACTTTTCGCCTTCCTTTTTGCAATAGTGTTTAGTTATATAAGGCGGATTCCAACGCCCGTAAATCTTGTCTTTGCTGTAAGTTTCATTATAATATAAGGTTCTGATTGCATATAAATTCAATCTGATTTCATCTATCGATAATATTTTAGGTTCATAAAAAGACAAATGTTCTTTTGCCGACAAATTTCTATACATCAATCCCGCACTTTCGTCAAAATACGGCAAACCTCTGTTTAAATAATAATTCACTTCCTCTTTGTCCCAATACGGGTTATTTTGAAAATGAACAGAATCGGGAGAATCATTCAAATAATTATTAAATAATTCATAGACTGCTTTTATATCCGTTTTGATTGTATCAACTCCTCCGGCAACAGGAAGCCGGTATTTTTTTTGGCTGAAAGCTGCGGAACAAATTACAAATAAAATAAACAGCATCGCATATTTTTTCATACATCCTTCCTTTTACGGATCATAATACCCGCATAACTCCGGTTACAGGTTCATTAATTCGTTTTGCCGACTTACCTTATTACTGATTTTTATTTACGGTAAAATAATTTAATTTAAAATTTAAAGTCAAGCCGGATAATGATTTTTTATCATGTCTTTTTTATTTCAGACAAGCAAAAAACCCGGCAAACGATTTCTCGGTCACCGGGTTTAATTTATCTTAATCTGCGATTTAAATATCGCCGATTAATTTTATTTCAGCATTAATGCTTTTTTGATGCTTTCGAAGTTATCGGCAGTCATTCTGAAGAAATAGACTCCCGAAGCGGATTTTTCACCGTTATCAGCGCGTCCGTTCCATTCAACCGAATGTGATCCGGCGTTCATAACTTCATCTTTAAGAGTCTTAACAAGCTGACCTTTTACGTTATAAACTTCAATCTTAACCTTTCCGTCTTTTGCCAAGTCAAAACGAACCGAAGTGGTCGGATTGAAGGGATTCGGCGTATTTTGAAGAAGTTGCGTAACTTTCGGAGTAATTATTTCGTCTGCAGCCTGAACGGTTGAAATAACGATCCATTCTTGTTCAACGCTGTATTCCTGTTCGCTCACTTCAACTTTAACAACGAAAGTTCCCGCCGTATCAAAGTTGTAAGAGAATGAATTTTCAGGAATATTTTGATTTTCTCCGTTAACCGTCCAGACATAATCAAGCTCATCGCCGTCAACATCCGAAACGTTTACTTCAAAAGTATATTCGCCGATTTCCGTAATTTCAAGATTTGTTTCTTCCGGAATAAACGATTCTATAATCGGAGCATCGTTTACGGGAGCGACAATCAAATCAATTTCAAGAGAAACTGAAGCTCTAACGTCATGTTGCGCTCTTGCTTTTCGAAGAATTTCCGAACGGTTGTCTTCCGCCGTAATCGTTAAATGAGAAGTTCCGTTCCAGTCGGCAACCGATCCGATTGTTAACATGTTTCCTTCAAGTTCAACGTTTATTTCCATTTCATTAAATTCTGCGGAATAAGTTAAATCGTCTCCGTCAGGATCAGAGAAAATCGTATCAAGGTTTATGGTATGCGAGTTAAAATCTTCGCTTACGTTTATTTCTTCAATTTGACTTTCTGCAACAGGCGCATCATTGACGGGAGTTATATTTATGACAACATCATCTGAAGCTGCGGCGCGGAAAACTCTTTCTCGAGAATTTCTTGTGTCGGCAAACTGATCATTAACCGTAAATGTCAAAGTTTCGGTTCCGTTCCAGTTTTCAGGAGCAGAGAAAATAACGTTTAATCCTTCTATTTGAGCATTAATATCAGTGTTTCCCGATACGGTAAGGATTAACTCGTCGTTTTCATTAGCATCGTTGATATATTGAGAAAAATCAACCGTAAGAGTTTCATCTTCCGCAATATCAATATTTGCAGGAAGTTCAATCTGCGGAACATAGTTAACGTGGACAACGGTAATTTCAAGTTCGGCGCTTGCGACAGCTCGTTTAAGGCTTCTTTTGTTTCTGAGCTTTCTCGCCTGATCGTCAACGGTAAATGTAAGAGTTTCGGTTCCGCT
>PDOO01000009.1 GCA_002742885.1 Candidatus Cloacimonadota bacterium
GGATTTTCTAGTGATGTTGTATCTAAGCCTCAAGAATACCGTGCTAATCCATTTATGGGTATTCAAATGGGAGCAACGCGTCAAGACCCTGCACTTGGAAAAGATACTCCTGTTTTTGGTCAAAAAGATGATAGAATTAGTGTTGCTGAAATGGTTAAGGGTTACACTATTAACAATGCAAAAGCGATGGGTATTGCCAATAAAACAGGCTCGATTGAAGTTGGGAAATCAGCAGACTTTATGGTATTACCATCTGATATTTTTGAAATAGATGTGTATGAAATCAAAGATATTAATCCTACATCCGTTTATTTTAAAGGAAAATTAAGAAAATAAATATCTATACCCCCCTCGAATTCGAGGGGGGATAATCAAAGAGTGCTGCAGTGTCGCACCAATTAAGTTAATCTCATTATTTTGAAGTTTTAGCAGAGAGTAAAAATATGACAGATTATCTTAAGAAAATGCGAAAGCGTTATGAGGAACTAAAAAGCTGCATAGGGACAAATTGTCCCTGGGTAGGAATGCTATAAGCTCAGGAAAAAAACAGCAAAATATTTTATCTATATTCGAAAGAGAAAAAACAATGGAAAGCAAATTAAACTTAGAAAAAATAATATAAATACAAATTTTGTAAAAGAAATAAAAACTATAATCAATAATACGCAAAACAATGTTATTCGTTCTATTAATCGTGAGCGAGTTTTAATGTATTGGAAGATTGGAGAAAAAATTGTCCTTGAAGAACAAAATGGAAAAAGACAAGAGCAGATTATGATAGCAGGATACAAAAACTGCGTCGAACTTTATCCGCACCCAACAACTATGGAGAAATTTGACTCTGAATTGAGTGAATATAAACCAGCGAAGGGTTTTGTTCAGTTTCCATTAGAGTAAACCTTTACCTGAAGAACTAATTATACGAATGATAAAATATCGAATGGAATTATTAAAAAAGTAAAAACACTGCATAGACTGGATATTTGGGAGTAATTTAAGAAATGAAGAAAATAGAAACAAATATTTTACAAAAAGGCAGGAGTGGAGAAAATGGCTCGAAACCAATTTTGAGACTAAAGATGAAATTTGGTTGGAATATCCGTTAAAAAAGACAGGTAAAGAACGAATCCTATATAATGATGCGGTTGAAGAAGAGCTATACTTTGGGTGGATTGACAGTACAGTTAAATCATTATAGGAAGAAACTGTTGCTCAAAGATTTTGTAAAAGAAGAAATAACTCAACTTTCTCTTAACAAAATAAAGAACGCTTGAAACGGCTTTTTGAACACAATTTGATTCACAATTTAATTGATAAGGAGGTTTTGGAAATAATTGCAAAAATTCGTGTAAACATAAATTAAAGACTTTCACATTGAACAGTTA
Source organism: Candidatus Cloacimonadota bacterium (assembly GCA_002742885.1). Classification (GTDB taxonomy): domain Bacteria; phylum Cloacimonadota; class Cloacimonadia; order Cloacimonadales. The sequence continues at coordinate 1,386 of PDOO01000009.1, forward strand.
ATTCAAGGATGATAAATGTTTATGAGTAAATTAGATTGTGAAGTCTTTTAGGTTAAAAAAACAGTATAATGAGTCAAGATTACTGAGTTTTCAAAAAAAGAATGCAGTATTTTAAAGTCTTATGTAATGGGGAATAAGTTTTATATGAAGAATATGAATATATCTATTTTCATTCCTCAAAGTTTTTATCTTAGTTTTTAGCAGTTGATTTTTTATCGGTTTTATCAAATCTTCCTGACCGCAATGATAAATCTTAATCTTAATAATTTTATCCTAAATCTCATTGCGATCAACTCGTAATTATTTAAAATTAAATAACTTGTCTTCGAATTTTTCCGTGTCTGCAAAAATTTCGCGGGCTGAATCTTTATCCAAAACGGGAGAAATCAAATTTCCGTTCATTATTTTAATTTTGTATTTTAAAAGGAAATCAAGTTGCTCTTTAGAGTCGATGTTTTGAGCAACGGAATTAATCCCTATTCCTTTACATATAACAATCATGGATTTTACTAAATTTTCGCTGAATTTATCTTGCCCTATAGATTTTGTAAATTCATCGGCAAACTTTAATGAATAAAGTTTAAGCTTATAAAAATCTTTAAATGATAAAATTCCGTTTCCGAAATCATCCAGAATAATTTTAAATTTTTTAGCGTTTAATTTATCTATTAATCTTAAAGCATAGCCTCTGTCTTCAATTATTGTATTGGCTGTCAGCTCTAAAATAATATTTTCGGCTGAAATTTTATTCTCCTCCAAACTGTCTGTTAAATATCGGTAGAAATCATGATAATAAAATTCATGTTGGGAAATTTTTAATGAAATAACCGGATTCAGACCTCTGCTCTTCCAATCTTTTATGAGATCAATAACCAAACCGAATGATTTTTTTAAAAGACGAAAGCCGGTATCAGCTGATTTAATAATCGGGACAAATTTATCGCAACTCCAAATTTCATCTTTATTTTTCCATTTTATCAAAGATTCAAAATAAGTTATTCTGCGTTTCTCAACATCAACAACAGGCAATAATTCCAAGAAAACATTATCAGTTTCCAAGTCTTTAATAAAATTATTTCTTATAGCCGTAATTTGATCATACTCGAATAAAAGACTTTTATGGAAAAAAGCATAGCGGTTTTTACCTGATTTTTTGGCGCTGTACATTGCGGTATCGGCGTATTTTAAAAGCAGGGAAGCGTCTTGCGTATCCTTGGGATAAACACTTATTCCCAAACTGGTCGTTATTTTAATTTCATCTCCCAAAATAAAATAAGTCCGAGCAACAGAATCAACTATTCTCTGAGCAATAACTTTAACATCATCAAGTTTATCGATAAATTGCAAAATTATGACAAACTCGTCGCCTCCGAATCTGGCAACCGTATCCAATTCTCTTACAGCTTTCACCAAACGCTTGCTGACTTGTTGCAAAAGAATATCTCCGTAATTATGACCGAAATTATCGTTTACTGCTTTAAATCCGTCCAAATCCAAAAACAGGACGGCGGTTATATGATTTTTACGCGAAGCAATGGCAACCGATAAACTTAATCTTTCATCCATCAGGATACGGTTAGGCAATCCCGTCAAAGTATCGTGATGAGCTAACATTCTAAGCTCATTTTCTTTATCTTTTTGATTGGTTATATTATCAATAACGCCGATAAAACGAACCGGTCGATCATCTACGTAAATGGATTGTCCCCTTAGAATTACCCAAATGTTTTTTTTATTCTTTGTAAACATTTTAAATTCTATGATTAATTCTGCATTTGAATGCTCAAGATATTTTTTTATTTCTTCTTTTACTCTTGAAACATCATCCGGGTGTATTTGATTATAAAAAAAATCTATTCCCGGATTTACCGGGGAAATCTTTAATCCCAAAAGTTTTATGCATTCTTCCGAATAATAAACTATGTTATTAGTCAAATTCCAATCGATAATTCCGTCGTTCATGTTGATTAATTCATCATGCAACTGAACCTTATTTTTCAATATCTCTTTTTCATTCCTCAGAAGTTCTTCCGCATCATGAATTCTTACCATTGCTTTCAATTGGGCAATAATTTCGGAAATCTCAAAAGGTTTATGCAGAAAAGATTCTGCTCCGGCATTCAAGCTTTTAGACTTTAATTCATCGTCATTATTGAATCCTGTAATCATAATAAGAGGAATATAATGCGTTTTGGCGTTTGATTTTAATTTTTTGCAAACTTCATAACCGGTTATATTCGGCAACATCAGGTCAAGAATAATTACTGTCGGTAAAAACTCTTCCGCTTTTCTTATGCCTTCTTCTCCTGTACCGGCAGTCAGTACTTCCGAGTCCGGAAAGATACGGGTTACGATAATTTCGGACAACATTTCGCACATTGCGGGATCGTCGTCTATGACAAGAAATCTTCTTTTCATCTTAATTCCTTCCTGTTATCTGTTTAACAATTCATTAACCATTCGGCTGACTTCAACGGAACATTTTTTACTGCCCAAAATTTGGCGAACTTCTTTTAACTCATCTTTTAATTTATTGTATTCGTTTTCGTTCTCCAATAATTTTATGCAGGCTGAATAAATATTCTCGGGGGATGCGTCATCTTGGATAAGTTCCGGTAAAATGGACTTTTCCATAACAATGTTGGGAAGACCTATATGTTTTATTTTAACTATTCTTTTTCCTATTTCATAAGAAATTTTATTTGTTTTATAAGTAATTATCGAAGGCGTGCCGATATAAGCCGCTTCCAAAGTGGCGGTTCCGGATGTCAGAACCAGAAGTTTTGATAATCTCATCATATCGTAATTATTGCTGTCTGCAATTTTTAAATCGGGCAAATCGTATTTCTTTAAAATATCTGCAAAAAGTTTATTGGAAACAGAGGAAGATTTGGATATCAAAGCTTGATATTTGTTATAATCCAGTTTTTGTAAAGATTCTAAAAATACGGGCAACATTTTTTCTATTTCCTGATCTCGGCTTCCCGGGAAATATCCTATCCATTCTTTATCCGGATTAAGATTGAATTTTTCTGCAAATTGTTGTCTTGAAAGCGTAAAATTTATTTCTTCCGAAATCGGATGTCCGACATATTCGGCGGAGCAGCGGTGAGATCGTAAAAGATCTGCCTCAAAAGGAATAATGGACGCAACGGATGTCGTAAATTCGGCTAATTTGTAAACTCGTTTATGTTTCCATGCCCAAAATTGAGGAGATATAAAGTAAAGCACCGGGATTCTTCTCATAAAAGCTTCTTTTGCAATACGAAGATTAAGCCCCGGATAATCAACCAAAATAAGAAGATCAGGTTTTTCTGAATCCAAAATATCGCAAATTTTTTTTTCTGTTCGGTAAAAAAAACGAATATGTTTCAAAACTTCCGCAAAACCCATAACATTAAATTTGTGAAACGGAAAAAGCGGTTTAAATCCGTATTTCTCCATTTGCGGACCGCCTGCTCCGAAATGCTCGTATTCCGGATGTTCAGAAATAATTTGTTTTAAAACAAACGAAGCATGAGTATCTCCTGATTTTTCTCCGGCAAGCCAAAAAATTTTTTTATTGCTCATTAAATTGTCTCTTCAATCGTAACTTTGCTTTTAAGTTCCTCTTCTTCCAGGCTTTCCATCTCCGAAATCGCCTTATTTATGATCTCCACTTTTTGATGATAAGGAGCGAACGCGCTTTTAAATCCGTTGATAATAATATTTTTTAATTCCGGATAACTCAAGCCCAAATGTTCGTGAGCCAACATATATTCGTCTGTCAAAGAAGTGTCTGATATCAGACGATTATCGGTATTTAAGGTAACCCTCAGACCGTAAGAAAGATAAAAATCACACGGGTGTTCTATCAGAGAATTGACGGCTTTTGTATGCAGATTGCTTTTGAGACAAATTTCCATCGGAATTCGATGATCATTAACGTAATTAAGCAAATCCCCGTCTTCTATAAGTCTGGTGCCGTGTCCGATGCGGTGAGTTCCGCAATAATGCAATGCCTGATGAATACTTTCCGGACCGTAAGCTTCGCCGGCATGAACGGTTATGTTTACGTTATTTCTCAAGGCAATTTCGAATGCTTCTTTGTGAGCTTTTGCCGGGTGATTGTATTCCGCTCCCGCTAAATCAAAACCTACCACGCCTTTATTTTTGTAAGCAATGGCAAGTTCGGCCAGTCGTAATGAGGTTGTGGAATCCATGTGTCTTATTCCGCAAATTATTACTCCCGTTTTAATATTAAAATTTCTTTCTGCTTTTTGCAGTCCGCGAATAACGGCATCTGATATCTGAGTAAGTTTAAGACCTTTTTCGGTATGAAGAACTGGAGAATAACGAACTTCCATATAACGCACGTTTTCGGCAGCTGCATCTTCCGCCAATTCGTATGCCGCTCTTTCCAATGCCTCTTTTGTCTGCAAAACGCTGAGAGTAACGCCGAATCCTGTCAAATATTCTTCCAAACTTGCTGTATTTTCGTCACAGCAAACGGTTTTTTTTAAATCTTCTTCATTATTTGCAGGTAATTTAACTTTATTTATTTTCGCCAATTCAAAAATTGTCGGTATCCTTAAAGATCCGTCTAAATGTACATGAAGATCAGCTTTAGGCAATTTTTTTAAAAATTCGTATTTTAGTTTCATTATTCTTTCCTTTTCCTAAATAAAAACGCTTTTTACAGATTAATTGTCAACAAATATTATTCAAAGATAATAATTTATCACTCAATCTTTATTGAATAAGGATGATTTTGCATAATTGCCGTTGCCCTGAGATGCTTTGCAGAAAACTTATCTGATCATAAACAAAATACATTTTTGAATCATGTTTATTTTTCTCTTGCATTTTCGACTATATAATATTTATGCGTAACTTAAATCTTATATTCCTTTAAAAAAAGATTTGCTTTAAAAAAAAATATTTTATACTGTAATTCATAAAAATATTAATAAAACGGAGAATTAAATGAAATATGATCTGATTGTTATAGGTCTCGGACCTGCGGGAATGGCGGTATCAGCCATGGGAACAGCTATGGGATTAAAGGTTTTGGGTATAGAAGATCACAAAGTAGGCGGAGAATGCCTTAATTACGGATGTATTCCTAGTAAGGCTCTTTTGAAAGCCGGAGAAGCCAATCATATGATATCGGAGTTAGAAAAATTCGGAATCGAATTTGAAGGCAAAACAAAAGTAATTAATCCTCTGGAAATAGTAAGAGAAAAAGTGAACAGGATAGCCGGACCGAAAACCATGAAAATGTTTGATAAAGTCGATATGGTAATCGGTAAAGGGAAGGCGGAATTTTTAAACAAACGCGTTATAAAAGCAGGCAATAAAAAATATCGCGGAAAACATATATTTATTGCTTCCGGAACGGAACCTTTTTTGCCGCCCATCCCGGGATTAAAGGATGTTCCGGATTCCCAAAAATTGACCAACATGAATATATTTCATCAGAAAGACGCGCCTGAATCATTAATGGTAATCGGAGGCGGAGCAATAGGCGTTGAAATGGCGCAAGCTTTTTCAAAACTGGGTTCAAAAGTTATTTTGGCTCAGATGGATGAGCATTTGATGCCTCTCGGAGATGCTGATGCGGCAAAAGTATTGGAAGAAAAATTTGCGGAAGAAGGAATAGAAGTATATAACAGTACTAAAATAAAAGAGATAAAATATGTTGACGGAAAAATTATAACCTGTACCGATAAAGGAGACTTTACTTCCGAAAAAATTTTGGTTGCAACAGGAAGGAAGCCTGTTCTGGAGCCGTTGAAACTTGATAACGCCGGAATAAAATACGATTCAAAAGGAATAAAAGTTAATAAATTTCTTCAAACAAACGTAAAAAATATTTATGCAATAGGCGACTGTAACGGTATAGCTCTTTTATCTCATGCAGCCATGCACCAGGGAATGTTGGCTCTTATGAATGCAATTAATCCTTTCCCGTTCGGTAAAATGCGTTACGATAAATACATTGTTCCGTGGTCAGTATTTACCAAACCTGAAATAGCTCAAGCCGGTTTGACGGAAAAAGAAGCTTTGGCTAAAGGTCTTAAATTTGAAACAGTTATCGATAAATTCGGAAACTACGGAAGACTTATTGCAGACGGACATCCTGAAGGTTTTATCAAAGTATTGATTGCGAAATCAGGTAAAATTTACGGAGTAACCATTGTCGGAGAACAGGCATCGGAATTAATTCACGAATGGATTCTTGCTATTCAAAAAGGCATAAAAATATGGGATATTATGCTTACTCAGCATTCTTTCCCGACGATTTCGCTGATGAACAAACGAGTTGCCGAACAATGGGCAATGGGAAAAATGAAATCGTCGCTTCTGCAAAAAATAATTAAATTTGTTGTATGAAAAATAAAACTTAAAGAACAGTCTCGGCAAAAGTCGGGACTTTTTTTGTTTTCGGTTTTGTCTTATTGTTTGCAAAACCGTTGACGAAAAAACAAATCCGCTGAAAATGCATCAGGTTATTTAATCTAAAGGAGAAAAAATGAAAACGGCAACAGTTTATTATTCTTATACCGGAACCACAGAAAAATTCGTAAACGAAATAAAATCACGTTTAAATTGTGATGTTATAGAAATAAAACCGGAAAAAGATATTAAAGGAAAAGGTTTTAAATCATTAATTGCGGGAGGATTTAAAGCAATGATGAAAAGTTCTCCTCAACTGATGCCTTACGAATTTAAAGCGGATAATTATGATTTAATTATTTTTGCCTCTCCGGTTTGGGCAGGCGCCTATGCTCCTGCTTTCAGAACTTTTTTTAAAAAAGAAGTTATTAAAAATAAAAAAGTCAGTTACTTGTTTACTCACAGAGGCGGAAAAGGAAAAACCGAAAAAAGATTTGAAGAAGCTCTTGCGGGAAATAAAATTTTGCCGGGATGCGACATAAATGCCAAAAACAATGATAAAGAGAACTTTTTGAAATTGGCAGAATGGATAAAAAGTACGGTTGAAGGCTGAAAATAAAAATTTATTTTATTCTGTTTATATAAAAATATTCTTCGAACTGCGGTTTAACGTTCCGACAGGTCTGCTTGTAAAATTAAACATCAATCGAGAAGTTATTTATTGAAATCAAATATTATCCTTTTATTACCTCTTGCAAAGTATCCAGTAATTTTGCTTTATTGAACGGTTTGTTCAAAGTGCTTTTGGCGCCGAATAATTTGGCAATGCTCAAAAAATCAAGATCGCCGTTTGAACCGCCTCCCGAGATGGCAATTATTTTTATTTCCGGTTTCATTTTAAGCATTTCCCTGATAGTTTCAAGACCTTCTTTTTCGGGCATAAGCAAATCTAAAATAATTACGCAGTAATGATTGTTGTTGATTTTTTCCAAAGCAATAATGCCGTTTTTAGCCAAATCAACTTCATAACCCGCTTTTTCCAGGATAGCTTTAATCAGCATTCTTATCGGTTCTTCATCATCTATAACTAATATTTTCTCCATAATCTCCTCTTCATGAACATATAAAAAAGATAAGTTGATTTAGTCAACATTTTTGGGATATTAATTTTTCTTATATTTGTTGACAAATTAATAAAAGTTATTGTTTCTGAAAAAAAGAACGGAGGGATTGTAAAATTATGAAAAAATATCTGATTATACTGATGTTTTTTTCGTTATTGTTTTCCGATATAAAAGAACAAATGTTTGAATTTGCCGGAACCGACATTAATATTAACATTCCGATAAATAATCAATACAAGTGCGATAAATTAACCCGAAGTTTTTTCGACCGTCCCATGGCGACTGCTGATTCTTTAAATAAAAAATTCTTCTCTCTCAAAGAAAAGACAGCCGATAATAAAGCAAGTTTTTTGAATTGTTGGAACATTGAGCCTTCTGCGGAAGATATTTTTATTTCTATAAAAAAAAGAATCGATTTCATGAAAAAAAGAGACCTGAAAGAAGTTTCTGAAAATCTTGATTGGTTTTTGCCTAACCTTCGTCCTAAAGTCGAAATTATCGAAAATCCCGTAATTTTTCCTGATTCAGTAAATTTGGCAAACTCAAGAAGATACAGGATTGCCGAAGAAAAAAAACAAATTGAAATGCTTAAGAAATTATCTGAAACAGAGATTTTTTCTGAAGAAGAAACCGAACAGTTTATTGCCGATTTGCATAAATTTGCTTTGCAGCTTAAGGAAAATCTTCCGACGGAGTTGAATTTTAAAAAAAATTATCTTAAAATAGCAATCGGATCTCCGGGAAACGATGAATATGACGTTTTGCCTGATTTGTTGATCGAGACGGGAGGAAATGATATTTATTATGCGCCTAAAGCTTCCGAAAACGAGTTGAAAATAATTATTGATTTGGATGGAGATGATTTTTATACGGGAAAAGATTCCGTTTTGTCGGCTGTTCTCGGAGAAATTTTTGTTTTGGATATGGCAGGAGACGACAGGTATTTCGGAGAAGATTTTTCTGTTGCTTCCGTTTTCGGAGGAACCGCAGTAATTTTAGATGAGGACGGAAACGATATTTACAAAGCTTGTGATTTCGGAATTTCCTCTTCAAAACGGGGATTTTCCGCTATTATAGACAGAAACGGAGATGATTTCTACAATGCTCAATCGTATTGTCAGGCTTTTGCTTCCTGCGACGGAACAAGTTATCTTCTGGATGAAAACGGAAATGACATTTATAATGCTTCTTCGCCTCACGAAGACATAATAAGATATGAGGATCATCAACTTACCATGGCGCAAGGATTTTCCATTGGAGAGAGACCTTTTCGAAAGGGCGGAACCGCAATGTTAATTGATTTTTCGGGAAACGATGTCTATCGATGCGATGTTTTCGGGCAGGGAGCGGCTTATTGGCTTTCCTCCGGTGTTTTGGCTGATCTTGACGGAAACGATCTTTATTCCGCCATGCAATATTGCCAGGGAGCCGGAGTTCATCTTGCCAACGGTTATTTTTTGGATATTTCGGGAGATGACAACTATGTATCGCATTCAGTTTCGCTGGGATGCGGTCATGACCTTTCGTTCGGATATTTTTGCGATGCGAACGGCTCCGATGAATACAGCGCTGATGTTTTGGCTTTCGGAGCCGGCAATGCCAACGGATTCGGATTTTTTGAAGATAAAAACGGTGATGACCTTTATGCGATAAGAAAAGCTTCTCGCTCTCTCGGTTACGGAAACTCCAGAAGAGAATACGGCAGTTTGGGAATTTTTCTTGATCATGCGGGCAAGGATCATTTCACTTATCCCGGCTTTAAAAATAAATTAAAAATAAAATCAAGAAACGGAGTTTTCCGCGATTTCGGAGACGAGTAAAATGAAAAAAATTATATCTTTAATTGCATCGCTTTTATTTATTCAAACGATTTTTCCCGAAAATAACAGGTTTACGGAAGACTATCTTGAAGCCGTATTTGCGCGAGCAGCCACAATTATTATTGAATACAAAGATGTTCAGAAACAGGCATTTGAAGAATATGTCGGATTCGGCGCTGACGGTGTTCCGTATCTTATTTCGCAACTTACGACAAATTCTGCCCCTGAACTTCATGCCATCAGAAAAATAATTAAAGAAATAGGCGAACCTGCTGTTCCTGTATTGACAGCTGCTTTAAACGATACCTCTTTGGCTGTTGTCAGTCAATCGGCTTATATGCTCGGAGAATCTTCTTCCCCTGAAGCAGTTGCTCCTTTACGTAAACTTTTGCGTCATAAGAAAAGCAGCGTAAGAATGAATGCGATAAGAGGTCTTGCCAAAACAGGGGATATCAATTTGCTTAATGACTTTTTAACCGCTTCTGAAGATTCTTCAATGTCCGTAAGAAAACAAGTTGCCGGATCGCTTTTCCATTTTCCTTACAGAGAAGTGAAAAATATTCTTGTAAAATGTTACCGAGACAAAGATTTCGAAGTTCGTCAGGCAGCCGATGCTTCCCTTTCAAAAATGTTCTCCGAAGCCGAGGAAGAAATCATAAAAGATATTGATTTATATAATAATTACGGTAAACGAGAAATTATTCGTTTGACGGGAACAACCGAGGATAAAAAATATAAAGAGGTCATTATTCCTTATTTGGACTCATCGGATGACGTTCTTCATATCCAAGCTCATACAGCTTTACAAAAAATATGCCCGGCGACATTTGAGGAAATGAGATCTGAGAAAAGTTGCAGATTCCCGGACATATTTTAATTGCCGATCGGCGAAATTTTATTGACAATAAGAGCAATAAAGCAGAAATATAATATTATATTCTTTTGTATTTATACAATCAAATTAAGGGGTTTATTATGGAATTAAAAAGAAATTTAAATTTTCTCCATGTTTTTTGCATAGCTTCGGGAGCCATGATCAGTTCAGGTTTATTTATTCTTCCCGGCATGGCTCATGCTCAAGCAGGATCGGCAGTTGTGTTTTCATATTTATTTGCGGCATTTTTGGCGGGATGCGGAATGCTCAGTCAAGCGGAACTCGTTACTGCCATGCCCAAATCCGGAGGAACATATTTTTACGTAAAAAGAAGTATGGGATCTGCCGTAGGGACAGTGGACGGTTTATTAACCTGGTTTTCTCTTTCTCTTAAAAGTTCATTTGCTTTGGTAGGCATGGCTGCCTTTACCAACATGATTATACCTTTGGATATCAGAATAATTGCCGTATCCTTAACCGCTTTTTTTGTTTTGGTCAATATAACAGGCGCCAAAGAAGCCGGCTGGCTGCAAGTCGGGTTGGTTATCGGTTTATTCGGTATATTGGCATTTTTTATTTTCAACGGCATGCCTGAAATTGATGTTATGAGATTAAGAGATTTTGCTCCTCACGGCATGAAAGAAGTTTTTTCGGCTTCCGGTCTTGTTTTTATTTCTTACGGAGGCTTGCTTAAAGTTGCCAGTGTTGCCGAAGAAGTTAAAAATCCGACCAAGGTAATTCCGCGCGCCATGATATTATCGCTTTTTACCGTTGCTTTGCTTTATTTTTTAACTGTGTTTGTTGCTGCGGGCGTATTGGATCATGATAAATTGAATAACTCTTTAATTCCCATCTCCGACAGCGCCGAAGTTTTTCTGGGTAAAAAAGGCATGTTGGCTCTCAGTATTGCTGCGATTTTGGCATTTATATCTACTGCCAATGCCGGTATTATGGCTGCCTCCAGGTATCCTCTCGCTTTGAGCAGAGATAAATTAATTCCCGAAAAAATAGGAGCAGTTCATCCTAAATTTAAAACCCCTTATGTTGCTGTAATTATTACCGGTATTCTTATGACCGTAAGCTTATTTTTACCTCTTAAAGATTTGGTGAAAGCAGCTTCGACCGTATTGCTCATGACTTTTATTTTTTCATGTCTTTCGGTTATCATAATGAGAGAATCAAGATTAGAAAATTATCGTCCCAAATTTAAATCTCCTTTATATCCGTGGGTTCAAATTATCGGAATTATCGGTTGCATTTTTCTTCTTTTCGAGATGGGAATCGTTGCTGTTTCCATAGCGGTAATATTAATCATTTCAGGACTTTTATTTTATTTCTTTTACGGAAGAATTCGCGCCAACAGAGAACATGCTTTAATGTATTTTGTCGAAAGAATTACTTCCAAGAAATTAACCGATCATATTCTGGAAACGGAATTAAAAGAAATTGTCCGGGAAAGAGACGATATTCAAAAAGACAGATTTGACGAAATTATTGAAAATTGCGACATACTTGATTTGGAAGGACCTTTGAGCAGAGATGATTTCTTCCGTAAAGCATCAGAAACTTTATCCGTAACGCTTTCCATCGGCGAAGATGAATTTTTCTCTAAAATGGTTGAAAGAGAAGAAGAAAGTTCAACGGCTTTAACTCCTGTTCTGGCTATTCCTCACATTATTTTGGAAGGAGAGGGAAAATTCGGAATCCTTCCCGTAAGATGTAAAGAAGGAATTAAATTCTCGGAAGAACACGATAATATAAAAGCAGTTTTTGTTATTGCCGGAACCAAAGAAGAAAGACCTTTCCATTTAAAAACTTTAGCCGCAATTGCTCAAATTGTCCAAAATCCTCACTTCAGAGAACGCTGGGAAAGAGCCAAAACAAAAGAAAATTTGAGAGATACTGTACTTTTGGCAAAAAGAAAGAGATTGTAAAATCTTTAGCATGATCGAGATTATCAAAAAACATTGGCGGATTATATGAAAAAAATATGGCTTATTGACGGAACAGCTGTTCTTTACAGAAGTTATTTCGCTTTTATAAAAAGACCTCTTATTAATTCAAAAGGCGAAAACACAAGCGCGATTCACGGAACAATTAATTCCATCCTTAAATTAATCGATAAATTTAAACCGGAATATGCGGCAGTCTCTTTTGATTTAAAAGGACCTACATTTCGGCATAAAATGAGTTTTGATTACAAAGCTAACCGTCCGCCCATGCCGGAAGATCTTGTTTCTCAGATTGAGCCGGTAAAAAAATTCTACGAGCTTGCGGGTATACCCGAATTTTCTGTCCCGGAATATGAAGCTGACGATGTTTTGGCAACTCTGGCGGAAAAATTTAAAAGCGAATATGAAATTGTTATTTACAGCGGAGACAAAGATTTCAATCAATTGACGGATGAGAGGATAACTCTTTTTAATCCTTCCGAAGAAAAATTTGTCTCTTCGCAGGAAGTTATTGACAAATATGGAGTCAGACCGGATCAATTTATTGATTATTTGTCAATTACGGGAGATTCCGCCGATAATATCCCAGGCGTAAAAGGGATCGGTTCCAAAGGAGCTTCTTCTCTATTGCAACAATTCGGAAGTCTGGATAATATTTACGAAAATATCGATAAAATTAAACCGGGTTTACAAAAAAAACTGGAATCTTCAAAAGAAAATGCTTTTCTGTCTCGCAAATTAGCCGAAATCATCAAAAATGTTCCGCTTGAGAATATTGATATAAATCGTCTTAAATTTGATGAATCGGGTCTTATGAACGTTACGGAATTAACCGCTCGCTATGAATTGACTCGATTGGATAAACGTTTGCGAGATAAATATAAAGCGTTTGAAAATGAAGTTACTGATTTGTTTGCCGATTTTTCGGATGAAACAACTGAGACAACGGAGAATGAAACCTTAAAATTTAATGCGTTGTTAATCACGGAAGAAGAAGATTTTCGAAAATTAATTTCGGAAGCGGAAGAACGGGAAGTGATTGCTGTCGATACGGAAACAACTTCCGTTGACCCTGTTTCAGCCGAAATTGTCGGGATTTCAATTGCTTTTGATGCCGAAAATGCTTATTACATTTCTCTGGGTCATAAACTTGAGAAAAATCTTTGTCCCGAAAAAGTTGTCTCCGAATTAAACAGGGTTTTGGACGGTAAAATATTTGTCGGACACAATATAAAATATGATCTTATCGTTTTGGAAAAATACGGCTTTAATTGTCGCCCGCATTTTTTTGATACCATGATTGCGTCTTATTTGACGGAACCTCAACATATAAGACACAGCTTGGATTATTGCGCCGAGAATATTTTTAACTATAAAATGCAATCTATTGAAGAGCTTATCGGAAAGGGTAAATCTCAAATTACCTTTGACGAAGTATCACAAGAAAAGGCTTTGTTTTATGCTGCCGAAGACGCTTACGTTGCATACAGGATTTACGAACCGTTAAAAAAACTTCTGACTGATGCTGATCTGGATAATCTTTTTTATGATATTGAAATTCCTCTCATTGAAACTTTGAAGAGCATGGAGACAACCGGAGTTTATCTCGACAGAGAATACCTGAGAAAAGTTTCGTTACAGGCAGAAAAAAGAATAAATGAATTGATTGCCGAAATTTACGAAATTACGGGAGAAAAATTTAACATTAATTCAACTAAACAATTGGGAAAAGTTTTATTTGAATCCATGAATCTCCCGGTTATCAAAAAGACGAAAACCGGCTATTCTACCGATATGAGCGTTTTGGAAAAATTGTCTGAGGACTATCCGATTGCCCGAAAATTGAGGGAATACAGAATGCTCTCAAAATTAATGTCAACTTATATTCTTGCCTTGCCGAAACTTATTAATCCGAGGACAGGAAAAATTCATTCGTCTTTCAATCAAACAATAGCATCGACAGGACGTTTATCTTCCTCTAATCCCAATTTGCAAAATATTCCCGTTCGTTCGGAAATAGGGAAAAAAATCCGAGAGGCTTTTACTGCCTGCGACGATGAGCATGTTTTGCTGGCAGCCGATTATTCGCAAATAGAATTGCGTTTATTTGCCGTAATGTCCGGAAACGAAGATCTTTGCAGTTCTTTCCGCAAAAAATCGGACATACATTCTCAAACCGCAGGGTTGATTTTCGATAAACCGATTGAAGAGGTAACAGCGGATGACAGGCGACGAGCAAAGGTTATAAATTTCGGAATAATGTACGGGATGGGATCTGTAAGTTTATCAAAGGAACTTAATATTTCGAGAAAAGAAGCCAAATCATTTATTGATAATTATTTCTCGGCTTTTCCGGCGATCTTGGAATTTATCGATAATTTAAAGCAAAAAGCGCGAAATAAAGGATTTGCCGAAACTATGTTCGGACGTAAACTTTATCTTTTTGAAATGTTTGGAGGCAGTAAAAGATCACAGGCTGATGCCGAACGAATAGCGGTAAATATGCCTATTCAGGGAAGCGCCGCCGATTTAATAAAAACGGCAATGAATCAAATTCACGATAAAATAAAAGATAATCCGGATATAAATATGCTTATTCAGGTTCATGACGAACTTGTTTTTGAGGTGAAAAAAGATTGTCTGGATGAGGCGAAGAATTTAATCAGATCAGTAATGGAAGACGTTTTGCCCGACAGATACAAAGGCATTATTCCCTTAGTCGTTGATATAGGAGAAGGTCATAATTGGCTGGAAGCTCATTAATAACTGTTTTATAATGCGAAAAATCTGAAGAGAAAAAATTATGAGAATTTGGTCAATTCATCCGGAATATCTTGATACAAAAGGTATTCTTGCATTATGGAGAGAAACTTTATTAGCCAAAAAAGTATTGGAAAATCAAACAAAAGGTTATAAAAATCATCCTCAGCTTATTAGATTTAAGAAAAGCGATTCTCCTCTTATCTGTATAAATTATTATCTGAAAATTGTTTGGCAAGAGGCAAAAAGAAGAAACTATAATTTTAACGGAAGCAAATTTGAAGATGTAAAAAATCCTCCGAAAATAACAGTAAATTCAGATCAGATAGAATATGAAAAAAATCATTTATTGAAAAAATTAAAGATCAGAGACACAAACAAATATGAATATTTAATTAAATCCGAGAATTGTAAAGTACATCCTCTTTTTGAAGTTAAGGAAGGCGGAATAGAAGATTGGGAGATCACTTCCTACAAAGAATAATATTTTATCTTATTAAGGCAATTTTACCTTTAAAAGAATTTCCCTTGCTGTCTGTAATGATAAAGAAATAAACTCCGCTTCCGCAATCGGCGCCGTTGTTATTTTTTCCGTTCCAGCTGAATTGCAAAAATTTATCTTCTTTAAGTTCAACGGCAAGCTGTCCGCTCATGTCATATATTCGGCAAATATTTTTTCCTTTAGGCATTGAAGTCAATTCATTCTGAGAATTGAAATTTGATATAACGGCAATCTCTCCTTTTTCAGGATAAAACGGATTGGGGAAAACTTTAATTTCATCAATTTTTTCGTTTATTTTTACATTTGTTCCGACATCAACCGACATCAAGCCTTTATCGGTACCGAAAAATAAGAGTCCGCTTTCTTTAACGTAACCGAGAGATAAAATATTATCGGACAACATGGGATAGTCGGAAGACGAATAATTTGAATATAATTCTGTTTCGGGATCGTAAACGGTAAGTCCCGATGAAGTTGTTCCTATCCAAATTCTGTTAAAAGAATCTTTTATCATTGCCGACGGAGTTGACGAAACTGCTCCGAAAAGTCGAGGCTCGCCGACGATATAAAATGTGTCTTTATCCCATTGATTGGTTGTTCCCGATCTTAACTTGAAACGCTTTACGCCTATTCCGAGTTTAAACCATTCTATTGCTTCATTCGGCATGCCGGGATTGCTTATTTTTCTTATGAAAATACCTGAGGAGCTTGCAAACCACATTTCTTCGTTACCCCAATTATCATAAATTTTTTCAACTCCGTAAATAAAGCCTGAACGCAAATCACTCGGCGCGGGTTTTTCCCAATCATTCATATTTTCAATTTCATCGATATTTCTCGAATGGTAAATTTTGGCTCCGGTTGCGATTCCTCCGAAAATTATTTCATTCTCAAAAAAATATTTGCTGAATGGATCATTCCCGTATTCTGTTGACCACGGAACAATGAAATCTTTATTTTTGACAGGATTATCAAGATCAGAAACAGGATTGAAAATATCTATCCTTCCGCCTTCTCCCATGCAACTGACCCAAACATTGTCTTCAGAATCGACTGAAATATCCGATACCCATTCATGCATCAAACCGTCTGATCTGGTAATTTCGCCCCAAATTCCGTCCGGAGAGAGAATGGAAACAGCTCCTTTCCAGCCGTGTTGCAAACTGCGTCCGAAACATCCGAAATAAGCATTGTTTTTACTGTCAAACGCCATAGAATAAATATTGTTTGATCTGATCGGAGAATTATCAATATTGTAAGTTGTCCAATTTTCTCCGTCAAAACAAGAAATTCCCTGAGTACCCGTAAAAGAAGGAACTTGACCTTTATAACCGCTGGCAACCCAAAGCATTCCGTCTTTATCTGTTTTTATTCTCGTAATTAAATTCGATGAGACGGAGTTCGACAAATATTGAACCCAATCATCTTCTTCATTAATAAAAAGACCTTCTCCCCAGGTTCCGACAGCAATTTTATCTCCTGCGTATTTTATGGCGCTGATTTTATCGGTTCCTATATCGATTGTTTTTTTATTCTCAAAATTGTCTCCTGAAAAAACATATAAATCATGATCGCCGAAAAAGTTGTACATTCTTGTCGAATAATCTTTATTGCCTCCGGAACAATAAATATTTCCCGAGTTATCTATAAAAACAGGCAGAATACTTTGTTCTTCGCCTTCCAGGACATCTTCTTTTACGATCCAATTCGAAAAATCATCCGAATCATCGATAATTGCCAAACCTGATTTAGTTCCGACAGCTGTAACGCCTTGCGAATGATAGAGACAATTAATTTCATCGGACGGCAGAGGAGAATTGCTTTCATCCAGCAAATCAAAAGAAACTCCGTTAATAATGTCTTCCAGATTACCGTAATTCAATCCTCTTACGGTACCGACCAGCAATACATCATTATCGGTAACAACCGCATCGACAATAAAATTATCGGCAAGATTTTGAGTTAATGTGCAATTTTTAAGCAAAACGGGAAAATTTATTCCGTCTAAATATTGGAAAATACTGAGTCCTTCCTCGGTGCAAACCAAAATATATTCTTTATGATAAATCAATTTCCTTATATAAGGAGAAACCAGACCCATATCCGAATTTATTTTATATTGAAAAGTTCCGTTTTTTAAACTTGCCACTTCATTTTTATAAGAACCGATTAAAATTTCGCGGTGTTTTTTGTCATACATCAAAGAGGTCAGATCAATTCCGTTCAGTCCGTCCAAAGCGGTGTAATTTTCGGTAAAACTTTTCAGGTCTTCATTAAAAACTTCTAAACCGCCCCAAGTGGCGATATATATGCGGTTATCAACTTTTATGAAATCGGTTATGTGAGTAGTGTTTGTATAAATTTTCCAATTTTTAATGCTGAAAAGAGAGTAAGAAAGAAACAGCATAAAAGTAAGAAAAAATATTTTTTTCATATTTTACCTCAATTTAAATTTAGCGGAATCAATTTTGATATAACATTAAAACATAATTACGATGAATTCTGTTACAGAAAAGTTTAAACTTAATCGAAAAAATCTTAGTTTTGCAAAGAGCGGAAATTAATTTCTCATGAAATTTAATTGCAGTAATTTTAATGCCTTTGCCAGTTCTTCCTTAAATTTTTCCGGATTATCGTAAACTTTATCGGAAGCAAGCGCGAAATGAATTTCCTTATCTGCAAAAACGAAGTGATAAGCAAAATAATTTTTACAGGTCAAATATTCGTCTTTCAATCTGAATAATTGCTTTATTTCCGCAACTGTATAGGAATTGACCGTTTCGGGAATACTGTCTTTTATAAATTCAATTCTTAAAACGGAATCAATTTCCATGCCCCGTTTATTTTTATCATAATAACCTGCTTCTACAACATAATCGGACTTAGCATTATTCTCGTAAGCAATAATCCATTCCAAATCAAAAAACAAGACAGTTTTTTTCAACGATCTTGCAATTATATTGGAATCATGAAGATTTATATCAATCAAAGCTTTCATAAATAATTCTTTGTCTTTAAAATAATCTATTAAAGTTTTATAGTTTTTTATGTTTTCGTTTAATCTGAAATTTCTGACAGATTTAATATCGTTTAAAACTGCAAAAAATAAATTCAAGAGTAAAGAGTGCAAATAAAAAAAGTTATTGCTCATTATTACCGTAAAAGGAGTATAAATAAAAAAGTTAACTATAATATTATAAGTAACCATGAAAAGAACAATAAAAATTATAACGTACAAAGTACGCAATTTCATTGCAACGCAAAAATAAAAGAAAAACTGCAGTATGCCGACGTAATAAAGCAGCTTGCAGGGCATCGTAACGTAAGAGGACATAACCAATATGCCTATAGCAACAAAATAACCCCAAAGAAGTACTATTTCCTGATGGTATTTTTTATATAAATCAGTGTAAGTAAGTCCCCATGCAACCAGAGGACTGGGAACAATAATAAAAAAACGAATTATGCTTAGCTTAAAGAAATTTTCGGAAAGAATAATTATATCGAAGATACCGAATAAAGAAAGGAAAAGCATTCCGGTAATATACAGTAATCTGTGAAACAGAACAACTCTTTTTTCGTAAAATTTATTATATTTTTCTTTTTCGTCTTTTTTCAAAAATATATACATTTCTTTTTCATCAACTAAACCGAAAGATGACAGCATCGCATCTAAAGAACTTGTTTTCATTAATTTTACTCCAAATTTGCAATATTATATAATCAATACGTCAGCCATAAACTTAAAAATCACATGTTAAAGTCAAATAAATTTTTAACAGATTTTGCAAAAAAATCACAACAGACCGGCAATGAATTTATTATTGTATTGTTATGTGTCCGCTTAAGATTGATAAAATAAAAAAATAATAATGAAATGTTAAAGGGAAATATGGTGGAGCATAGCGGGCTCGAACCGCTGACCTCTACACTGCCAGTGTAGCGCTCTCCCAGCTGAGCTAATGCCCCAACAGCAAAGTCAAAATCCTTATCATTGCTTCGTAAGTCAAGCATTTATTTTATGATTTTTAAAAATATTTGTCGCCTCAGTTGTTTTTCGGATCTTAATCAGCATTATTTTATACAGATGTATTTTTTTCTTGTCATTTTGAGCAGGCATTTTTCTTTGCCTGAATTAATTATAATGATAAAAAATAAAGGAGTAATTAATGGATTATAAAATTTCGGACTTGAATCTTGCCGATTTCGGACGAAAAGAAATTGATATTGCCGAAACCGAAATGCCGGGTTTAACGGCTCTGCGCAAAAAATACGGAAAACAAAAACCTCTCGCCGGAGCCAAAATAACAGGTTCTTTGCACATGACGGTTCAAACAGCGGTTCTTATCGAAACTTTAAAAGAATTGGGAGCTGAAATTCGTTGGGCAAGCTGCAATATTTTTTCAACTCAAGATCATGCCGCGGCAGCTGTCGTAAAAGCGGGAATTCCGGTATTTGCCTGGAAAGGCGAAACTCTTGAAGAATATTGGGAGTGTACAAAACAAGCATTGCTTTTCGGCGAAGAAGAAGGACCGGATATGATTGTTGACGACGGGGGAGATGCCACTTTGATGATCCATGAAGGTGTTCGTCTGGAAAAGGAATTTGAGGAAACCGGTGTTATCCCTCAACCTTCATCAGCGGGAAGAGAACAGCAGATCATGAACATGGAAATACTTAAAGATATGGATAAATATCCCAAGCGTTGGCATAAAATTGCCGAAAAAATAAAAGGATGCAGCGAAGAAACAACCACCGGGGTTCACAGACTTTATCAAATGATGGAAACCGGATCTCTGCTTTTCC
The DNA here is from genome assembly GCA_002742885.1 of Candidatus Cloacimonadota bacterium. GTDB lineage: Bacteria > Cloacimonadota > Cloacimonadia > Cloacimonadales. The sequence goes on from PDOO01000009.1 coordinate 21,602, forward strand.
CGGCAATAAATGTTAATGACTCTGTTACAAAATCAAAATTCGATAATCTTTACGGTTGTCGAGAAAGTTTGGCTGACGGAATAAAAAGAGGAACTGACGTGATGGTTGCCGGCAAGGTTGTGGTTGTTTGCGGTTACGGAGATGTCGGAAAAGGCTGCGCTCAATCAATGAGAGGATTCGGAGCAAGAGTTATCGTAACCGAAATTGATCCGATTTGCGCTTTGCAGGCGGCAATGGAAGGCTTCAAAGTAGCAAGATTGGAAGATGTTGTTAAAGAAGCCGATATTTTTGTAACGGCAACCGGAAATTGCGATGTCATCACGGTTGAACACATGCAACAAATGAAAGATTACGCGATTGTCTGCAATATCGGTCATTTTGATAACGAAATTCAGGTTGATGCTCTTTATGAATTGGAAGGAGTTCAAAAAGTAAATATCAAACCTCAAGTTGACAGGATAATTTTCAAAGACGGAACGTGCATAATTCTTCTTTCCGAAGGTCGTCTCGTAAATCTCGGAAATGCCACGGGTCATCCCTCTTTCGTGATGAGCAATTCTTTCACTAATCAAGTTTTGGCTCAAATGGAAATTTGGCAAAAAGATCTTAAAACAGATGTTTATCGTCTTCCCAAACATTTGGATGAAGAAGTTGCCGGACTTCATCTTGAAAAGTTGGGAGTTAATTTGACAATCCTCTCCGATAAACAAGCTCGTTATATCGGAGTTAATAAGAAAGGACCTTTCAAGCCTGAACATTACAGATATTGATAAAATTCGTTTAAATTACGAAAAAATCCCGGAGCATCGATTATCGGTTCTCCGGGTTTATTTTTTGGGTTTCGAGGTAAGATATTTAATTATCGAAACGTAAAATTTCTTTGAAATTTTTATTAACGAGATTATTGATCTCTGTCTTCAAAAAATAAAATATTGTTAACTCTTTGCCTGCAAGAATGCCCCGAGAGTTTAAATCGATACTCTCCGGAGCATCGTAAAAATTGTCAATGCTTGATTAGTATCCTCTTTGGTCTTTCGTCCTTTCAAAAATATCCGTCAGAAATGCAGAAATACCGTTTGTTTTTATGCCTGATTCGCAGAATAAAGAGTTGAATTTGTCGAATATGTTAAAAAAAATAAACTCGAAAACAAAAATAATTGATTAAATGTTCAAAAATAAATTAAGCCTGAGTATAATTGGAATTTTTTATGCTTATTGAATGTTTGAATTTTTTCCGTAACGCAGAATTTATCAATAAACATAAGACAAAAGTTAAAAACTGTTGACGAAGAGGTAAAGCCCTGTATTAACTGCTTTGAACGGAACGGTTCAGATCCAAACGGATCGGCAGTTTCTTCCGGAGTTTATTTCTGTTGCATGAAAGCCGGAAAAAAGTTGAATTCAAAACCTGTTCCTCATTAAATAATCGAGGTAAATATGAAATTACAAAAATATATTTTGATGATGTTGTTATTTTTAACGGCAGTACTTTTTGCCGAAGACGTAAATGTTTATTTTGAAGATGTCGGCAATGTCATTGCCGGCGAAGAATTTATTTTGCCGATTAAAACAGATTCGGTTTTGACGAATATTTATTCTTTTGAATTCAGAATAACTTACTCCCAAGATCATTTGGAGTTTATCGAACTGTCCGAAGAAGAAACTCTTTGTGACGGATTCGGTTTTATTGCCGTAAATTCCGATAATCCCGGGGTTCTTGAAATTGCGGCTGCCGGAAGTTCTCCTTTGGAAGGGACAGGCAGAATCCTGAATCTTAAATTTTGCGCAATCGACGCTTATTACGCGAGCGTAAACTTTAACCCCGTAAGCGAAAATTTTTTCAACGAAGGTTTGCCGTCTGCTTCTTTTGCAGGTATTTCTTTTTACATTGTTAATCCTCCGTCTTTGAATGTTGATCCGGACAGCGAAATACTGGGTATAGGAAAAACTTTGCAAATGAGTGTTTCCGGAGCTTATACGGGGAACATTGTTTGGGAGGTTGATGATGAAAATATTGCTTCAATCGACGATAGCGGACTTCTTACTGCTCTTTCCTCAGGCATTGTTACCGTTACGGCAACTGATGAAGAGGGTGTTTCCGGAACGAATGACGGAATAATTGAAATTCGTCCTGTTTCTCTTATTCCTGAAGATTCTGAGGTCTTTCAAACAAACTCGGTAAATATTCCCGTAAATGTTACCGGATTAAATGGACTTGAGGTAAATTCTCTGCAATTTAATATAAGATTTGGAGATGATTTGGAATGTATCGGAATAAATACCGAAAATACAATTGCCGAAGGCTCTGAGACATCTTTTCAAAATTACGGAAACTATGCCTTAATCTCTCTTGCTTCATCTCAAAATTGGACGGAAGACGGATTGTTTTTTGAATTGATTCTTGAGGCAACGGAAGAAGATTACGGTAACCGGATTATTCGCATTGAATCAGGATTTTTCAATGAAGACGTTTTGTTTTATACCGAAGAAGCAAATTGTGAAATAAAACAACTTCCGGTTTTGGAAATTACTCCGGCGCACGTAGAAATTTTTGCCGGAAATACCGTTCAGTTAAGTGTCTCTGACAATGCAACCCTGCCTGTTGTCTGGACTTCCTCAAACGAAGAAGTTGCAAGCGTTGATCAAAACGGATTGTTGACCGCTCATAAAAGCGGTCCGGTCGAAATTTCTGCGGAAGATGCCGTCAACGTTTCCGGAAACCTTTCCGATATAACGGTTTATGACGGCAGATTGAAAATAATTCAAACTTACGCCGAGCCGCAGGCAAGAGTCAAAGTTCCTGTTTGCGTCGAAGATATTTCTCCCGAAAAAGCATTTTCTTCATTTGAAATTAATTTCTCTTATAATACCGATAAACTTGAGTTCGTCGAAATTGATAAAAACGGTTGCGAGTGCGAGGATTGGACATTTATTTTAAACGAAAATTCTTATAATGCGCATATTTCGGGAGCCGGAGACTCCGATGTTTACGACGGAACGCTTTTTTACTTGGTTTTTGATGCAAAAGAAAGTTTGCTTGTTGAAGAAAATGCTTACGTAACAATTAATTCTTCTGTTTTTAATGAAGGCTTTCCTGCTTTGAAAACGGAAAACAATTACGTAACCGGACATCCTGTTTTAGAGGTTGATTTCAGTGTTGCAAATACTTTGGCAATGATTAATGCGGATGTTCAATTTTCCGATTTATCGACGGGAAATCCGATAGCGCGGGAATGGGATTTCGATAATGACGGAACGGTTGACTCTGCGGAACAAAATCCGATTTGGCAATACGATGCCCCCGGAATTTACTCTGTAAGATTAACGGCAGCATCTTTAGCCGCCGAAAAGTCAATCGTAAAAGAACAATATATTGAAATTACGGAAGAAGTCAGTTTAAATCTTCCCGAAAACGGTTTTTCTTTTAACGAAGACGAATCTTTGAATGTTGATTTCGCTCAATATATTGCGGATTGCGACGGAATATCTTGCGCAATAGATTTAATCGATTCGGATACGGAAGAAATAACCGTTGATATTAATATGACTGATGTTGTTTTTTCTGCCGAGCCGAATTGGTTCGGTTCCGGTAACTTTATCTTTCAAGTTTATTATGCCGACAGAAGCGTATCTCAGGATACCGTAATCGTAACGGTTTTGCCTGTTAATGATTCTCCCGAATTAAACTTGCCGGATTCATTTGATTTTAACGAAGATGAAACGGCTGAGTTTGATTTAAGCGACTTTATTTCCGATATAGATAATGAATCGGAAGAGCTTTCTTTGACTTTTTCCGGAAATACTGAAATTTCTTTGTCATTTGACGGTTTTATGCTTACCGTATCGGCTCCCGAAAATTGGAACGGATCGGAAGCAGTAACATTTGCGTTATCCGACGGAGAACGTCTTACACGCAATATCAGAGCAAAGGGCGGAAGAACGGAAGTCTCGGCAGAAGTTACTTTTAACTGCCTTCCGGTTAACGATGCTCCGCAGGTTATTCAAGAGTTTGAAGACTTGGTATTGGATGAAGATTTTGCCGATTTAAGCATTAATCTTAATGATTATTTCTTTGATCCCGACGGAGATGAAATGATTTTTACTCCGGAATTTAATTCCGAACATATAGAAGTTTCCGTTACCGGTCCCGTTGCTTTTATCAGCTCCTTGGAAAATTGGAACGGAGAAACTCAAATTGCTTTTATCGCCGATGACGGAATAAACGATATTCTCAATTATTTTTTCAGAAAAAGGGATTTTTCCGAAAGCAGCTTGAATATAACGGTTAATCCCGTTAACGATGCGCCGGAAATAATTTCTTTTATTCCGGAAGAAACGGAATTTGATTTTACCGGTAATCTCAGTGTCTCGTTAGGTTTTTCGGTGGAGGCATTCGATGTTGAAGGCAACTTGAATTACGAATGGCTTGTCAACGGCGAAAATCAAAATAATGATTCTGATTCGTTGTTTGTTACGCTTGAAGAGTCGGGAGATTATATAATCGATTGTTTGGTCTCTGATGAAGAATATGCGGTAAATAAAGAATGGACAGTTCATCTTGTTGTGTCTGAGACTGATTTACAAGTTGTTTATTATACGGATTTGAAAGAAAATTATCCCAATCCGTTTAATCCCGAAACTCAAATAGAGTTTTCTTTAAGTAAAAACGATAATGTTAAAATAATGATTTATAACGTTAAAGGACAATTGGTGAAAGTTCTTGCCGATGCTCCTTTCAAAGCCGGTAAACATGTCGTAAGCTGGAAAGGAAAAGACGACAAAGGCAAAGATGTTGCCGGAGGAGTTTATTTCTATTCCATGGAGACTTCGGATTATAAAAATATCAAAAAAATGTTGATGATGAAATAAATCGGAATATTGCTTAAATCCCTGAACCGTTAAGGCGAAGGGATTTTTTTGTTGCCTTATTTCGGGATTTTCGGGATTCTTCAAAATTCTTGACAAAGAAAAGTGTGAAAATAATCTGTCGCTTGAAATAATTTGTATTTAGTTATTTTATTGATAAATAATAATTTAAAATAGTATAGAAGATGAAATAAAGGAGATATCATGGCAGTACCAAAAAGACGTCAGTCAAAATCAAGAAGAGATAAAAGACGTACTCATTACAAAGCGGAAATGCCTGCTTGGACAAATTGCCCCAATTGCAATGAACCCGCAAGACCTCATCACGTTTGCGAGAAGTGCGGATATTACGGAAAGAGAAAGGTATTGGAAGTTTCTGAATAATGCGAATTGCAATTGATGCTTTCGGAAGCGATAATGCTCCTTTGCCGGAGGTTGAAGGAGCCGTTTTGGCGATTAAAGAAAATCTTTGCCGAGAAATAACTTTGGTAGGAAAAGAAAATATCTTGGAAAGTAAGCTTGCCGAATACGATTATGATCGCAACAGAATTAAAATTCTTCACGCAAGCGAAGTTATTGAAATGTCCGATAAAGCCGTTTCTTCCGTCAGAAAGAAAAAGGATTCATCACTCCTGAAAGCATTGCATCTTTATAAGAACAATGAAGTTGATGCTGTTATAAGCGCAGGCAATACCGGTGCCGTAATGACAGCATCTTTGTTTACGTTCGGCAGAATTAAAAATGTTCTGCGGCCGGCAATAGCCGTTATTGTGCAGGGGAAGGAAAAACCTTTTGTTTTGCTTGATGTCGGAGCAAACGCCGATTGCAAACCGGAACATTTGCAGCAATTTGCCGGATTGGGCAGTTTATATGCTCAATATTCTTTAAACAGAAAAAATCCTTCAGTCGGTCTGTTGAATATAGGCGAAGAGGAAACAAAAGGAAATGAACTTTCATTAAAAACATATCGTTTGCTCGAAGAAGATAAAAATTTGAATTTCGTTGGAAATATAGAAGGGAAATATATTCTTGACGGGAAAATTGATGTCGTCGTCTGTGACGGATTCGTCGGAAATGTTATGATGAAAACCATGGAAGGAGCCGTAATGACTCTTTTCGGTTTGATGAAAGAAGAAATCATGAAAAGCGGTTTGGCAAAACTCGGAGCTTTGCTGTTAAAACCGGTTTTCAAAAGCTTAAAAATTAAATTGGATCATTCTGAGTATGGTGGGGCGTTACTGGCGGGAGTTAACGGAATTTCCGTAATTTCTCACGGATCTTCGAATTCCAAAGCCATAAAAAATGCCGTTAGATTTGCAAATGATATTGCAAAATCAGGTTTTGTTCAACATGTGCAAGAATATTACGAAAGGGACAAAATATGAACGTTTACCATGCTAAAATATCCGGGACAGGGCGTTACCTTCCCGAAAAAACAGTGAATAACTTTGATCTTGAAAAAAGAATAGATACAAGCGATGAATGGATAAAAACCAGAACAGGAATGTTTGAAAGACATTTTATCGCCGATGACGAAGCCGCTTCTGATTTAGCTTACCATGCGGGGAAACAGGCAATAGAAAATGCCGGTTTAAAAACTCGCGATATTGAGATGATTATTTGCGCCACCGTTACCGGAGATCATCCTTTCCCGTCCACCGCCTGCTTGGTTCAAAAACATCTCGGCATAAAAAATAATTGTCCGGCTTTTGATTTGTCCGCCGGTTGTACCGGATTTGTTTACGCATCAAGCATTGCAAAACAATATATCGAAAACGGAATTTATAAAAATATCCTTGTCATAGGCGTGGAAGTTCTCAGTCGCCTTATTGATTGGGAGGACAGAAGTACCTGCGTTCTTTTCGGAGACGGCGCGGGAGCGGTTGTTTACAGTCGTGCGGAAAGTACCGATGTTTCGCGTTTTATAGACTCTGAAATTTATGCTGACGGAAGTTTACCTGAATTACTTATTGTTAAAGCCGGAGGCTCCAGAAAAAGACCCTCGATTGAAACCGTTCAAAATAAAGAACATTTTATTCGTATGGAAGGAAACCGGGTTTTTAAATTGGCGGTAAAATCCATGTATAAAGCTTGCGATGTCGTTCTGAAAAGAAATCATGCCGATGTTAAATCAATTGACTGGATTCTTACTCATCAGGCTAATATGCGTATTATCGCTTCTCTGGGCAAAAAACTTAAAATAGACGGCAATAAAGTTATTTCCGTTATAGAAAAATATGCAAATACTTCCGCCGCCTCGATTCCGATTGCGTTGGATGATGTTATGTCAAGCGGAAAAGTTCGTCATGGCGATTTGGTTTTGTTTGCTGCATTCGGAGCCGGTTTAACATCAGGCAGTATGCTTATTCGCATATGATTCGGGAGGAATTATGTCTTTAAAAAATCATAAAATTGCTTTTATATTTCCCGGTCAGGGAGCTCAATATGTCGGAATGGCTTCTGATTTTACGGAAGACAGACCGGAATTAAAAAATGTTTTGGAACAATTTGACAAAGAAAATAACGTAACACTTGCGAAAATCATGGCGGACGGTCCCTCTGAATTGCTTAAAGAAACTCGTTTTACTCAACCGGCTCTTTTATTCCACGGCGTTGTTGCAATGCAAAAACTGCAATCTGCCCTTGATATAAAACCTGACTATGTTGCCGGACATTCTTTGGGTGAATTTACGGCTTTGGTTGCCAACGGAGTTTTATCTTTGGAAGATGCCATGTATCTTGTTCATAAACGGGGAGAGTTTATGATTGAGGCAAATGACGGGCAGCCTTTCGGAATGGCTGCTGTTATGGGTCTTTCCGGAGAAAAAGTTTCGCAAATATGTAAAGAAGCGAGCGAAAAGGCATTGGTTGTTGCCGCAAATTTCAATACTCCCGTACAAACTGTTGTTTCCGGAACCAAAGAAGGCGTTGAACTTGCCTGCTCAATGGCTAAAGAAGCCGGCGCAAAAAGAGTTGTTATGCTTGAAGTCGGCGGTCCTTTCCACTCTCCGCTGATTGCCAAAGCCGGAGAAATGCTTACGAAAGAAATGGAAAAAATTACTTTTAACGAAACTGATATACCGGTTGTTTCCAATGTCGATGCAGAACCGCAAACGAATATTTCCGTCATCAAGAGTAATCTTGCCAAACAGGTAATTTCTTCGGTTTACTGGGTTGATTGCATTGAAAAAATGATTGAAGAAGGCGTTGATGTCTTTTTTGAATTCGGACCCAAAAAAGTTTTGGCGGGAATGATAAAAAAAATTAATCGTAAAGTTAAGGTTTACGGAATAGACAAACTCGAAGACGTTGAAAAAGTTTTGGAAGGAGTTAATGAGTTATGACCGGTTTGAAAGGAAAAAATGTTATCGTAACCGGAGCGGCAAGAGGAATAGGATTTGCCGTTGCCGAGTCTTTTGCCGAAAAAGGAGCTCGCGTTTTTATTCTTGATCTTAATCCCGAATCCGTAGATGCGGCTTGCGAAAAACTTAAAGATAAAGGTTTCGATGCGGTCGGAATTGCAGCTGATGTTACAGATTCCGAAAGTATCGAAGAAAATTTTAAAAAAATAAAAAAAGAATTCGGATCTGCTGATGTTTTGGTGAACAACGCCGGAATTACCAGAGATACCTTAATTCTTAAAATGAATGAATCAGATTGGGATTCCGTGCTTGATATTAACCTTAAAGGCGCTTTTCTTTGTATTCAAAAAATATCAAGGATTATGATGAAGCAGCGAGACGGAGTTATTATCAACATGGCATCGATTATCGGATTGACCGGAAATGCCGGTCAGGCAAACTACGCCGCATCAAAAGCCGGATTGATTGCCTTGACAAAATCGGCTGCAAAGGAATTTGCTTCTCGCAACATAAGAGTAAATGCCGTTGCTCCCGGTTTTATTGAAACTGAAATGACGGCAAAATTAAGCGAAGAAATTATTGCCGAATATGCTAAAGCAATCCCTTTGAAAAAAATGGGGAAACCGCAGGATATCGCAAATGCCTGCTTGTTTTTAGCATCTGATGAAGCAAGATATATTACCGGACAGACCTTAACTGTTGACGGCGGCTTGGTAATGTAAAATACCCAGGAGGAATAAAATGGATATTAAGCAAAAAGTAACGGAAATTATTGTAGAAGAACTTGATGTAGATGCTTCCGAAGTAAAACCCGAAGCAAACTTCATTGAAGATCTCGGTGCAGACTCTCTCGATACGGTTGAACTTATATTAAAGTTTGAAGAAGAATTTGACCTTGATATTCCGGACAGCGATGCCGAAAAACTTAAATCAGTCGGCGATGCCATCAAGTATCTTGAAAGTAAACTTGATGCCTGATTAAAATTGAGAATTGCCCGATAAAAGGGCAATTCTTTTTATTTTTTTATCTCCTTGGGAGAAAATTTTGTATTTTACGTTTCTGAGAACTGCGTAAGACAAAATATGAGGTTAATTAATTATGAATAAAAGAAGAGTTGTAATTACCGGTCTCGGAACAATTAACGGTGTCGGTAAAAATGTTGAAGAAACTTGGGAAGGACTTTTAAACGGAAGAAGCGGTGTTGATATAATCACAAATTTTGATCCCGAAGAATTTCCGTGCAAGATTGCATCCGAAGTAAAAAACTATAATCCAAAAGACTATTTTAAAGCAAAAGATGCCAAAAAAATAGATAAATATGCTCAATTCGGAATCATTGCCGCCGATGAAGCCATGCAAGATTCCGGCTTGCAAGAAGGCAATTTCGATCCGGAACGGGCAGGAGTTATTTTCGGAGCCGGTATAGGCGGAATGCTTACTTTTGAAGAAGAAGCCGTTAAACTTCACAAGTCGGGACCCAGACGCATAAGTCCTTTTTTCATCCCGAAAATGATTTCCAATATTTGCGCCGGGCATATTGCTATCAAATATAATTTAAAAGCAATTAATTTTAATATCACTTCAGCTTGCGCTTCGGCTAATCATGCTATAGGAACAGCTTACAGATCAATCCTTTACGGTGATGCAGATATTATCTTTGCCGGAGGAGCGGAAGCTGCGGTTACTCCTCTTTCGGTAGGAGGATTCAGTTCCATGAAAGCTCTCAGCACCAGAAATGACGATCCTAAAACAGCCTCTAGACCTTTTGATGCGGAAAGAGACGGATTTGTTATGGGAGAAGGCGGAGGAATGCTGGTTTTGGAAGAACTTGAACACGCTGTAAACAGAGGAGCTCGAATCTATGCCGAGTTGGTCGGTTACGGAGCAACTTGCGATGCTTTTCACGTAACAGCTCCTGCCGATAACGGTGAAGGAGGAGCCAGAGCAATGGCAATTGCCGTCAAAGATGCGGGAATTGAGCCCGAAAAAATTGATTATATAAATGCTCACGGAACATCAACGCCTCTTAACGATAAAAATGAAACGTCTTCCATTAAAACAATTTTCGGAGAACATGCCCGAAATTTAAAAATAAGTTCATCAAAATCAATGACAGGACACACTTTGGGAGCAGCTGCGGCAATAGAAGCAATTGTTTGTTGCAAGACTATTGAAACAGGAAAAATTCACCCTACGGTGAATTTGTTTAATCCTGATCCCGACTGTGATCTTGATTATGTAAGTAACGGAATGGAAGAAAAAGACGTAAATTATGCCTTAAGCAATTCTTTGGGATTCGGCGGACATAACGGCGTTATTATTTTAAAAAAGTATTCTCAATAAAATTAAGGGCGTAATTCGCCCTTATTTTTTGTACTCAATTTTTTCTGTTTGCGACAATTTTATAATTTTTATTTTACGAAGGAAATATGAACAGAATTTTTAAAGGAATTTTTGACTATTTTATTTCTGTCGGCAATAAAACCAAAGAATCCGAAGAATATAGCGAGTGGATCAAAATTGTTGATGAATTGCAAAGAAAGATAAATTACCGATTTAATAATCTTGATCTGCTCCGGGAATCAATGACCCATGTATCTTTTTTGAGAAAAGTAAATCCTGACCATAAAGTTATTTCTGCTTTTGAAAGAATGGAGTTTTTGGGAGATTCCATTCTGGGGTTGGCAGTCGCTGAAATGCTTTTCGGCAAATACCCGAACAGCCGGGAAGGCAGTCTCTCCAAAATAAAATCAAAAGTCGTTTGTTCCAAATTTTTGGCAAAAAAAGCAAGAAAACTTAATTTGGGACGTTATATACTAATCTCGGAGGAAGAAGAAAGATCGGGCGGAAGGCATAAAAGCTCTATTCTGGCAGATGCGGCAGAATCTTTGATTTGTGCCGTTTATCTTGATTCAAATATGGATAAAGCAAAAGAGTTTATCAATAATTTTATTTTGGACGGTTTTGAAGAAGATATAAAAAAGAGCGAATTTATAAATTATAAAAGCAAACTTCAGGAATATACTCAAGGTTTGTACAAAAAAACTCCGGATTATCAGTTGATCAGCGAATCCGGTCCTGATCATAAAAAAATATTCAGGGTTAAAGTTTTGATTCAAAACGAGATTGCCGGTATCGGAGAAGGAGCTTGCAAGAAAAAAGCCCAGCAAAATGCAGCTAAAGAAGCTTGCCTTAAATTGGAAATATGAAGATATATCCGATTTTTATTCCTCACCGGGGATGTCCTTTCAATTGTATTTTTTGCAATCAATTTAAAATAACTAAATCCGGAGATTTGCAATCTGCTCCGGAATCAGATTTGAAAAAATTTATTTTATATAACCGAGGAAAAACCAGAGGGGTTGCTTTTTACGGAGGAACTTTTACCGCTTTACCTGAGGAAGAGCAGGATTATTGGCTTGAGTTTATCAGAAAATTCAGGAAAGACTTGGATGACATAAGAGTTTCTACTCGTCCTGATTTCATTGATTGCCGAATTCTTGATAAACTTAAAGAGTTCGGAGTAACGACAATCGAAACGGGAATTCAAAGTTTGCATTCCGGAGTTTTAAAAAAAAGCAAACGCGGATACTCGGGAGAAAAAGCAGCCGAATCATGTCATCTTATAAAAAGAAAAGGTTTTCGCCTGGGGATGCAGTTTTTACCCGGGCTTCCCGGATTTTCGCAAGAAACATGGAATTTTACGGTTGACAAAACTTTGGAAATAAAACCTGACTTTGTAAGAATATACCCTCTTCTTATTCTGAAAGATACAGAATTGGAAAAGTTATATGTCAAGGGAGAATACAAACCGCTTGATTTGACCCGGGCAATTGAACTCTCTGCTGATGCCGTTTTGCGTTTCCGAAAAGCCGGGATACGTATTGCCAAAGTCGGGTTACATTCCGACATAAATAAAGAAGATATTGTTTCCGGACCTTTTCATCCGGCATTCGGAGAGTTAATCAGAGCTGAATTATTAAAAAGAATGTTAGTTGATCTTGACATTTTTAAGCTTAAATATGTTTTTTTCTCTTCAAAAGACGAATCGGTTGTCAGAGGACACGGTAAAATTATTTTAAAAGATTTTCTGGATGCTGCGACTGAACGAAAAATAGAAATTAATTTTGATCCCGAAATAACTAAAGGAAGTGTTAACGGTTTATATTAAAGGCGGTAAAATGAAAAATTCATACAAGCTTATTTTGATTTGTTTTCTTTTATTTTTGTTTGTCGGTTGCATTAAAAAATTGGAGACTCCCGAATGGGATGTTAATCTGGAAATTCCCTTGATAAATAAAAATTATTATGTATATGACTTGCAGGATTCCGTGAATATTGTCAGTGAAGACGGTATTATGTATTATCAAAATACGGGTGATATTACTTCTTTGGAAGTGAGCAGCGATATTTTAACAATTTCCGAAAATTCCGAAAAAATGAATTTGATTTCGACTGATATTGTTAAAAGAGGCGGATTGCCTCTTGACAACGAAAATGAAGAGAACGAAATAGAATTGAGATATGCCGTTACTTCCGAATGGTATTTGCATTTTGCTTTCAATAATTTAGAACACCCGGAATATATAGAATCAATATCCTTTACTTTTGAGAATGTTTTTGAAACCTCCGATTCAGAACCTTTTACTAAAGTTTTCAACGGAAATTTCGGAACGGAAACAATTGAAGATTTAAGTAATTTTATAATAAAAGACGATACTCTCGGTCCTCAGGAAGTTTTAGACAGTTTAAGATTTACCGTCGAAATAAAAGCGAATGACGGCGCGAGTCTTGATGACTTTGACTTAACTCTTTCCTATGAAAAAATGAAGTTTTCTTATGTGGAAGGAAAAGTTTTCAATAAGAGATTGGATATTGAAGACAACAGTACCGAAATTGATATAGAATATCCTGTTGGCATCGAAAATACTCTGAATCAGCACGGAGCAAAATTGATTTTTGATATAGATAATCCGATAGGATTTGACTGTACTTTTTACGGAAAAATTTCAGCTTACAACATGACAAGCGGTATCACAAATTATGCAATAATAGACGAAACTGACAAAGTCATTTTGGAACATGCCGAAAATGGCGAGGTTAAGAGTACAACCGTTATTTTGCAGGGAGAAAAAATTGATGCTTTATTAAATACTTATCCCGAAAAAGTAACTCTTGATGAGTCATATCTGATTATAGGAAATAAAAACGAGCAGGGAGAAGTTGTTACGGGGTACATCAGAGAGGGCGTAAAAGTCTCGGGGACCCATAAAAGCAAAGTTCCTTTTGAGATGATTTTGATCAACAACAGCGAGCTTGAAGACGATACTCAGGTTGCCGACAGCAATTATATTCAACCTAGCGAAATTCAGGAAATAGATATAAGCTCGGATAACCAAGAGATTATTGAAGAAAGAGCCAATCACGCTGAATTTATTTTGAATTTGGAAAATTCTGTGCCGGGCGGAGCAATTGCTCATTTATATTTTGCCGATAACGAAGAAGATGTTTTTGAAAACCCTGTTTTAAAAATTCCGCGAGAAGATGAAGATACCTCTTTTGAACCTGCTTTGTCTGATAATCAAACAGGAGAAACATCACCCGTTGTATCTGAAATAAGACTAAAATTATCGCATGAAGATTTGATGATATTTTTAACTGATAAATTGTATCTCGGAACAAGATTTGTTTTCAAGGACTCAGGCGGGGAACCTGTTAAGATCAAATCTGAAGATTATATCGGAGTAACCGGATATATTGAATTATCTGCTCATATATCGGAAAAATAAGGGGAGTATAAAATGAGAAAAATAATTTTTGCTTTATTTGCAATGAATTTTGCTTTGGTTCTCGCTTCCGATTGGTCTTATTCCGGAATGTATGCGGGAAGTTATTTACAGCGTTCAAACGGAATTTATGCTATTGGAGAAAATCCCGCTAATATTATGAATCGAGAAAAAAGAAATGACTTCGGATTTCTCATGGGATTAAATTTTAATGCTTATAATAACTCTATGTCCATGAATAAATTAAATAATGTGTCAGGTAAATATTTGGATGAAGAAGATAAAGAAAAGTTTATCGGAGATTTGGACGGATCATTAAGAGCGGGAGCTTCTTTCAGCAATCAAATGTTAGCCTGTTCCAGGGATAATTGGGGATTTTCAGTTTCGACTTTCGGTAAAATAAAAGCTAAAATATCCAAAAAATATTTCGATCTTATTTTCTTTGGAAACGAATACGGAGAACAATATTTATTTACGGAAAAGAATAACTCCTTAGATGCAATTTCTTACACGGATATAGCTTTTGCTTATCAGACAGATTTGCAGACAATGATTCCGTCTTTGCGAGAAAACGAAAGAATGCCGACCGTAAGAGTCGGTTTTGCCGCAGATGTTCTAATCGGACTGGGAACAGCCGAAACAACTGCCTTCAAAGGCGTTTTTGATGCCGATGAAGGAGGTTTGGACATGAAAAATGAAATTCATATTACTCGAGCTGAATCCGGCATAGGTCAAAAATTTATTATAGGTTTTGCTGTCGAGCCGATTGAAAATTTATCGGCAGGGTTGGTTTTTGACAATATTTTCGGAAAAATTACTTGGAACGGAAATACTGAAGAAGATATTTTTACCGTCAATTCCGACAGTATTTATCTTGCCGAGATCTCCGAAGATTTTTATACTCAGACAGATACGACTTCGGCTATCGGCAATTTCTCGACTTCTTTGCCCTTAATTATTAAATTAGGAGCTTTGTATCAAATCTTACCTGATTGGAATGCTTCGATTGATTTTCAAAAAGGAATGAAAAATGAAAGCGTATGGACTGATGAATTAAAGGTTTCCGTTGCAACCGAGTATTTTATTAAAGAAATTATTCCGTTGGCTATGGGATTCCAAAACGGAACCAATGACAGACCTTACCGCTTATCTTACGGTTTCGGTATTCGTCCGGAATTTATGGATTTGGATTTTTCCGTAAGTTCATTCGGCGCTTTTTTCCCCGGTAATTCGGTCAAGGGAGTCGGATTTAATTTTAATGCAAGATGGAAATTCTGAAAAACGAAAATTTTTAATATTGCGGCACGTTGGGATAACGTGCCTTTTTTTTATTCCGCCTTGACGAGTCCCGAAAGATTTTTTTTACCGTTATTTTAATTTTATTGTTTATTTTTTATTATCAGGAGTTCAAATGCTTATCTTCGGATTTTTAATTTCAGTTATCGTAACATATATTTTTTATCGGAGAACTTTGCCGGAGCTTTCTTTTAAAGCTAAAGCAGGTTTTGCTTTATTGCGTTTTACTTCAGTTTTTCTTTTGCTGACCCTTATGTTAAGTCCTGTCTTAAGATTTAAAAATCAAAGAAAAAAAGCTCCCGAAATGATTGTTTTGAAAGATAATTCTTTGAGTATGACAGATTCTGAAGCAAATTATAAATTTCCGACTGATAAAATAGAAAAAATTTACGATAAAATAGAAAAAGCCGGTTATAAGATAAAAGAAATTGCTTTTGCCGACGGAGTCGGAGGAGAAAGAAACAATACAAATTTAAAGAAAACAATTAAAAAAATAATAAAAACCGAGGTAACGGAAGATATGAATCAAATGACCTTGATTTCAGACGGTTGGATTCATGATTCAGAGATCGGTTTTTTGAGCGAAACAGGTATTCGCATAAATACAATTTTACCGGATTCGGTTATTGAAAAATCGGGGGAGAAAATTACTCGAATTTATTATCCTGAAAATATATCAAAAGGAGAATTATTGCCGGTTGAAACAGAGTTCTCTTCTGCTTTGAGAAATGCCGAACTGAGTTTCATGAAAGACGGTAAATTATTGAAAAAAATTAAAGTAAACGATAAGAAATCTATTGAGACTTCTCTTAACATAGATAAAGAAGGGATAGCGGAAATAAAGGTTTTATTGAAAGAAAACAATGAAAAAACAGATTCTTCGCAATTAATTGTGAATGTCGGTTTAAATGAAAAAAAAATTATTGTTTTTACTGCCGAACCTGATTGGAATCTTAAAATGTTAAACAGGATTATCGATGAAATGGCAGAACTTTCTTTGAATGTTTTTTTGTATAAACAAGGCAAGTTTTTCGGAAAAGGAGATGAAATATCAAGAAAAAAAATTTTCCGGGAAGAACCGAATACGGTTATTTTTCTGAATACCGAAGAAATTAAATTTAAACCGGATGAAACGGAAACGGTAAAGAAATGGATTTCCCGGGGAACAGGACTTATTTGTATAGGAAGAGCATCGGAAGATTTACGGGATATTTTGCCGGGAAAAGCTTTGGAAATAAAATCATCTTTTAACGGAACGGTTGCTCTCGGACACGATGCTAGACAATTTAACTCTTTAAAAGAACTTTCCGCTGTTAATTTCGGAGATTTTCCGCAAACCGAATATTTTTACGTCAAACCCGATAAAAACGCCAAAAAATTATTAATTATCGAAAACGAAGAAAAGTCTCCGGCTTTTTTGTATCAATTAAACGGTAAATCTCATGTCGCTTGGTTTCCTGTTATAAATTTATGGCAATTTGAAATAAAAGGAGAAAAAAAATTTAATGCGTTTTTGCATGGATTGTTAACCTGGTTCAGTCAATCTTTGGATGAAAGAGTTATTGTCTCCGATTTGAAAAAAATATATTTTAAGGGCGAAAAAATCAGACCTCAAGTTATTGTTATGGATGAGAAAATGCAAAGATTGGATAAAGTAAAGTCTTCCTTTAAAATTTTTTCGGGATCAGAAGAAATATTTAATGATTTCTTAACTGAGGATAACGGAAAATTTACGGTTGATATTCCTGCTTTGAAATCCGGTAATTATAATTGGCGTTTGTCGGTTGAAGACGAAAAATTATCGGAGAAAGGAGTATTTGAGATAAAAGATGTCTCCATAGAGACTGAGGACAGGGGTTTTAATCTTAATAATCTTAACAGAATAGCTAAATTAACCGACGGCGAAAGTTTTAAAATATCTTCCGCTCCGGATTTTGAGAAAGTTGATTTTATATCTGTTGTCGAATCGGAAGAAACAGATCTTTGCAAAAATAAATTTTTTATATCTTTTTTGATTTTTATTTTCTGTCTTGAAATTTATTTTCGCAAATACAGCGGATTATTATAAAAAATGCCTGTTTTATTTTAACGTTTTTCGACTTTTAACCGAATAATTTTTTCTGCATCTGAAAAAATTCTTGTTCTTCTCTGTTTCGAGCAGGGAAAAATATTCCTCTCCCTTTTTTTATTAATAAGCTATTTTCTTTTAAAATAATATTTTAGCATGTCTCTTCCTGTTTGGCAGAATAATTGCATTTACGGGTATAAAAATTATAGTCCGGAGAAGAGATGGAAAATTTATATCGAATCGGAATTAATTCTCAAAATTATAAACAAAAATTAATTTCAATAAGCGAAGAACAGTACAGAGAAATATATCCTGACGAATTGCCTAAAAAAAAGTCGTTTTTGTTTTTGAAAGACTATGTGCTTTTGGTTGATTTTAAAATTGCAGAATTTTTAACCGGCATGTATCCCGAGATTATGCTTTTTGACGAATTCGGACAAAGTTTAAGCGTCAAAGATGACCTTGATTTAATCTCAGGCAATAAAACTGAGCGTTTGGCAAAGCTTTTCACTCTTGCCTGTGAATATCATTTGGATGTTGCCGGTCTTTCTGAAAGTGAAATAAAAATAAGAATCAGAATGGCTCGCAATGAATCAGAAAGAATTTGTAAAGCTGTCTGACAATACGAAAATAAAAAAATCCCCGCTCTTTCGGAGACGGGGATTTTAAGCAGTATTTTTTTACTTCAACAGCAAACATTTATTTGTTTTGACTGTTTTTCCGTTAATATTCAGGCGATAA
>PDOO01000046.1 GCA_002742885.1 Candidatus Cloacimonadota bacterium
AAGCTGAAATTAAATCGGAAATCTTATTTGCCGAAGCCAAATCTTCCGTTTCGCTTCTTAGAACATAAAATCCTCTCAGATCGCTTTCGGTTTGCGTAACCCATTTTACGTTTACGTCGTCTCCCGATTGAGTAAGACTGAAAGTTGAAAATTCAACGGGAAGAGTATTGCCTTTTGAACCTATTGCCCATTCTCCGAATTCGGTAACATTGTTTACCGTGATGCTGTTGTTGCCGGCTTGATAATTGTAAACATCAACAACATTCCATGAAGTATTTTTATCTTTTCTGTAAATAATACGCAAATTTGTATCGTCTCTTAAATTAATATCTTCCAAATCGAAAGTTATTGACGTATTAAAAGAGGATAAGGATGTTGATATGTTCCAATACAGATCAGAAATTCTTTGAATTCCTTTCGGTAAATCTCCGCCCGGGTTTCTGTAGTACTCTATAACCGACACTTTTTGGTTTGGTTCCTGAGCTCCCGGAGGATTTTCTGCCGTAAATGAATCAAATTCAAAATCAACGTCACAATCTTCAGCTTCAACAGGGCTGTTAAAGAGTAATTCTTCATTCTCAAATCCCGAACCTGCTAATGATAAACCTCTGACTATTCTGACATGATCAGCTTTTTCTAAAGTAATATCAAGATCAAAATATCCGTGTACTCCTTGGCTGACATTACTGATGCCGGAAAAAGTAAATTCTAACTGACCGTTATGCTCGCCGTCTTCATTAAAGGCATTATACCAATCTTGGTTTGATTGATTTTGAACCATTGTTCCCCAGCCTGAGGCTGTATAAGGTTTTCCGGTTCCTATATTGTTTTGCCAATCGGGAAATCCGTAATTATTTATTGCTTGTTGAGCGCTGGGATACGGTATTTCTACTTCCAGCAAACAATTATTAACGGTTAATAAGACTTCCCCTGCATCAATTTCATCGTCAGAGTCTGCATCATTATAAATTATTCCTGTTCCGTTTACATAGTGTCTGTAATCTCCGGCGCAAAAAGCATGTTCTCCTTGCCTTGCATTCCAAGCCGTATTGTTGTCTTCCGTATTCAAATGTCGGAATCCGGCAAGCTCAAAATCGTCGATTTTTAATTTAATATTACCGGTTTGACCGTTATTTAAATTTGTGTTATTTTCTTGGCAATTTGAGGCTGAAAGAGGTCTGCCAGGGGTGGTATTCCACTTGAAATAAGTGTATGCAAAGTTATTAATCGATACCCCCATGAAATGCTCATTATTGTACGATCCCGTATAAGCATTTTGGTCATGAACGGGAAATAGAGGATCATCAAATTGGAACATGAAAGGACCCGTATAAGGGTAAGCGTCAAAATTATCCACATGAAATTTAACTGTTTGAGCTTTTAACATTAAAATAATGCTTGATAAAGCTAAAATAAAAAATAATTTTTTCATTTTTTGTCTCCTTTTTTTTTGTAAACTTGATTTACATGTGTATTAAGTTTACATAGATTATAATGATTAATTTACGTTCAAATAACTGAAATTTGGAGAATATTGTAAAGAAAATTTTTGAATCAATAATAAATGCTTGTTGACTGATCGTAAACTTTGCGGATTTATTTGATAATAATATAAGGATACAGGGGCTCATATAGTTAAAAATACTGTATTGTTGTTTTCGGGGGAGGAATATCTGATTTTTTATAATAATTAAGGTTGATAATTATATTTCTTTAAGCTTCTTATCCCGCCTTATCGTAAAATGCTGTTGACAAAGGTACTTGCAAAAAATTCGTTGCGGTTTACGTTCGATTATGAAAATCGGGAAATAAATTTAATCTAGATGCAGGGCATAAAATAAGAGAGGTATTAATGTTGACAAGTAAAGAAATAAGACAGTCTTTTATCGATTTTTTTGTCGAAAAACAACATAAATCAATTAAATCTGCGCCGGTTGTACCGCATACGGATCCGACATTATTGTTTACCATTGCCGGAATGACTCAATTCAAGGATATCTTTCTGGGGTTAAAAGACCCGGACACTCCTCGAGCGGTTAACAGTCAAAAATGTATCAGAGCCGGCGGTAAACACAATGATCTCGAAGAAGTCGGAAAAGACGGTTATCATCATACTTTTTTTGAAATGCTCGGCAATTGGTCTTTTGCCGATTATTACAAAGAAGAGGCGATTGTTTGGGCGTGGGAACTGGTAACAAAAGTTTGGAAACTTCCCAAAGATAAGCTTTATGCCACGGTTTATAAAGATGATGACGAAGCTTTCGAAATTTGGAAAAACAAAACAGACATAGCAAACGATCATATTCAATATCACGGAGATAAAAGCAATTTCTGGGAAATGGGCGATACGGGACCGTGCGGACCGTGTTCCGAAATACATATTGATATGGGCGAGGAAAGATGCGCCTGGCAGGATAAAGAAGATCATGTTTGCGGCGTGAATATTGATTGCCACAGATTTATCGAACTTTGGAATCTTGTCTTTATTCAATATAACAGAGACGAAAACGGCAAACTTCATCCTCTCAAAAATAAATATATAGATACCGGAGCCGGATTGGAAAGAATCTGTCAGGTTTTGCAAGGCGTTAACTCAAATTACGAAACAGATTTGTTTATGCCCCTTATAGAAAAAACCGTCGAATTATCGGGCGTCCCTTATTCAAAAGGAAAAGACGGAACTCCGCACAGGGTAATCGCAGATCATCTCAGAACGCTCTGTTTTGCTGTTTCGGACGGAGGTTTTCCGTCAAATGAAGGACGCGGCTATGTCTTGAGAAGAATTTTGCGAAGAGCATCGAGATTCGGTCGTCTAATAAACCTTAAAGAACCGTTTATGTTCAAACTTGTTGATACCGTTACAGACGTTATGGGTCATTATTATACGGAGTTGGCTGAAAATAAAAAACTTATAACATCCGTAATAAAGTCGGAAGAAGAAAGATTTAATCTGACTTTGGACAAAGGTTTGATAAGATTTGAAGAAATCGTTAATCGCAGCGAACACGGCTTAATTTCCGGAAACGATGCTTTTGTTTTATACGATACTTACGGATTTCCGTTGGATTTAACCCGATTGCTTGCCGAAGAAAAAAATATGACCATCGACGAAGACGGATTTCATATTGAAATGGAACAGCAAAGAATCAGAGCAAGAAATGCCGGGAATTTCAAACAAACCGAAAGTATCTTGAAAGAAATGGGAGTGGCAAGCTCAACCAACACCGGATTTTACGGTTATGATGAACTTTCCAAAGAAGTAAGAATTCTTTACTCCAAGAATCTTGACGACAACAAAATCATTTTGATATTGGATAATACTCCTTTCTATGCTGAATCCGGAGGACAGGTTGCCGACAGGGGAATGATTACCGGAGAAAACGGCGAGTTTGAAGTTTACGACGTACAAAAAGAATCTGATGTTATATTGCATTATGCAGAAGTAAAAAACTTAAAAAGTACGGAAGGCGTATTTATTGCCCGGGTTGACAGAGAATACAGAAAAAATATTTCCAGAAATCATACTGCCACCCATTTGTTGCACGCCGGTTTAAAATCATTGCTGGGAGACCACGTAAAGCAAAAGGGTTCTTTGGTTAGGGCTGATTGCCTGAGATTTGATTTTACCCATTTCAACAGAGTAACTCCGGAAGAATTGCGGAAACTGGAAGAAACGGTAAATGAAGAAGTCAGGAAATGTACTCCCGTAGTAACTTCCGAAATGAGTATCGAAGAAGCTCAAAAATCAGGCGCAACCGCTCTCTTCGGAGAAAAATACGGCGAGACGGTGAGAGTTGTTGATGTTCCGGGGTTCAGTAAGGAACTTTGCGGCGGTATTCACCTTAATTTTACGGGAGAAATCGGATTGATAAAAATAATATCCGAATCCTCCGTCGCTTCCGGAATAAGAAGAATTGAAGCCGTTACCGGAGTTTTTGCCGAAAAGAAAGTCAGGGAAGAGGAAGACTTTATCGAAAAGATTAAAAATACGATAAACGTTCCTCAAAACAAAGTGTTGGAAAAAATAGAAAAAATAATGGCGGAAAACGTTGAGTTGCATAAAAAGTTGGAAGCCGGAAAAATGAAATCCGCCGGTAATTTGCTTGATGATTTGATCGCAGAAGCCGATACGGTAAACGGAATTAAATTTGTAGCCGCCGATCTCGGAGAAAAAAACTCCGGAGATTTGCGTAAAATCGGAGATACTCTCAGAGATAAAATAGGTAAAGGCATAGGCGTGCTTTTTGCCGTCAACGGCGGAAAAGCTTCCGTATTGGTAACCGTAACCAAGGATTTAACATCTGATTACAAAGCAGGGATCATCGTAAATAAAGTGGCATCTTATCTCGGCGGAAAAGGCGGAGGAAGACCGGATATGGCGATGGCGGGCGGTAAAGAAATCAAAAATATTCCGACAGCCTTAAAAAAAGTTAAAGAGATACTTGCTGAAATAAATTAAAATGCTGTTTCATAAGTTATTCTGCTTTGAAATATTATTAACCGGAATAATATTTGCTTGTAAATTTATTGAAAAAATAACTTAAAATAAAAAAAATACAGGGGGTAAGATGAAAAAAATTCTTATCATGCTGACATTGTCGGTATTATTCGTTGCTCTTAATGCGGAACGAATTAATCTCAACAGTCGGGAAACCGGCGCGGAACTCATAAGTTCTGACATTGATGAAACAATCGTTGAATTCAATTTGGGTTCATTCGAGCGTATGCCCGTTGAAATCAACGGAGAAACTTATTATCAAATTAACGCAAAAACAGACGGAAAACTTTATTTAAAAGGACAACCGGGTTTACCCGAATTTGCAAAAGCCCTTATTATTCCGAATAATGCAAAAATGCAAGTCGAAATTATTGATTCGGAATATAAAGATTATCAGATGGCAGTTGCGCCTTCAAAAGGTAAAATCATGCGTAACGTAAATCCGGATACGGTTCCTTACGTTTTCGGAAATTCTTATCAAAACGACGGATTTTTCCCGGAAAATCAAGCAAATTTGGCAAAACCCTATATCCTCAGAGATTACAGAGGTACGGTATTGCATCTTGTTCCTTTTGCTTACGATAACTCAAGCAAAACTTTACGCGTTTATACTAAAATGACCGTAAAAGTTTATGCTGACGGAATCGATACGGAAAATGTTCTTGAAAGACAAACAAAATCACAAACGAGATTCTTCGACGGATTGTATTCTCGCTTTATCAACTTTGAAGCCGTAAGCTCGCGCTACACCCAATTGGGAGAACACGGTCGCATGATTGTTATTTGTTATCCCGATTTCATGGATGCAATGCAACCTTATGTTGAATGGAAAAATCAGAAGGGCATCAAAACCGATATGTATAATGTAAACGATATAGGAACAAATGCTTCAGCTGTTAAAAACTTCATTCAGGAAGAATATGATGAAAATAACGGTTTGGTTTTCGTCCAGCTTATCGGCGACGCTGCTCAAATCCCGACTTTTACTTCAGGCGGCGGCGGTTCCGATCCTAAATACGCTTTGCTTGCCGGAACCGACAGTTATCCCGATATTTTCGTAGGAAGATTTTCGGCAGAAAATGTTGCTCAGGTTGAGACTCAGGTAGAAAGAACCGTTTATTACGAAAGAGATATTGAAGAAGGCGATTGGTTAACCAAAGGTGTCGGTATTGCATCGGCTCAAGGAGCCGGTCAAGGGGATGACGGTGAAGCGGATTGGCAACATCAGGATGTAATAAGAAACGTTCTTCTCAATTACACTTACAACGAAATTGATCAAATTTATGATACGAACGGCGGAACTTCAGCTGCGGTTGCAGTTGCCCTTAACGAAGGAAGAGGCATAATTAACTATACCGGTCACGGATCAAACACCAGCTGGGGAACCACAGGTTTCAGCAATAATAATATAAATCAATTGACCAATGACAACGAGCTTCCTTTCATTAACTCGGTTGCTTGCGTAAACGGTAACTTTACCGGAAGCACCTGTTTTGCGGAAGCTTGGTTGCGCGCAACAAACAATTCAACAGGCGCCCCTACCGGAGCAATAGCTTTCTTCGGATCTACGATTAATCAAAGTTGGCAACCTCCGATGTCTGCTCAGGACGATGCCATAGAATTATTGGCGGGAGCCGGAGCTTATGCCGGACAAGGAAATCAAAAAAATACCATCGGCGGTTTATGGTATAATTCTACCATGGAAATGCTTGATACTTACAACGCTGTGGATATGTATGAAACATGGCATATTTTCGGAGATGTTTCTCTTCAGGTAAGAACCGATAATCCTCAGGAATTTTCTCTTACTCATAACCCTGCTATTTTTATCGGTTTAACCGAATTCAGCGTTAATGCCGGCGTTGAAAATGCTTTGGTTTGTCTTTCTGATGCAAATAAAAACATTCTCGGAAGCGGTTATACGGATGCATCGGGAGATATTACTCTTGCTCTTGAAAATGTTCCGAATATTCCCTCTGATTTAAATCTTACCGTAACTGGTTATAACTTTAAAACTTCAACCTCGGTAATTTCTTTGCTTCCGAATGAAGGTCCCTATGTTATGGGAATGGAAATGGAACCGAATATGGATCTTTCTTACGGAAATACGGTTAAATTGGATCTTCATGCCAAGAACCTCGGTTCGCAAACTGCTTCCGGAGTAGAAGTTGAACTTGTTATTGACGATATGTACATCACTTTAAACGATAATCAGGAAACTGCCGGCGATATCGAAGCTGATCAGGAAATCAATCTTGAAGAAGCATTTGAAATCGTTATTGCCGATAATATTCCGGATGACCATCAAATCGCTTGTACTTTAAATTTCAGCGATGCCGATGAAAATTCCTGGTCAAATGTAATTAATTTAACTTCCGTTGCTCCGGCATTTGAATTTATCGATTACACGGTAGATGATTCAAACGGTAACAACAACGGTGTTATGGATGCGGGAGAAACCGTTAATCTTAACGTAACCTTAAAAAATACGGGACATGCTCCGGCTCCGGCAGGAAATGTTGTTATTTCTTCAACAAGCCCTTACGTAACAATTAATACTGCGGAATCCGAAACAGCGGAAATTCCTGCGGACGGTCAAATTGGATTGTCATTTGAAATTATGATTGCCGATAACTGCCCGACAGGAGAAGGAGCTGCTTTCCTTTTAACTTACACTGCAGGAGCTTACACGGCTGTTTCTCCGTTTATCACTTCTCTCGGTCTTCAGATAGAAGATTTTGAGAATAGCTTCGATAATTACGAATGGGAATTTGAAGGCGGTAACTGGACCATCGACAGCGAAAATCATGAAGGAAGCTCTTCGGCAAAATCGGCAACAATAAACGATAATCAGGCAACATCAATGAAAATAACCATGGATGTTACCGCAGAAAGCGAGATATCATTCTGGAAAAAAGTATCTTCCGAAAACAACTACGATTTCCTCAGATTCTACATTGATAATGTTGAAAAAGGAAGTTGGTCGGGAGATGTTGCTTGGTCTGAATCAATTTACGAAGTTGAACCGGGAGAACACACCTTTAAATGGGAATACAGCAAAGATGTTTCATTCGGATCAGGTCAGGATTGCGCCTGGGTTGATTATATTATTTTCCCGTCTGCAGGAAGCGCAAATCCGGAATTTCCGGTTATAAATGTTAATCCGGTAAATATTGAATTTATCGGAGAAGTACTCGGAGAAGAAATAAGTCATCCGATTACTTTCAGCAACTTGGGAACTTCTGAATTAAATTTATCATTTGAACTGCCTGAGAATTTCAGTTCCGATTATGAAAGAAACGGTAAAAGAGATGCCGTAAACATCACTATCCCGGCAGGAGGAGATCCGGTTCAGGTAATGATTATTCTTAATCCTATGGAAAGCATGGATTATTCCGCTTCTTTCCATGTGATGTCAAACGATATGAATAATCCGGACATAGAAGTTCAGTTGAATGCTGATTTCACTAACGTTGACAATGATAATACTCAAGTATATACAACCGAATTTAAGGGCAATTACCCCAATCCGTTTAACCCGACAACCACGATTTCTTTCTCGGTAGAAAAAGCATCTGACGTTGAAATTAATATTTATAACGTGAAAGGTCAGAAAGTTAAATCTCTCCTTAATCAAAAGATGGATGCCGGAAATCATCAAATCCAATGGCACGGTAAAGACGATAACGGTAAACAAGCCGGAAGCGGAATCTATTTCATGAAACTTAATGCCAAAGACGTAAATCTTTCGGCAATGAAGAAAATGATTCTTATGAAGTAAGGACTTCTTGCTTCAACAATTAAAAGCCTCGCCTTAAAAGCGGGGTTTTTTTATTTCTTGGAATTTGATGTTCTTGCGTAGAATCAATTTCCTTGACATTGATATCATTTTAATATTGTTTGATAATAAATTTAGAGCATAGTCTCTCAAAACAGAAAAATTTATTAATAAAGAGATATAACCGAAATAAATAAAAAATTATGTTGTTGCCTGATTAGCAGGGTAAAGGATTATCAGTTAATAAAAGCTCCAAAACTGCATAAATCTTACGCATGTATAAAAAGATGTTGATAAAATTAAAAATCCTGCACATTTTTAGTTTATGTTGCCAATATGAGTAACAAATACCGGTTTATGGACAAGGATAAATGATGATTATTTCAATAATAATAAACAAATAATATTTAACAAACAATATAGGTTAGATCATTGTATAAAGAAATCTTTCAAAAGGAGAAATAATGCAAATTGAAGAGCAAATAAGAATTCAAGCATCCCCTGAACAAATATTCCCCTTTTATGAAAATGTTGCAGGCTGGTCA
>PDOO01000010.1 GCA_002742885.1 Candidatus Cloacimonadota bacterium
AAACTTCTGAAACTTATGATTTTACAGAATATATAACTGATCAAGATACACCGGTTGAGGCATTAACTCTTACTGCTCAAAACTCGGAACACATTACCGTTTCCATTGACGGATTTAATGTTGTATTCTCAGCAACGGAAAACTGGTCAGGTACGGAAACAATCACCTTTACCGTAAACGACAATGCAGAAGGAAGAACAAGAAATAATCGTACAAAGAAAAGAGCTGCGACAAGCGCCGATTTGCAAGTTACGGTTAATTCGGTAAATGATGCTCCGACCATTGATTTCGGAGAATTTACCGTCAGTTTCAACGAAAATCAAACTTCGGAAATTTATGATTTCTCTCAATATGCTGAAGATATTGATAATCCGGATTCCGAATTAACTCTTACCGCCCAAAACTCGGAACACATCAGCGTTTCGATTGAGGGATTTAATGTTGTATTCTCAGCAACGGAAAACTGGTCAGGTACGGAAACAATCACCTTTACCGTAAACGACAATGCAGAAAGAAGAACAAGAAATAATCGTACAAAGAAAAGAGCTGCGACAAGCGCCGATTTGCAAGTTACGGTTAATCAGGTTGAAAATATTGAGAGCAGCAATTTGATTATTACCGAAGTAAACAGTACACAAAGCGCAATGGCAAGCTATATTGAAGTTTACAACAATACGGATGAAACGTTGTCTTTAGATAATGTTGTAATGAAATATTTCAACAACGGTTCAGATACTCCGACAGGAACATTTGAACTGTCCGGTTCCGTAAATGCCGGAGAATATTTCATATTAGCAAGAAATCAAGCTGCTTTTGAGAATCAATATCCCGATAAAACAGCTGATTTCTCATACGGTTCAATGTATTTGAACGGCGGTCAAGATGCAATTATTCTGGAGCATAACGGCAATAATATAGATTACTTTAACTCTGCCGGAGATAATCCTTCCGGTTGGTCGGATAACCATCTTTTTGAGAGAATGGATTATCTTACAGAAGGTAAATCTTTAAGTGCTGACTGGAGAGACATGGGAGCCAACCAAAACGGTTCTCCCGGAGAGATAAATCAATCCAATACACAAACTCAAGCTCAATGGAATGCCAATGAAGATGTGCCTTTCGGAAACAACGGAGACGGCGAGCCGGCAGTTGTCTTGAACATGAATAGCGGGGATTTACCGGGAGTGACAACTGTTACCGTATCCAGAGGAAAAGATGTTCCTAATCCTGGAGAAACTCCTTTTATCAAACGCTATATTGATATTACCTCCGAAAATCAGCCGAGTGACGCTTCCTTGAGAATTTACTATAAAGATTCCGAGTTAAACGGACTTAATGAAGACGAATTGATTATAGTAGGTTATTGGGACGGATCTTGGCATGAATTCGAAAACGTAACAAGAAATACTGATGAGAACTGGGTTGAAACAACAGGCATATATCACTTCTCGGAATGGAGTTTGAGAGAGCCTGACGGAAATTTGCCTGTTGAACTGTCTTCATTTACAGCTGTTCAAACATCATCAAACTTCGCAAGAATAGAATGGATAATTCAATCCGAAACAGATGTAAAAGGTTATTATATTTATCGAGGAAATTCCGATGACATAACCGAAAGCATAAAATTAAATTCGGAAATAATTACTGCTCATAACTCTCCGTTTGCGACAGAGTACTCTTACGAAGATAAAACAGTAACATCAGGCGAAACCTATCTTTTCTGGCTTGAATTAATGGAAAATAACGGAGTTGTTAAAACTTTCGGACCGTTGACTCTTACCATTAAAGAAGATGACGTCAATCAGGCAGAGATTCCCAATGTTTCCTACCTGAACAATTCTTATCCTAATCCGTTCAAAATTTCAGAAGTCGAAAGAAACAGTTCGGTAAACATTAAATTCGGCGTAAAAGAAAATGATAAAGCGGATATCCTTATCTATAACGCTAAAGGTCAAAAGATCAGAGAATTCAGCGGATATAAACCGGGTAATTACACTTTAAATTGGGATTTGAAAAATACTCAAGGCAAATACGTAAAATCAGGTGTGTATTTTTATCGCTTGAAAAGCAACACTGTAAATAAAACAGGCAAAATGTTGATAATTAAGTAAAAGGATGCGCAATCCAAATCCCCGTCTTCGGTTTTACCGGGCGGGGATTTTTTTTATACTATTATTGCCTTAAATGAAGTTATTGATAATAAGAAGCAAAATCATTTCAACAAACAAACAGCGTGTCTTTCTCCGGATATTTTATTTGCTGTGTACGATTTATTGCCTTATAAACAACATTTAATTATAAATCTTAACCGAAAAATAAATTAACGGTTAAGAAACTGCGAACAATTAAAATTCCCGTCCCGGGAAGAGATGCAGGCAAATTTACAATAAACTCCCTTCATTGCTCCGGTAACGCCTGCAGGGACTGTCTCCTGTCTTCCTTTTATCTCCCTCGCCCTCCGGGAGAGGGTTGGGGTGAGGGTTTTAAATAAGTGCAAACGGCTTTATATTACCGGTCTTCGGAGGGGTGCCGGCTTGCCGGCGGATTTGAGGAAACAAGGGAATAAAAAACGCAAAAATAGCCCCAAAATGTATCTTTTATATTTCCCGATTTATCAAAAAGATTTTCTCTCTCGGCATTAATAAATATTTAATTTGCAGCATAAAAACATACAAAAACAATATATTTAAACACATAACTTATTCGAGTCAAATAGATAATGCTACCCTCAACATAATAATATAATATATATTCAATTAAGAGATACATATTATAAATATTTTAATTGACTTATATTCCAGCTTTCTTATGTTCTGAATTTCTGTAATTCTTGGGTTCAAGCAATAAAAAAACAAAGATTATGAACCCAATGTCCTCAGAAGATTCGGTGTTGTCGCAAATAAGCTCGAAAAATATTTATTGACGGAGATTTCACAGTTAAATGTTGTTCAGCAGTTATGAATTTATATTTTTTTCCTGCTTTGACTTTCTCTGTTTACTTTTTTTTTAAATAAAAAAGAATTATTTAATGCATCCAAAATCTTTTTGATTATCGCCTCTTTATTTTTTTTATTCTTGGCAAAATATCAAATTTTTACCTTTAATCATCATTTCCGTCACGGTAAATTACCTTACGGGACAAAGGAAAAAAGCAGGTAAAATGAGCAAAAAAATCCTTATCTTCGGGATAGGATTCAATCTCGTTTTATTGGGATACTTTAAATATTCTGATTTTTTTATTCAAAATATCAATTTTGCAATCGGGTTCGATATTCCTTTATTGAATTTGATGCTTCCTCTTGCAATATCATTTTTTACTTTTCAGCAAATTGCCTATCCGGTTGATTCTTACCGAGGTCATACAAAAGAATATAATTTCTTTGATTATTGTTTTTTTTCCGAAATTAATTGCAGGTCCGATTGTTCATCACAAAGAAATGACGGAACAGTTTTCTTCAACAAAAAATAAATCGATTAATTACGATAATATTACAGCTGGATTATTTCTTTTTTCAACAGGTCTCTTCAAAAAATCTCTGCTCGCAGATACTTTTTCTATATGGGCTGACAGCGGTTTTGATAAAAGCGCAATTTTAACTTTTCCGGAAGCATGGGCAACATCTTTATCTTATCTTTTTCAATTATATTTTGATTTTTCCGGTTATGTCGATATGGCTTCGGGAGCGGCTTTATTGTTTAATATTCATCTTCCGTTTAATTTTAATTCTCCTTATAAAGCAACCGAAATTCAAGATTTCTGGCGACGCTGGCATATCACATTGAGCAGATTATTGAAAGATTATATTTATATGCCCTTGGGGGGAAACAGAAGCGGAAATATTTTAACTTACAGAAATTTACTTCTAACTTTCATTGCAGGCGGAATTTGGCACGGCGCCGGGCTGAACTTTATTTTTTGGGGATTTTTACACGGATGCGCAATTGTGATTCACAAAATTTGGGAAAAATCAGGATTTAAGTTAAATAATTTTTGGGGTTGGTTTATAATTTTAATTTTTTTTAATTTTTCTCTTATATTTTTCAGAACCGAAACGGCAGAATCAGCCTTGAAAGTACTTAAAGGCATGAGCGGATTTTCTTTGCAAAACTGAGCCTTGGAGATTCCTCCTTTTGTCAATTCTCATCTGAATATATTCGGAATTATTTGTTCCGGTTTATTCATTATTTTCGGCTTTGTTTCAGTTTTGTTTTTTAAAAATTCCAACCATATTTTAAAACAAAAAATATTTAAATTTTACTCGCCCGTTTATTATGCTTTTTTATTTTTCTTGGGAATTTTATGGATTTCCGTTTCTGATTACGCTGAGTTTATTTACTTTAATTTTTAGGCTTGCTTATGGAAAATCAAAAAAATATAATTATCTTTTTCGGTTCGGTGTTGTTATTTTCGATTCTTTTTTTCGGAACGTTATTTCTATTTGATCCGATAAATGTTTTCGGAAACCGCAAAAATCCGGATTATTTTTTGACGGGAAACATGAGGTTTTTAGCTTTCGGAATAATAAACAGTCAAGATTTTGATTCTGTTATTCTCGGCTCATCTTTATTGGTAAACACATCCTCTCGGGAAACCGTACAATATTTGGAAGGTAAATTTATAAACATCTCCGCCACCGGGAGCGATTTTTTCGAAAGAGCAATCATCCTTAAATATGTTTAAAAAAAAAGAAAATAAAAAAAAATCCTCTTATCTTTGGATTATAACGGACTGATTGAGGCGCATCGAGGAAATCCCTTATGCCCCGCTTCAAAATATGATTTCCTTTACGATGAAAATTATTTAAACAATTTTGAAATTTATACAAGTTTCGAAGGGTTAAAATTCTCCTTAAAATATTTTATAAACATACTAAAAAACAAAAAAAGCAATGCTGATGCAGACAGACCTCTCGCAAGTTTTAACCGTAAAGAATCTTATTTAAGGTTCGGCGGAATTGAAAATTGGATTAAACAACGGGACAATAAAGATATTAAACAGGCTTTCGAAACAATAAGAGAAAACTTAAAAAAGAAAAATTCAGCCCGACAGTCAATTAATGCGGAAATTAAAGTTCCCGAAAAATATCTGCAAGAAACAATAATAAAATATGCGGAAAAATATCCGGAAACAGAATTTATTTTGATAATTCCGACTTATTAGAGAATTAAAAACGCTCTCAATGCTCAATGCAATAAAGCGAAAGAATCTGTTCGTTATTTGATAAAAGAAAGCAAACGTTTTCCCAATATCAAAATTTACGGCTTCGGCGATACCGACTATCCTGATAACACGGCTCATTATAAAAATCTGACACATTACCATTACGGTTTTAATACCGTTATGCTTCAATATATCAGCAAAAACAAAGGTTTGCTGACAAGCGAAAATACGGAAAAATATCTTGATGTCTTTACCCGAAA
Source organism: Candidatus Cloacimonadota bacterium (assembly GCA_002742885.1). Lineage (GTDB taxonomy): Bacteria > Cloacimonadota > Cloacimonadia > Cloacimonadales. The sequence continues at coordinate 5,422 of PDOO01000010.1, forward strand.
ATCATTAAATTTCGATCTCGACGAAATTGCCTGCAAAATAGAGAAATATTACGATGATAAGCAATAAACTTCGAAATAATCAAAAATTGAAAAACTTACTTTTTTATGATGAGTTATATTTCAAACTTACGATTCAGCAATCGGGGAAATATTATTAAATTAACTTTTTGACAAATTAACATGTCTGAAAAGAAAGGTCAGACAAAAGATAAAAATTACTTATCTGAAATCAATTTATCCTCGGGAGGTCTAATGACTTATTTATGGAAACGCAGAATAGAAGCAGCGGTATTTTTAATCTTGTTTACTATTTTTTTTACTTATCTCGGTTCCGTCATGGGAACTAAAAATATGCTTTCAACCATTATGAATACAGCGCATGATTTATTGTTAAATACTGTTTTTTATTTGATGTCGATTACAGTTTTGGCAGGCGCTTTGGGACAATTAATGATAGAATTCGGGATAGTGAGACTTTTGGAAATTTTATTGGCTCCTTTCATGCGTCCTCTGTTTAATCTCCCCGGGGTTGCTTCTCTCGGCGCCTTGATGACGTTTTTCTCGGATAACCCTGCTATTATAAGCTTGTCGGAAGATAAAAACTTCAGTTCATACTTTAAACGTCATGAATTGATATCTCTTACAAATTTCGGAACAGCGTTCGGCATGGGCTTAATTGTCATTACTTTCATGATAGGAAAAGGTTTTTTTGCTCCTGCCTTAATCGGTTTTTTCGGAGCCGTTACGGGAGCGATAATTTCTACCCGAGTTATGCAAAGATTAATCAGAAACGAAGATTTGGAACGCACATTTTATCCGTCTAAAGCTCATGAAGAAAAAATAAAAATGAAGTCGGAAGGGAGCATATTTCTCCGTCTTCTTAACAGTGTTTTGGACGGCGGAAAAATGGGAGTTGACATCGGTATTGCCATTATTCCCGGAGTATTAATAATAAGTTCCGTTGTAATGATTCTTACTTTCGGTCCTAAAGACCCGTCAATAGGTTATCAGGGATTGGCTTACGAAGGAGTTCCCGTTTTACCGAAAGTCGGCGGATATTTTACCTGGTTATTCGAACTTCTCTTCGGATTTAAAACTCCCGAAGCCGTTGCCTTCCCCATAACTGCCCTGGGAGCGGTCGGAGCAGCTCTTTCCGTTATACCTAAATTTCTTGCAGCCAATCTTATCGGCGGAAACGAAATAGCGGTTTTTACCGCCATGGGAATGTGCTGGAGCGGATATTTGAGTACCCACACTGCTATGCTTGACGCTCTCGGATATCGAAATTTAACCTCAAAAGCTCTCATTTCTCACACCATAGGAGGCATATGCGCCGGTGTTTTTGCTCATTACGTATTCGTATTGATAAATATGTTTATTCCTATCGCTTAAACATCCCGGGATTAAATCTGCTGAAAGCGCAAAAATAAAAGCAGTTAAATAACTTTTCATCCCCGACGTTTTATCTCGTGGATTTTTTTATTATTTTTTTCTTTGGACAATATAATCAGCAACATAAATATTGCGTTCAATAAATATCCGGAGGAACATTTATGAGAAAATATTTATTTTTTTTGATGCCGATAATTTTATTTGCATGTTCTGCAAATACCAAATACGATACTCAGGAAGATATTATCATAAACAGACGAGATCGCTTCTATAAAACAGAACCTTCAGGAAAAAAAATGCCTTTGTCATATCATAAAAAATCAATAAAAAAAGATTCCGACGGCCTGGTTTATTTCCATTGCTCTTATTACGGCAAGAAATTTGCAGGAAAGAAAACGGCAAACGGAGAAATTTTTGATCCTGAAAAATTAACTTGCGCCCATAAAACTTTGCCTTTCGGAACAAAATTGAGAATTACCGATCCCGATACCGGAAAAAGCGTAATTGTTCGGGTAAATGACAGAGGTCCTTTTGTAAAAGGAAGAGATCTTGATCTTTCAAGAGCGGCAGCCGAAAAAACAGGATTGATAAATTACGGCGTAAAAAAAATGCAAGTTGAAATTTTAGACTAAAGAAAAAAATATCATTTCCGATTACTTGAAACTTGACACTTAAAGTTTTTATTTAAATTTGCACTTTTGCGTGCCCTCGTAGCTCAGCAGGATAGAGCAGTTCCCTCCTAAGGAAAAGGTCGTGCGTTCGAATCGCGCCGGGGGTACCATAATTTTTGCCGTAACGGATTAACATATCAACAATCTTATATTTTTATAAAATCATAAATTCTGCGCATAAGCCGGATAAGAGAGAAAATTAAAAATGCCGACAAACGAAGAAATAAAAAATTTATTGCCGGGAATAAGTTGCTTTATCGGAAAAGAAGACTTTTTCGCTTCCTCCATACTTTTGACTTTTTACAGAAAAAAGGGCGAAATATTCTTTATCTTTCAAAAAAGAGCATCCGGAATCAGGCAAGGAGGCGAGATCAGCTTTCCGGGCGGCGGAAGAAACCATTCCGATAAAAACGGAGCCGAAACCGCAGTCAGAGAAACCGAAGAAGAACTCGGCATTTCTCGCAATAAAATAATTCTTCTCGGATCATTAGGCATGATATTTGCGCCGGTCGGTTCAATTGCCGAAGTTTATTGCGCAGAATTAAAAATAAATTCAATTACCGAACTGTTTCCCAATAAAGCGGAAGTAGAATATTGTTTTGACGTTCCGTTGACTTTTTTCAGGGAAAACAAACCGGATATTTACGAAGTAATAATCAAAATGCACCCTTACGCAATATCGGAAGGCAAGAGAAAAATCCTCTTGCCGGCAAAAAATTTAGGAATTAATCCCAGATACAGAAATCCTTACGGGAATGCAAGAAGCAAAGTTCTTTTTTACAATTTCCGAGGAGAAATAATCTGGGGATTAACCGCAAAAATCGTTCATAATTTTATTAATTTGTCAACTAAACAGGAAAAGGAAAAAATATGAAAATAGGAATTATAGGAGCAACCGGAGAAGTCGGAAGAAAAATGATTACCTTATTGGAAGAAAGCGGATTGGACAACATTGAACCGGTTCCTTTTGCCTCGGTAAAATCTCTCAGCGAAAATATTATTTATAAAGAAAGAGAAATCCCCGTAAGGGAATTAACCGTCGAAAGCATGAAAGAAAAATTTGATTATCTGCTTTTTTCCGCAGGTTCGGAAGTTTCAAAAAAACTTGCTCCGATTGCCGCAAAAAACGGAAATATCGTAATCGATAACTCATCAGCTTTCAGAAGAAACCCGGAAATACCTCTCGTTGTTCCGGAAATAAACGGTAAACTTCTAAAAAACAGAAAAGGAATAATCGCCAATCCCAATTGCACCACTATTCAAATGGTTCTCGCTCTTGCTGACATCCGCAAATCCTATAATATGAAAAAAATCGCAGTCAGTACTTATCAGTCAGTTTCCGGAGCAGGAAAATCGGCGATAAAAGAATTTGAAAATCAGGAAAAAGGCAACTCTGAAATTAATTGCTTCCCTAAAAAAATACATAGAAACATTATTCCTCAAATAGGTTATTATCTGGAAGACGGCTATACTGAAGAAGAAGAAAAAATGCGTTTTGAAACAAAAAAAATATTAAGTTCTCCCGATCTTCTTATTTCGCCCTCAGCCGTAAGAGTTCCCGTAATTTACGGTCATTCAGAAAGCATTTATTGCGAATTTGAGCAAGAAGTTTCTCTTACCGAAATTAAAGAAATTTGGGAGAAAAACGAAGCTCTTAAATATTCGGAAAATCTTGTTACGCCTCAAGACTGTGAAGATTCCGATTACGTTTTTTTAAGTCGTTTGCGTTACGGTACGGACAAAAAATCAATAAGTTTTTGGTGTGTTGCCGATAATATAAGAGTAGGAGCTGCAACGAATGCCGTCAGAATTATGCTTAAACATATGCAATTAAATGTCAGAGAAGACTAAACGGGTCAATATCATAATCTACGGTTACGGAAGAAGATAATTTAATATTTGCGCCAAAATATTTTATCCATTGATTCAAAATGCGAAAATTTTTTGCTTTGACTGCCAAATGGATGCGATACTTATCCCGGATCTTGTAAAAAGGTGTCTGAACCGGTCCCAAAACGCTTAATTCTTCTTCGCATTTTAATTTTCTCGCAATAAGATTGCATAATTGAGAAATAGGTTTTATTTCACTCATCAATTTCTTTTCATTTTTACATGAAAAGACTATTCTTGCCATTTTAACGTAAGGAGGAAATCCGAATAATTCTCTTTGCTCAGACTCTCTTTCCGAAAAAAAATCAAAATTTTGTCGAGCAGCGTATTGAACGGCATAATGATCGGGATTAAAAGTCTGAATGATTACTTCTCCTTTCTTATCGCTTCTCCCGGCTCTTCCGGCAACTTGCGTTATCAGCTGAAAAGTTCTCTCTTGAGCTCTGAAATCAGGAATGTTCATGGCAATATCGGCATTTAAAATTCCCGCTAAAGTTACGTTCGGAAAATCAAGCCCTTTGGCAATCATCTGGGTTCCGATCAAAATATCTGTTTTTCCCTTTTGCATTTCTTCGAACATGACTTTGTAACTGTCTTTGCCTTTGGCAGTATCGGAATCCATTCTCTTTACAGAAGCCTCAGGAAACAGAGAAGCAATCAGATCTTCCGATTGTTCGGTTCCCGCCGCTCCGTAAGAAAACATATAGCCGTTGCAATCCGGGCAAGTTCTCGGAGTCTCTTTTAGGTAACCGCAATAATGGCATTTTAAAGTATTGTTGTATTTATGGTAACACAACGATATATCGCAATCAGGACATTTGAAAAGTTTTCCGCAGTTTGTACACTGCAAAAAAGAAGAATAACCTCGCCTGTTCAAAAATAAAATAATCTGTTCTTTTTTATTTAGTCTGTCTTCAATCAATTTTATCAATTTTTCGGAAAAGAGTCCGTTGCGTTCATTTCTCATATCAACAACCCTTACCGCCGGCAACTCAGTTTTACCCGGACGAGTCATCATCTTATGAAGTTCGTATTTGCCGATTTTAGCGTTGAACCAGCTTTCCAAAGACGGCGTGGCACTTCCCAAAAGAGTAACCGCATTATGAAATTTTGCCCTGACGGTCGCAAGGTCTCTTGCTTGATAACGGGGATTATTTTCTTGCTTATAAGAAGATTCATGTTCTTCATCAACGATAATAAGTCCGATATTTTTAAGCGGAGCAAAGACGGCGCTTCTCGCTCCGATAACGATTCGACAGTCTCCTGAGCTTATTTTTTTCCATTCCGCATACTTTTCTCTGTCATTCAAACCACTGTGCAAAACGGCAATTTCTTCGTTGAAAGCCGAATAAAATTTACTGACGGTTTGCGGAGTAAGAGAAATTTCCGGCACAAGCATAATGACCGTCTTGTTTTGTTGCAGAGTTTTTTTTATTAAATTAATGTAAACTTCCGTTTTTCCGGAACCTGTTACCCCGTAAAGAAGATAATTTTTATTTAAATTTGAATCAATTGATTTTCCGATATCTTCTATAATCATCTGTTGCCGAGAAGTTAACTTTATTTTTTTGGCAGGAATTTTAACAGGTTTAATAAGGTTAGATTCTATAAATTCTCTGGTTTCGATCTCAATTATTTTTTTTCTTCTCAAAGCTTTTAGAATAGAATAAGACACATCGTTTGCAATAAATTTTACGGGAAATTCGTCTCCTATGCTTTTAAATAAGTCAAAGGCAGATTTTTGTTTTGGGGTAAGTTTTTCTGTTTGAGCAATTTTACGCATAACAACGTAATTTTCTCGTTTCTTTTTTATTTTTTTATCGAATGTTCTTTGAACTTCAATCAAACCGTTTTTTTCAAGCTCTTCTATTTTTTCGTATAAACGTGGTATTTTTCTCTTTTTTAATTCTTTTACGTCATGCCAATCGTAAGTATCCATAAGCATTAACAGAGGATTTGATGCTGATTTTAAAGGCAACTCGGGATGTCTTCTTATCTTTGATTGAACCTGAACCTGCAATCCGACCGGCAACATCGCCGTCAAAACAATTCCCGGAGAAACAAAGTAGTAATAAGACATCCATTCAGCCAATTTAACCAAATCAGCCGGAATAACAGGTTTTTCATCTATAATGAGAGATATTTTTTTTATGGAAATTTTTGCGGGTATTTCATCTTCGGTTATTCTTTTCCAGACAAATCCCGTTAAAACCCGAAACTGAAAAGAAACGAGAACGCGACAACCTCTTTCCAGGATTTCAGAACTTTTATAGGTATATAATTGATCAATTTTTATCGGAAGAGCAATTTGATAATGGTTCATGAACGGAAAAAAGGGAAACTCGTATGAGTTTCCCCAAGTTTTATGATAATCAGTATCTTTTCTTTTCTTTGACGCGAGCCGCCTTTCCTTTGGCTTTTCTGAGATAGAAAAGTTTGGCTCTGCGCACATGACCGAATCTTACAACTTCAAGTTTATCTATATTCGGCGAGCTTTGCGGAAAAATTCTTTCTACCGCAATACCGTTGCTTATTTTGCGAACGGTAAAGGTCTTCGATATTCCGCTTCCTCTTTTTTGAATAACGATACCCTGGAAAGCCTGAATTCTTTCTTTGCTTCCCTCTTTGATTTTATAGTGAACTCTTACAGTATCCCCGACTCTGTATTCCGGGAGATCTTTTCTGATTTGTTCGGCTCCAACTTGATAAACAATATCCATGGATTCCTCCTTTATTTAACGGATAACAACCTGTCCAAATAAATTGCCACAGCGCTTCGAACGGATAAATGATTGTAAGAGGTTGAACTTTTTATCGGTTTTAAGTTAAAATCGGAATTATCCAAAATTTCTTGGGTTAATCCGTTTCCTGTTCCGAATAACAAAAATACAGGATTATCCGATTCTTTTATTATTTTTTTTATTTCAAGTTCATCAACCTGATCATTCCGTTCGGCTGCCGTTGTAGCGACAACTACAGGAGAGGTCTTGTCCTCATTTTTAATCCGGTTTAATGCATCGTCCACAGTAAAAGCATATCTTAAAGTTTTAAACGCTTCTGCTCTGTCCGGGTTATATCCGCTTGCCAAATCAGTATTCCAAAAATCATACACTTTTTGAAATAAATCCTTTTGAGATTGGAGTCTGTTAATTATAAAGAAGTTTTTCACTCCGAAAGTAGCGCAACTTCTGGCAATATCATGGATATCGAGATTGGTAATTGATGCCGTAACCGTTTCCATAAATTTGTTCAAAACCGGGTGATGAACAAGTCCGACGTAAACATCGCTCATTTATCATTCCTTTTTAAAATATCCGGTCTTACCTCGGCAGTAATTTCCATCGATTTTTTATTTCTCCAATCATCAATTTTTTTATGATTTCCTGACAACAAAACATCCGGAACGCAACAATTTCTAAATTCGGAAGGTCTTGTGTAATGCGGACAACCCAACAGGTTAATTTCAAAGGAATCGGTCAATGCCGAATTTAAATCACCTATTACGCCGTCCTGCAATCTGGCAACTGCGTCAACAAATATCATTGCGGGCAATTCTCCGCAAGAAAGAACATAATCTCCCGTCGATATTTCATGACTTACGTAAAGATCGCGAATACGTTGATCGATTTCTTTATAATGACCGCAGAGCAAAATAACTCTTTCCTTTTCGGCAAAATACCGAACGGTTTTTTGCGTCAGCGGTTTGCCTTGAGGAGTAAAATAAATTACGGGAACATCTTTTTCTGCATGAAGAAAGTCTATTGCCTCGGCAATAGGTTCAGGTTTCATGACCATTCCCGCTCCGCCTCCGTAAGGATAATCATCAACTTGACGATGCTTATTAAAGGCAAAATCTCTTATATCTGTGACAGTCGGCTGAATTTTGCCTGCTTCAACCGCATTTCCGACAATACTTATTTGAAAAAAATCCGAGAAATATTCGGGGAATAAAGTCAATATATCTATTTTCATAATTCGATGAGTTCATCCGTATTTTTAACATGAATTCCTTTTTCATCGACAGATTCGACATATCTTTCAACGTCAGGAACCATAAACTCTTTTCCGCATGATAATCTGACTGTATAAACGGTTTGCATGGAATTATCAAAAAAATCGATTATTTCTCCGATAAGACAGCCGTCTTTAAAGACTTCGGTTCCGCAAGGATCAAACCCCATTGCAGAAATATTGTAATCTCTCGGATCAAGCATAACCCGTATTTTTTTAAATTCATTTATTTCCGAATAAACGTCATCTTCCAAAAACTTTACTCGTATTTGACCGGATTCGTTTTTCAGATTGTCTATTGTCACATATCTCACTCTATGATCGGGAAAGACCAAAAAAAGATCTGTAATACCCGCAGGAAATTCTTCAAAATCCGAATTTAAAACGATACGATAATATCCTTTAAAATCAGGCGGATTAATTCTCCCCGCAGATATTAAATCAGTTATAAGCATTACTCAATAATTTCGAGTTCAGCCCGTTTACCCTGTTTGGTTGAAACAGCATTGAGGATTGTGCGTATGGAACCCGCAGTTCTTCCGCGTTTGCCTATAACTTTTCCGATATCATCTTTTGCAACCCGCAACTCGAAAAGAGTAACTTTATCGCCGGCTATTTCTTTGATGTCAACTTCGCCCGGATCATCTACAAGAGCCTTAACAATGAATTCAATAAGTTCTTTCATGGCACACTCCTTATAATTATTTTTCTCAACTATTCCGCAGCAACAGCAGCTTTTTCATTTTTCATTTCATGAAATTTCTGCATTACTCCGGCTTTTCTGAATAAACTTCTGACAGTATCTGAAGGTTGAGCGCCTACGGTTAACCATTTAATGGCATTATCTATATCTACTTTTAAAGTAAAAGGATCCGGCTTGGGATCGTAATATCCGACGCTTTCTATATATTTGCCGTCTCTTTTTCTGCGAGAGTCAACGGCAACGATACGGTAAAAAGGTTTATTTGATGCACCCATTCTTTTCAGCCTAAGCTTTACCATTTTTACTCCTTAACATATTTTTTGATGATGTAAAAATTTTTATAATGATTTTTGCGTCAAGTTTTTTGTTTTAAAACGGCATCCTCATTTTGGGACGACCTTTTCCGGGATTATTAAACTGCTTGAGCATTCTCTTCATTTGATCAAATTGCTTAACCAATTTATTCACTTCCTGAACGGATGTTCCGCTTCCTTTGGCAATTCTTAAACGCCTCGAACCGTTCAATAATTGAGGTTTATCTCTTTCGGCAACGGTCATTGAATAGATGATGGCTTCCACCCTCTTCAATTCTTTTCCGTCCAAATTTATATCTTTTAAAGCTTTGGAATTTATTCCGGGAATCATTTTTAACAATTGTTCAAGAGGTCCCATTTTCTTTATCTGCTGAAGCTGTTTCAAAAAGTCGGAAAAAGTAAATTGATTTTTTGCCAGTCTTTTTGCCATTCTTTCAGCTTCTTCTTCGTCTATAACCTGTTCGGCTCTTTCAATTAAGCTGAGAATATCTCCCATTCCGAGGATTCGGGAAGCCATCCTTTCGGCATGAAACTCTTCTAAATCGTTCGGACGTTCTCCGGTACCGATAAAAACAATCGGTTTACCGGTAATTCGACGAATCGATAAAGCTGCTCCGCCTCGGGAATCACCGTCCATTTTAGTCAGAATGACTCCGTCAAATTCCAATTGTTCATAAAATTCTTTGGCAACGGTAACTGCATCCTGCCCTGTCATGGCGTCGGCAACAAAGAAAATAAAGTCGGGCTTAATGTATTCTTTCAGGTCTTTTAATTCCTGCATAAGTTTTTCATCAATGTGCAAACGTCCCGCGGTATCAAAAATTATTAAATCGTTAAAATTTTTTTCGGCAAAGGAAATTGCCTTTTCGGCAATGGAAATAACGTCATTCTGTCCGTGGGAAATTACCGGAACATTTAATTGTTTACCCAAAACCTGCAATTGATGAATAGCCGCAGGGCGATAAATATCGCATGCCGCCATGCAAGGTTTATTTTTCTTTTTTCTGAAGTAAACGGAAAGTTTAGAACATGCAGTGGTTTTACCTGATCCCTGAAGTCCGACCAGCATTATTTTATTTAATTTATTTTGATGAAAAATCATGGGCTTGGCATCGGATCCCATTAACTTTATAAGCTCTTCATTTACTATTTTTACAACCTGATGCCCGGGTTTAAGGCTTTTTAAAACTTCTTCTCCGATTGCTTTTTCCTGAACGGATTTAATAAATTCTTTTGCTACTTTGAAGTTTACGTCTGCTTCCAGCAAAGCTCGTCTGACTTCGCGTAAAGATTCTTTTATATTGGATTCGGTCAGTTTACCCTGACCTTTCATTTTTCTAAATATCCCGTCCAGACGTTCCGATAAATCTCCAAACATTATCTCAGACTCCCGATTTTCTCTTTATAATCATCTGAATTGAAAATATATGATCCGGCAACCAGAATATCGGCTCCGTTTTCATGCAGGAGAGCAGCATTTTTATTGCTTACGCCTCCGTCTATCTCTATTTCAAAGTTAAGATTGCGTTTTTTTCTTATTTCATCTAAAGTTTTTAATTTTTCAAAAGTTTCTTCTATAAAAGACTGACCGCCGAATCCAGGATTTACACTCATCAACAAAACAAAATCCAAATTTGAAAGGATCGGTTCGATCAGAGTTAAAGATGATCCGGGATTTAAAACAACTCCGGCTTTTATTCCTTTATTTTTAATATGTCCGATTAATCTGTGAGCATGAAAAACCGTTTCGGAATGAAAAGAAATATAATCCGGCTTTAAATCACAATAAATATCAATAATAGATTCCGGATTAGTTATCATTAAATGTACGTCGAGAGGACAATTCGTAAATTTCCTGACATGTTTCAAAATCGGTGTTCCGAAACTTAAGTTAGGCACAAAATGCCCGTCCATGACATCAATATGCAGAATGTCTGCTCCGGCATCCAAAACGTCGGTAATGTCTTTACCCAAATTCATGAAATCAGCGCTTAAAAGCGAAGGAGCTATTTTAACCATTCGAGTCCCTTTTTTGATCTGACAAAAAACAAAATATCATTGATTTTGATTCCGGTGATCTTTTCTGTTTTTTCTATTATCTTTTGCTTGGTCAAAACCATTTCCGTCATTAAAATACTGCTTGTTACGGCAACAAAGAGAGTATTATTTTCAAATTTATAAATAAAAGAACGCTCTGCCAAAAGAGATCCGACCACGGATTTCCACGACAGAGCGATTATAACCGTATGACGATGTTCAAAACCGGCAATATCCAAAATAAGCTTATTGAGGAAATCTCCAGCCTTTTTCATCGACCTATTCTTCTGTTTTTCCGGTTACCAGTGAAAAACCCCACCAAGCAAGAATTGCAACCAACAATGCCGTATTATAAGCCTGTCCCAATGCATTATAAGAACTGTCCAAAGGTTTCATGATAAAACCGGGACAAGTTGAAATTACGATAAGAAGCAAATAACCGACAAAAGCCAATAAATTATTGACGCCTTTATTCTTGTTGATCAATAACACAGCTCCGAGAGACGCAAGAATCAATACGAGAGTAATCCCGGTAAGCATTAAAGCTTGACTGCCGAAAAATCCTGCAAAAAATCCCGGCCATAACGAATTAAATATTCTGTACGGGGTAACAATTGCTCCGATTACAAGAACGGCTCCTATGACTTTTTTGACAAGAACGGCTCCTTTGGATTGTTCAAGATTATGTTTTTTATGAGTTTTTTGCCAAATATAACTGGCAGCAAAGCAGGCAATAAAAAACAATGTATAAAGCGGAACCATTTTTTTAGGGTTTCCGCTCAGAAATCCAAGACTTCCGAGACAAGCCAACAAGACTATCCAGCCGATAACGTTAAATATCATTCCCAATGTGTTTTTCACGGCAACCTCCGTTGATTAATCTTCGTCTTTATCTTCTGTTTTTACGATAACTTTGAAATTTGCAGAGACATTATAACCGAAAGCGACTTCGATTTCAAATTCTCCTAGCTCTTTAATCGGTTTAGCAAGTTTTATATTCGATTTGTGAACATCAAGATCAAGATTTGCAAATTCAGCCGTCAAATCAACATCTGAAACAGAACCGAAAAGATGACCGTTTTCGTCAGCTTTTCTGACAAAAGTCAATACGGTTTCGTTTACTTTTCTCGCCAATGCGTTAAGCGAGGATAATTTTTCTTCTCTTAAAGCTTCAGCTTTTACTTTGATTTTTTCGACTCTCTTCAAATTGCCTTCGGAAGCGACAATAACCAGATTCTTAGGCAATAAGTAATTACGAGCAAATCCCGCTTTAACGTTTTTAACGTCACCGGCGAGACCGAGTTTTTCTATATCATGCAATAATATTACTTTCATTTTTCCTCCGTATTAATCAACAACGTACGGAAGCAGGGCCATGGCGCGAGCAAGCTTGATGGCACCGGCAAGACGGCGTTGGTGTTTTGCGCAGGTTCCGGTAATTCTCGTCGGTTCTATTTTTCCCGATTCGGCAATGTATTTGCGTAATACGTCAGTATTTTTATAATCTATGACAAGATCTTTATTTGCGCAGAATTTGCAATATTTCTTTTTAAAAGATCTGCGTCTTCTTGGATTGAAAGCCATGTTTTCTCCTTATTTAAAACGGAACGTCATCGCCGGTTACGTCATTTGAGGAAAACGGTTCGGGTTCTTCAAGATTTTGAGATTCGAAACTTCCGTTTTCAGACGAATGTCCTCCGGGTGACCATTCAAGAAAATGAATTTTATTTGCAACAATTTCGGTAATCTTTCTGTTTTGATTATCTTTTGTCGTATAATTTCTGGTTTGTAAATAACCGTCAACAATAACGGGACTTCCTTTTCGGAGGTTTTCGGCGCACTGTTCGGCTTTTTGATTCCATACAACGACATCAATGAAACTTGATTCGTTTTGCCACTTTCCGTCTTTTTGGAAAGCTCGATCAAAAGCAATACCCAGTTGGGCGACGGCAACTCCCGAAGAAGTGTATCTGAGATCAATGTCTCTGGTTAAGCGTCCGCTTACGATAATATTATTTATTCTGGGAAATTTCAGTTCGCCTGCCATATCATCCTCCTGTCTTATTTCACGATAAGATTGTGGCGTAAAATCTTTTCGTTAATACGGTATTTGCTTACCAGTTTATTTACTTTTTCCGTATCCATGCGGAACAGATTTAAGAAGAAATAACCTTCTTTCTTTTTTTTAATTTCATAGGCAAGTGTTTTTTTGCCCCATTTTTCAGAATTTTCAATTTCGCCGCCGTTTTCCTTGATAAAATCAAGAATACTGTTGTTTTCTTTCTCGATTTCGTCCGGAGAAAGATCGGGGCTTATGATGATCATGCTTTCATAATCTCTTATCATTTTCACTCCTTTGGTCTTTTGATTCCGATATTTTAATTCTATCGGAATAGGATTTTTTGTTTTTACTGTAATTATTTAATACTTCTTCAAATTTATGTTTTGAAAATACATCCAACAATGAATCAACAAAAGGCATAGTTTCATTCAAAATTTCAAAATCATCTTCCGAAAAATCGCCCAAAACATAATCTTTTAAACCGCTGTCAGGTTTTCCGACTCCGATTCTAAGTCTGTTATAGTTTACGGTTCCCAAGTGTTCGGCAACAGATTTAAGCCCGTTATGACCGCCGTCTCCGCCTTTGCTTCTGATACGAATTTCTCCCAAAGGGAGATAAATATCATCCGATAAAACCAAAAAATCGGAAATATCGTATTTTTCAAAAACTTCAGTTAATGCTTCACCGCTTAAATTCATATAAGTAAGCGGTTTAATAAAAAGTGTATCGTTATCGCAAAAATATAAATAATTATCTTTCTCAATAAATTTTTTATTTTTACGCTCGGCTGAATATTCCAGTATAAGAAAACCTATATTATGCCGATTAAACCGATATTTTACCCCGGGATTTCCAAGTCCGACTACCAGTTTCACTGTTAATCTTGAAGAGCTGCCTGAACTTCAGAACTGGTCATGCCTCTCGGAGCATGAACAACGGCAAGACTTGTCATCGGATTATCAAGAATTTTAATATTTTCGACCTTAAGATCGGAAATACTTATCTTCTGAGCAAGATTTAATTTCGAAATATCAACCTTGAGAGTTTCGGGAGCATCTCCGGGCAAACATTCTATTTTGACAGATCTTACCAATGTTTCCAAGCGACCGCCCTTTTTAAGTCCGACGGGTTCACCGCTAAATTCAAGGGGAACTTTGATTTCAACTTTTTTATCTTCTTTCAAAGCTAAAAAGTCAACATGAATAATTTTACGAGTAACCGGATGGATTTGATATTCTTTGACGATAGTCTTGAATTTTTCTCCGTTAACGGTCATTTCATAAAAAGTAACGACACTGAAGTTGTGTTTGAAGGCTTTTAAAAATTCGCCTTCTTCAAGAGATATGTTAATCCCTTCATTGCCGTCTCCGATTATGACAGCCGGAATAAATCCGTTTTTCCGTAAATTTTTACGATCGGATTTTTTGCCGGATTCTCTTTTTTCAACGTTTAAGATTACGTTCATTTATTCCTCCGCTTATCTGCCTAAAAAACTTACCGATTCGTCGATATGAATATTTCTTATCACTCTGGACAATAAGTAAGATACAGATAATTGTTCTATTTTATCGCATTTTCCTTTTTCGATAGGAATTGTATCGGTTATAAATATTTTTTCTATTACGGAATTGCTTAGTTTCGTGATTGCATTTCCTGATAAAACTCCGTGAGTACAAGCTGCAAAGATCCTTTTTGCTCCGTTATTTTTAAGAGCATAGGCAATTTTAACGATAGTTCCGCCGGTATCAATAATATCATCAAAAATAATTGCCGTTTTGCCTTTTACTTCTCCGATGATATTCATAACTTCCGCTTTATCGTTATTATCTTTTCGCACTTTATCGCCTATTGCCAAATTGCATTTCAACGCATCGGCAAGACCTCTTGCTCTGTTCGCCCCGCCGGCATCGGGCGAGACAATAACAATTTCTTGTTTTTTCAACATTTCCTCAAAGTGTTTCTTAAAAATAGACAAAGCGGTTAAATGGTCAACGGGAATATCAAAAAATCCTTGTATTTGACCGGAATGAAGATCCATTGTTATGATTCTGTCCGCTCCCGCCGCAGTCAGCAAATCAGCTATGAGTTTTGCGGTAACAGGAACTCTGGGCTGATCTTTTTTGTCTGATCTGGCATAACCGTAATACGGGATTATGCAATTGATCCTTCCTGCTGAAGCTCTTTTCAGAGTATCTATCATTATAAGGAGTTCCATTACGTTGTCATTAACGCCCGGAACTTGAAAATCTTCTTTGTCTTTTCCTTGCGCAAGTTCTTCCTTACTCATCAAAGAGATAATTCCTGTTCGCGTGCTTCGACAGGTAGGCTGAATAACAAAAACGTCGTATCCTCTGACACTGTCTTTGATTTTTACAAAGGAGTTATCATTTGCGAATTTTTTAATTTCGATTTTATCGAGAAATTTATTTTCATCTGCAAGATGATTAACTATTTTTTCAGCCAATAAAGGGTTAGCTCTTCCCGTAAAAATTTTCACTTTTGATAGCATTTGCCAATTACCTTTTTTTTGTTCTTGTTATGTAAGTCCAATATTTTTTTCTTTTAAATAAAAGCTCAGCTTCTTTTGCGGTATTTAAATCCGGAAAAAATCCGATAACCGTCGCTCCCGATCCGGATAACATTGATTTTATTGCTCCGCATTTATCAAGAGCATTTAAAATCTCTTTTATTTCCGGATATTTAAAGCATACGCCTTTTTCTAAAGCGTTAAAAGAATATTCGGGATTGCCCGTTTCCAAAAACATGCTCCAATTTTTTGTTTCCCCGTATTCGGAAACAGCCTTATAAGCATCTCCGCTTAAAACAGGGAATCCAGGATTTACCAAAAGAATATTCTCAATAGGATCAATCTCAACAGGAGTTATAATTTCACCTCTTCCCGATCCTGCGGCAACACCGCCTTTCAGGAAAAAGTTGAGATCGCTTCCGAAGCCGGCAAGAATTTCATTCATTTCTTTATCCGAAATATCCAGATTCCACAATTCCTTCAGTGTTAAAAGAGTGCAAGCCGCATTGGAGCTTCCTCCGCCCAATCCGGCAGCAACCGGAATCCGTTTTACAAGCTCTATTTCAACTCCGAGGTTAACGTTATATTTGTTGCGAACAAAGTTTGCAATCTTATAAATTAAGTTTTTCTCGGCAATTAAATCCATATTGCTTGTCAACAACTTGACATGCCCGTTTTTTGTCAAAGCAAAATTAACAGTATCATAAAAGTCTATTTCGGAAAAAACGGTTCTGATTTCGGTAAAACCGTCTTTCCTCTTATACAACGCATCTAAATACAAATTAATTTTTGCATAAGACTTAACGCTTACGCTTTTCAATTTTTCCGTCCTCGCTGTCTCTGTAATAATAATAGTAGTAATAATAATAGTTTCCGTAACCGCTGTAATATTTCTTAACCTCGATTCCATTTACTATTACGCCGGCAATATTTACTCGGACGTTATCAAGTATTTCTTTTGTTCTGCGAATAATATTCCGGTCAGTTGCGCCTATGCGAACAACCAAAGACATTAAATCAACTTTTTTTGCTAAAATAAGCGCATCTGTTACCGCAATTATCGGCGGAGAATCTATTAAAATAAAATCATACCTTTCTTTTAATTTTTTGATCAACTCGTCAAGCCTGGCAGAACTTATCAATTCAGAAGGATTAGGCGGAATATACCCGGATGTGATTAAATCCAAATTAGAAATTTCTGTCGAGAAAATAACTTCATCCAAAGAAGTTGTTTTATCCACAAGATAATCGCTGGCTCCGGATTCTTTTTCGACATTGAACAATGTATGAAGCATGGGACGTCTCATATCAAGATCAATAAGACAAACTTTCGAATCCATTTGAGAAAGGGCGATAGCAAGATTTGATATAGTTGTAGATTTTCCTTCTTTAGGTCCCGAACTTGTTATAAGCATAGTAACGCATTTTTTATCAGGGTATTTAGCCAAAATATTTGTTCGCAAAGTACGATATGATTCAGACACCGGAGATTTAGGATCATAATGAGTTATCAAACGAGAAATCATCATTTTATGGGATGCGATAAGATTATTTTTTTGTTTCCCGTTTGATTTGCTTATTTCTTTTTCAACTTTATCCAAATCAAGCTCTTTAGAATCAATAAACGGGATAGTTCCGACTATAGGCAAATTAACATAATTATCGATGTCATCCAAAGTTCTGAGTCTTGTATCCAATGAATGCAACAATAGGGCCAGACCAATGCCTGCACCCAACCCCAAAACAAAACCAATAAATAAGTTCATTTTCTTTTTGGGCTTTATAGGTTTTCCGGGAAGAGCAGCTTTTTCAATTAGACGAATATTACCCATTTTTGCCTGTTCCGAAATTTTGGCGTCCTCATATTTTTCAACCAATAAAGAATAAACTTTTTCGTTCATCCTGTAAGTTCTTGTTTTACGGGCAAGCTCAAGCTCAGTATCCGGCAACAGAGTCATTTTTTTATCGTAATCTTCTCTGACTTTTACAAGACTGCCGTATTTTGTTTTGGCAACATTCAGTTCTATTTGAATTTTCGCAATTTGTTCAATTAAATCCGAACGATAAATTAACGGATCAGAAGACCCTACTTTTACCGCAACAATGCGTTTCACTTCATCATTGAGTTTTTGTTTTGCGTTTTCAATTTCTTGAGTTAAAGAACGTATTTCCGGGTGATCAGAATCATAATTTTTATTAATTAATAATTTTGCCAAACGAGCTTGAGAAGAGACAACATTTGTTCTGAGCTGACTCAGAAAGGGAGAAGTAAGAATAGAGTTTACGTCAAGGATTAAAGAATCTTGTTTTGATAACTCATTTTTTAAAAACAGAAGCCGTTGGCTTGCTATCTGCATATCCGTTTGCGACTCTTCCAACATAGATTCAATGCGAGACGAGTTCTCAATTATTTGTTTTGTTTCGCTTGAAAGTTCAGTTATTCCGTTATTTAATTTATAACGACGCAAATCTTCCTCGGAATTGCGCAAACGCCTTGTAATGGTATCAAGGTTTTTTTCGAGAAAATCTCTGATATTGGTTAATTCTAATCTGGCATAAGAAGTATTTTCCCTCATCAAGGCTTCCGCAGCAGCATCAACAATTGCTTGAGCTTCCTTAGGATCCGTTGATTCGTAACTTATAGCCAAAACATTAGTTTCCCTTTTCTTTTCAACCTTTATGTTAGCCAATATTTCATATTTCGGACTCAAAGAAAGAAAAATAGGAAAAGAAGAAAAATCTTTATTTTTTTTAAGAATTTCAACCGCGACATCCATAACCGGACGACTTTTTAAAATTTCAACTGTATTATTTATTGTTGTGTTTGAAAAACTGCTGGGAGAAAAAAACATATCATTTCCGTTTTTTTCTTCTATAAGGATTCGAGAGGATGCACTGTAAATATTGGGCAACATCATCGTATATACGGCAGTAAGAATAAAAATAAGCCCGAAAACGAAAATAATAAGCCATTTATAATGAATCATTATTCGCAAATAATCGGCTATATTGATTTCCTGGTCAACTTGAGAATTTATATATTTATCGTTCATAACTCATCCTATAGATTTTTTATTGTTACATATGCGCTGAGAACTATTACGGCCTTGGAAAGAAAATCAGTCATTTTATAAAAAGCATAAAATGCAGTGCCAGCAACTATAACAGTGTCTCCGGGCTTTAATTCGGGGATCAAAGTTTTATCCCCTGTTTCTAAATATTTTTTTACATCTACCCAAATAATTCTATCGCCTTCAATACCTTGTCTAACTATCCTTATTTTATTGAGTTTCGCATATTCCGTCGGACCGCCAGCCAATGAAATAAGAGTAAGTAAATCTGTGTTATCCGGGACTATATGCAACCCCGGTTTTCTGACTTGTCCCCAGATATAAGCCGGAATATTCAACTGTTCCGTATCATTAATGGAACCGGAATAAAAATACGCCGGATTACCGTTATTTACATTGTTTATTGCTCCGCTGTTAATGGGAACAGGGTTTTGAGCCGTCAAAAGGCTTAATCCGGAAAGGATTAAAAGAAATAAAATTATTTTTTTCACGTTAACCTCGCAATATTTATAATAAAAATTATCTTTATTGAATAATAAAACGAATCAAATTCGATTCTGAACCGCTTGCCGGATTTACATCTTCCGTAAGAGCATCAACTCGGCAGTAATATGTTCCGGGAAGCAAAGGACTTTCCGTATTTGAAAAATTCACTTCAGGAAAATCTTCAAAAGAAAACGGAAAATCATAATGCCAAACGTAAAGCATATCTTCATTGAAAATTATTAATCGATATATAGTTACATTAGGTACAATTGTCCATTTAAAGACCAAATCTTCTCCGTTATGTATGTAACCGTTATTTTCCGGAGATAGAATAACAGGTTTACGCAAAAGATGATATCCGACGGTATCAGAGACTGAAGAGTTGCCGGAAGTATCAAACAATTCGATAAAATAATACCATGTTTTATCAACGGCAGGAATTGAACCTTGATCCAATGATCTGTCGGTATAACTGTTGTTCAAATTTAAATTGCCGGATACTGAATCAATAAGAGTAAGTCCTTGGATACCTGAATAATCTTCATAAAACCTGTAAACTCTTAAGTAATCCAAATCATGATCTTTAAGAGGATACCACATAAGTCTTATCCAATCGGCATCATCTACAGCATCAATACCGTTATTCTCATCCGACAACTTTTGTTCATCAAAACCGGATACCCAATTATTATTTTGATCTTTATCGCCCAAGTTACCTATATGAGGAATAAGCAAAGGCTTTATCGGAGGCGTATGATCTCCGCCTGCCGAATCACCGGCGCAACCGAATAAAAACAATAAAAAGCCAAAGCATAAAAATAATAAAATTTTTTTTGAATTAATCATATTTACTCCCTTTAAAATAAATATTTAAGTCCGACACGATTAGTATTGCCCAGCGGATTTGTTATAAATCCGTAATCCAAAACAAACTTATAAAACTCAAAACCCAGACCGACCGAATAGTTTTTATCGTAATAACCTCCGCGTACGGAAAAAATATTGCGAAAATCGTATTCAAATCCCCAATGGTTTACTTGTTTATAAACATAGTCAGAATCCCAAGCTAAAGTTAATTTTGATTTCAAGGAGGATATAGGTTGAACATAGGCAACCCCGAATTTTGTATTCATAAGAATTTCATCTTCGTGATCAGATTCAGTATCCCAACTTAACACGGTGCCTCCTATATCCTGAACATTAATGCCGATTTTAAGATCTCCGAACCAACCGACCTCGACAAGTTCGCTGAAAGGCAGTTTTGTCAAGAAAGAACCGTCAATTCCCACTCCCGCAGCAACATTATCGTAAAGCTCTCTTTTGATATACTTTACATTTGATCCAAAGTAGAAATCAACAGGAATTTCAAAGAAAAGCCACCCCATATCAACATCTTTTCTAATATATTTGGAAAATCCGAATTGAAATAAATCATCCGTACCGGAAAAATATCCGTCGGGTACTCCCGGCAAATGAAGATCAGAGTTCAATATTCTTTCGTCAATATTGGTACCGACCAACCATTTTTCACTAAACTCGGGAATCTTATCAATAGAAAGCCTGGTCCAGCTTATGCCGACAGTTACATTATTCGGCAACGGTTGCACATATCCCATAAAATCGTAGGAAGCGAGATCTTCATAAAGAAAAGCTCTCATTAAAGCAATTTCCGCTGATTTTTTTTGACTCAATCCCGCAGGATTCCAATATATTGCTTCAACTCCTTCAGCTGTTGCAACATAAGCTCCGCCCATGGAAAGAGGACGAACTCCCGCTCCTATCATCATGAAATCGCCGGCATAACGCCCGGCATGCAATAAGCTTGAAATAAGCAAAAAGGAAAAAAGAATTAATTTTTCAGTATTCATCAAAGTCTCACTTTAAAATAGCCATCTTACGTATTTTTTCAATTTTTTTGCCTCCTTTCTTTGCCGTAAGCCTGTAAAAATAAACTCCGTTAGCCAAGAAAACATTGTTTTGGTCTCGACAATCCCACCCTAAAACAGTTCTGGGAAATTCATGATAACCTATTGCCGTCGGTAAATTTTTAAATTCTTTAACGAGTCGCCCGGATACGGTATAAACCTTAAGAGAGACGTAATCCGCATCGTCGGACAGAACATAAGTAAACCTTGTTCTCCCCTCGTTTTTTGCTTCCACGGCAATCGAACGAACAGGATTAGGATAATTCGCCACATTACTAATGTCAAATTTACTGTTTACTTTTATTTCAACCGTTTTTTCGGCATAATTCCCGTTTACGTCAGTACATTCGGCAGTAATATCATAAACTCCGTCTTCCAAATCTATCTGATATTTAATCGGAACCTGATTCAAGTGTCCCTTTAAAGCTGTTACGACATAATCCTCATCCGGTACAGGCACTCCCGAAAGGAAAAGATTTATTTCCTTATCAGACACATTTATTCCATTTGCATCAGACAAGACAAAAGATATAATTCCGTCTTTTGAGACATAACTCTCTTTAGTAAACTCCTGATCTTCAATATTTACGTCTATTGAGGGAGCAAAATCATCATTATTAAACAAAAGCGTAAACTCTCCTATTCGGTTAAGATATTCCGTTACCGAAGAATCCTGAACATTTAATATTCCGCCTTTTTTAATCCATTTTTCATATTCCCCGTTCCATCTGTAAATAAACGGGTCGGCATTCATATTATTCTCCAAGTTAATGCTGTCTGCAACATCGTACTTTATATTAAAAGTTACGGTTTTATTTCCTGAAAGACAGCCTGAGGAATCTGCTAATCCCGGTTCATGAATACCTATTCTATATGTTTCCGAATAAGTTGAATCAGGCATCAAAACTCTGACTGCGGACTCCTGATTTATCGGCACTTTAAATTCTGCTTTTTCAAGAGAAACAAGCAATGAGTCTCGCTCCGTAAAACCGGAAAAATCAATTCGGCAGAATCCGTCTAAACTTTCTATCTCGGTTTTTCCTGGACCGACATAAGCCATATTCATTTCATGCTGAAAAAATGCCGAATTATTAGCTGTATTTGTTTCTGAAAAAACATTTTCCGGATTAACTGTCATTTGGAAAAGTTGTTTTCCCGAATAAATCGGAAAATCAAAATAAACATGTACGCTTTCATTAGCCGGAATTTCCGGTACGGCTGTTACGAAAGAAACAGAATCCCTTAATATGCGACTTAACCGTCCGAACTCATTTACTCCGCCGACAGAATTAAATCTTATTTCCGAAGCCGGAGAAGAAGTATTGCCCGTATTTTCAATCAAAACATCCATTTTCGGATGCTGATTTTCGGTTATAATTTCATATTCGGATAAAACAAGATCAGGACCTTCTACATAATAAACATAATCTTTTGTTTCATAATAATCGCCTGCTGCATTTACAACTCCGAACTTAAAATAAATATTTGCTCCGGCATCAAACGGAGGTATTTTAAAAGATGCCTCAAAATGATTATCCCCGATTGAGTTCATGGCTATTATATTCGTATCGTTTACAGTTATATAATTTAAAATCAAATTAAATTCAGATATTCCCTCTTTATCAAAACATCCGGCAAGAATTAAGACGGAATCATTTGCAGCGGGGTACTCAGGTTCAGTTTTTACATCGAAAACAGCCGATTGTCCTACGGCAACTGTCGTCGAAGCGCTGTATTCTCCGGAATCGGAATAAGCATAGGATTTTATTTTCCTGTTATAAACCTGCTCCGAAGATTCTTTTACTTTATAATTTAAAACGGCAGAACCGTTTATGACAGGCAAAACATAAGGGATATTCATTTCGATTTCATTTTCATCTTGAACAATAAACTCAGCTCCTAATGCTTCCGCCGGGAAATCAGCTTGTATTCGAATAGTATCTCCTTGTTCCGGCGTATAATTATCAATCGTTATGCTTGCAGTTTTTTGAGGATAATAAAAATTAATCAAAGGATCTCCGGTTAAACATGCTCCCGTAGTAATAGCATGTCCGGCATGTCCTCCCGAAACAGCATAAAACTTAGCTTTTGCGTAAGTTATAATTTCACTTACATTACTGATTTTTTTTTCAAACATTGCTTCAAGAAGTTTACGGGAAAAATTTTCGTCTTCATACAAATAACCGAGCCCGGAAAATCCCAAATGAGCTATTGCCCCTCTTTCCGGAGTATCGATAAAAGCTTCGCTCATCGATCTGCTGCCGGGAGAATCAAAAGCCGAAGCATAACAGCAAAGACTTACGACAAACGGATAATTTTCATTCGTCAAAGTTTCAATGTCGTTAAAATTCAACAGATTATAATCAGCCCAAATTTGTCCCCCGCCGTGTCCCATAAACTGTACAAACAATACTCCGTCATCCATATCGTCTTTCAAAGTAAATGTACCGCCGAGATAATCGGGAGAAACGGTAGAGGTATTGGTATAAACTCTGCTGACATTATATCTTTCCGGGATTATTTTTCGCAATCTTTCGCTTTGCTGAGCAAATATATCATTTGCATCAGATGCCTTTCCTCCGGCAGCTAAAGTAACGTTATGGTGCCAAAGATCATTGTAATTGGGATTTTCCATATAATATTGAGATTTTTCGGCAATCGGTAAAATCTGATCTTCTTCCCAGACACAGATTCTCGCAATATTTATATCGGCAACCTTATCGTCTCCGACTATGCAGCCATACCAGTTATCTGACGGCGAGGCTCCGTATTTATACTGAAAAATCATCTTTGTCGGAATAATATTAAATTTTCGAGAACTGCTGTTATCTCTTTCATCTGCAATACCGTCCCCGAGCAACAAAACATAATTGGCTTGCGTTCCGGTTGCACCGTTACCCCAATTAAAATAAGCATATTTTAAGAACTCTTTAATTGCGTCAGCTGATTTTATTCCAAAATTAAATTCATCGTAAATATTTTGGACATCAACTATTTGAGTTACGACAGGACTGCCGTCAGGCATAGAGCAGTTATTTTCCCAAAGTTCTTTAAACAAAAGAGTTCCTTCAGATTCAATAAAGTCTCTTGAAGTAATAATAACCGCATTAGCGTAATTATCAGTTGACTTTAAACGGGATTCATAATCCGGTCTTATAAGTTTCGGGGAAAGTTTTTTACTTTCAGTTACGCAAATATATTCAGTGTTTTGATCAAAAACCCGATCCTGAAAAGTTACGGTAAAAGGAGCCGTTCCGTTTTGCGAAAAAGACTCTACCTGCATATTTTCAAATTTTGAAGTTCCGATTTTATATACGGAAACGCTGTCAGAGCTGAAATTTTGGAGTTCAAATTGAAATAATCCCGGTTCTTCATCCGAAGGTTTTGTAAATTTAAGAAAATCTTCATCGGTTTTATATTCCTGCCAATACTTCACGTCAAAATAATCCAAAGCAACAATATCCAAACCCGGAACGTCTCCGGGAAGACTGATATAAAGTTTATTTTCTCCGTTTTGCAAAAAACTGTTGGGTAATCCTTCTTCATTCTCAAAAATTTGTTCACTTCTTCTGAACCAATAGTGTTCGTCTATAAATTTAGCATTAAATCTTATGTAAGCATGATGATCCGGTTGATCAGAAGGTAAGTCTCGAGCATGTGAAATACCCATAAGGCATGCTTTTACAAAAAAGTCGTGTTGATTGGAACCGTAAGGATATTGAAGATTTACCGGAATAAATCTCATATCGGGAGCGTCTATTTCTCTCCAGAAAAACAAATCTTCTCTGGCGGAAGGATTTAAAAATCCGAGACGATTAAATGAGTTTTGTTCCTCAAAATGAACAGTTTGTTCAAAAGCCTCCGGAACCGTGAACTGCGTATTGTCGGAAATAACCAAACCTCCGTTTTCAATTGCCATTCTTGCCCCGTGAGTATCTTCATAAGTTAAAGTGTAAACATTTTCCGCAGTGTAATCGTCGCTGTAACCGAAATCTCCGTAATGTCTGTCTCCGTAAAATTCCAAATAATCGCCTTCGTCAAAATGTCCGTCCTTCTCTCCTTTAATGTAAACAGGAATTTCTCCGGCTTCGCTTCTGAGATGAAAGAATCTGGGATCAATCGTATTTAAATCAAATCCCGTTGCGAAATTCAAAGAATCTTTAAAAACAGTAACGGAATCATTTAACTCTTCATAAGTTAGCTTATATATTCCTTCTTTATCGACAACAAATTGAAAAGAGGGATAGACTGATTCTCTTTTTCTTATATTCTCTGCATAAGGTTTAGGCGCAAAAGAATACATATCGGCATATTCGTAATTCAACGCTGCTTTTGCTAAACTGCTTACGGGAATATTTTTGTTTTTCCGATCAATTTTTCCTTTAATATCAATATCTATAACGATATTTTCATACACGATAAGCTTTTTAAGATAAGGACTATATTTAAAGGGAAAAACTTTAATTCCCGTAAATCTGTTTGTTCCCTGACAAAACTCGCTTCCTTTTTCGACCAATTTATCCGGGAACCATTTATTCTCGTTTCTGCTTTTCTTAGTATCAAAATAAACGGGCAAACCATCTTCAAGCTCAAAATCTTTGTAATTTTCAAGCACAGCGTTTTCATATATTTTTTTATCAAAAGAAACAACCTTAAATTCAGCTCCGCCATTCTCGGGAACAACTAAAACATCTCCGAAATAAGGTAAGATCGGGTTGCCGGCAATACTCTCATTCAAAGATCCTTCGGCAATAATTTCAACAATATCTTCGCCGTTTCTTTTAAGTTCGTAATCGGTGTTTTCTATTTCCAAAAGAACCTTTCTTTCGGATAAAGACTTTGTTCTGAATTGAGCATTCAAAAAAGTCGCTGTGAAGGTAAAAATTAAAAGATATATTATTTTTTTTATCATTAAACATCTCACATTAAATTAAATATGTATTCAAAAAAACATTATTTTGCCCTGTTTGTTTACAGCTGAGCGATATCAGTTCTGAAATAAATTCCGTTAAATTTAATTTGTCTGATCAATTCGTAAGCTTTTTCAATTGCTTCAGTTTTGTTTTTTGCTAAAGCCGTTGCAGTTAAAACTCGTCCGCCGTTTGTTTCGAGATTATTTTCATTTTCTTTTACGCCGGCAAAATAAATCATGCTGTCTTCTCCGGTTTCACGGGGACAGTTTATCTGAAATCCTTTCTCGTAAGATCCCGGATATCCTTGCGATGCGGCTACGACCGTAACTGCAAATTTATCTTCCCATTCAAGTTTCATTTCATTTATTTTTTTATCGGAGATTGCTTCGCAAATATCCGCAAGATCGGTTTTCAGCAAAGGCAAAACAACTTCAGTTTCCGGATCTCCGAAACGACAATTAAATTCAACGACCTTAGGACCTTCATCAGTGATCATTAATCCTGCATAAAGCACACCGCTGTAAGGACAATTTTCATCTTTCATGGCTTGCAAAACGGGAGCAATTATTTTTTCTTCCGTATCGCGTCGAAACTTTTCGGCTTCAAGAACCGGAGCATAAGCTCCCATTCCGCCTGTATTCGGTCCCTTGTTACCGTTAAGAAGAGGTTTGTGATCTTGTGAAAAAACAGTTGCGACAAAATTATCCCCGTCACAAAAAGCAAAAACAGAAGCTTCCCATCCGTTCATAAATTCTTCGATAACAACAGAGTTGCCTGATTCTCCGAATTTTTTATTCTCCATAATTTCTATAAGGGAATCATGAGCTTCCGTAAAATTTTGACAAATAATCACTCCTTTTCCGGCGGCAAGACCGTCAGCTTTCAAAACCAGAGGATAATTCTGTTTGCGACAATATTCCATTGCTTCGTCAATATTGCAAAAGCTTTCAAATTCAGCTGTCGGAATATTGTGTTTTTTCATCAGGTTTTTGGCGAATTCTTTACTGCTTTCAATTCTCGAGGCAGCTTTGGAAGGTCCGACAACCTTAATATGCTCGGCATTCAAAACATCCGCCAAACCGTCGGCAAGAGGTTGTTCTGGACCGATAAAGACATATTCGATATTATTCTTTTTTACGAATTCAATGATTTCGGCATTACTGCTGAGGGAAATTGTCTCCGCCGTATCTTTCATTCCGGGATTGCCCGGCGCAACGTAAACTTTATTAACTTTTTTACTCTTTGAAAATTTATGAGCCATAGCGTGTTCACGACCGCCCGATCCGATAATCAATACATTCATAAAAAACCTCTGATTATAATATTTTATATTGATGTCTGTAAAAAAAAATACGCCTGTTTGACAATGAAAATATGTATATTTATTTGTTTTTCCCGAATGAAAAATTTAAATTTTATTAAAATATAAGAAGATATAGTTTGTCGGAAGCCTGTGTTTATATTAATAAAAGATAATATTATCATTAAGTTAATGATGATTTATTTTCTTTTTTTTCATGGCTAAAAAGATATTTCAAGCTTTTATTATTGACGTTATTCAGCAAAAAAATGACGTTACCGGAGAAAAAAATTATAAGGAGAGTACATGCAAAAAATAAAAAACGGTTATTACCAATTCCCTGATATATCCAAAGATAAAATAATTTTTGTTTCAGAAAAAGATATTTGGCTGACTTCTGAAAAAGGTGAGCCGGCAATGAGATTAACGGCTAATTTTGCTGAAATTTCATCACCTAAATTCTCTCCGGACGGAAAAAAAATAGCTTTTTGCGGAAAAGAAGAAGGCGGAAATGAAGTTTACGTTATGCCGGCTTACGGAGGTTCTGCAACCCGACTTACTTTCACGGGCGGTGTCTCAAGCATTATCGGTTGGCAAAGCAATAATATTCTTTTCACAAGCCATTACGCTTCTTCACAAGCAAGAATAGCAGAAATTTGGAGTATTTCATTAAAAGGAGGAGAGCCTAAAAAAATTAAACTCGGCAGAGCTTCTCATATTATTTACGGCAAAACCCATACCGTACTTGCCCGCAACGCCAATGACCCCGCTCGCTGGAAACGTTACAGAGGCGGAACGGCGGGAGTTTTCCTTATTGCGGAAAAAGATTCTTTGGATTATAAACCTTTTCTGAAAAAATTAAACGGAAATCTGGCTTGTCCGATGTTTATAAAAGACAGATTCTATTTTATTTCGGATCACGAAGGAGTTGCCAATGTATATTCCTGCAATGTTGACGAAAGCAATGTCAGACAAGAGACCTATCAAAAAGAATTTTTCGCCAGAAGAGCATCAACGGACGGCAGAAAAATAGTTTATCATGCCGGAGCGGATATCTTCGTTTACGACCCGGTAAAGAAAATCGACAAAAAACTTGAATTTGTCTATCCCTCTCCGTTTAGAGCTCAACAACGAAAATTTGTTCCCGTTACCAAAAATCTTGAATTGATAAATACCAATCGGGATGCCTCAAAGATTACGGTTATTTCCAGAGGTAAATTATTCAATATGCCTTGTTGGAGCGGAGCTTTGCAGCAAATAGGCAAGAAACAGGGAGTTCGCTATCGCTTACCGGTTTGGCTCAAAGATAACAAACGTCAAGCCGTCATCAGTGACGAAGGAGGCGAACCTCATATCGAAATTTACAACACTTCAAACGGCAAACTGGTTAAAAGTCTGGAAAAGCTTTATATAGGAAGACCTTACGACGTACTGGTTTCTCCGACGGAAGACAAACTTTTGATAAATAATCATCGCAACGAACTCTTATTGGCAAATCTTGAAGACGAAACCGTAACGGTAATAGATCAAAATAAGTTCGGCATGTTGGACGGATTCAATTGGGCTCCTGACGGAAAATGGATTACATGGGCTTCAAATCCGGACAAAAGAACCGTTCAAATATATCTTTACAACATAGACGAAAAAGAAATTCATCCTCTTTGCGAACCGATAAATAAAGATTTTGCTCCAGCTTTCGATCCGAGCGGCAAATATCTTTATTTCTCCTCAATAAGAAACTTCGAGCCGGTTTACGATACGGTTCATTTTGACTTGGGTTTCCCGGAAGCAGTCAAGCCTTATATAGTAATTCTTTCCAAAGAAGAATTTTCGCCTTTGGAAGAAAAAACGGAGCCTTACGTTGAAAATCCTGAATCCGATAAAGATAAAGGCGAAGAGAAAAAGAAAGCAAATGAAGTAAAACCGGTAAAAATCGACTTTGAAGATATAGAAGACAGAATTATTGAATTGCCTTCCGAACTCTCTTACTATAATAAGTTAATTCCCGTAAAAGATAAGGTCTTTATGCTTAATTATTCAGAGAATGAAAAAATAAATTTAGCGCAATTCTCTCTCAAAACCAAAAAATTAACCGTTTTTGAAGAAGACATAGAAAATTATCATGTTACGGCAGACGGTCAATCCGTCTTGATTAATTACGGAGACTCAGCAATTTTGACCTCGGTAAATACCAAACCCGAAGATCTTAAAAGCGCCGGATTTAACAAAAAATCAGGTAAAATAGATCTCAATCGCATAAAGGTGGAAGTAGAACCCGTAGCGGAATGGAAGCAAATGTTAAGAGAAGCTTGGCAATTGCAAAGAGATTTCTTCTGGAACGAGAACATGTCGGAAATAGACTGGGATTTGGTTTTACAACGTTATCTTCCTCTGGTTGATCGTTGCGGAGTCAGACAAGAACTGTCCGATTTGGTTTGGGAACTTCAAGGAGAACTGGGAACTTCTCACTGCTACGAATTCGGAGGGGATTATTCACCTCGCCCGATTTACGCAACAGGCTATCTAGGAGCCGATATTTCTTATGATTCCAAGCACAGAGCCTGGAAAATCGATAAAATCTTGAAAGGCGACAGTTGGAAAGGGAAATCTCCTTTACTGAAACCGGGCATAAATTTAAAAGAAGGAATGCTCATCAGAGAAATTAACGGTCAATCAGTTTCTTCTTCCGTTCACCCTTATCAATTATCGGTAAATTACGCCAATCGAGAAATAGAACTTAAAGTTGCCGATGAAGACGGCAGAAACTCTCGTTACATAACGGTTAAAACCGTTTCAAGCGAAACCGAATTGCGTTACAGAGATCAAATTGAATTTAATAGAAAATACGTCCATGAAAAATCAAACGGAAAATTAGGTTATGTTTATATTCCGGATATGGGCACATTCGGTTATGCGGAATTTCATCGACTCTTTCTGAAAGAACTCGATTATGAAGGACTGATTGTGGACGTTCGTTTTAACGGGGGCGGACACGTTTCTCCTCTTATTTTGGAAAAATTGGCGCGCAAAAGAATCGGTTACGACCAAACTCGCTGGTTTGACAAAGAACCTTATCCGGTTGACTCGGTTAAAGGGCATATTTGCGCCGTTACCAATGAATATGCCGGATCAGACGGAGATATGTTCTCTCACGCTTTCAAATTAATGGGAATCGGTAAATTAATCGGTACCAGAACCTGGGGAGGCGTTGTCGGTATTTGGACAAGACACGAATTAGTGGACGGAACAATTACTTCCCAACCGGAATTTTCTTTCTGGTTTAAAGATGTCGGATGGAAAATTGAAAATTACGGAACTGATCCGGATATAGAAATAGATATTTTACCGAAAGATTATAATGAAGATAAAGATCCGCAACTCGATAAAGCAATAGAAGTTCTGCTTGATCAGATTAAGCAAGATCCTCCTCGGGATCCTGAACTTGATCCGATTCCGAGTCTGGCTCTTCCCAATCAATAAAATAATCGTAACTCCGGGTTGCTGCCCGGAGTTTTTTTTCTAAACGAACTTTAAAACAGATACAAAAATACCCTGAAATAAACCTGCATACAATCAGGAGGAACTATGAAATATATTATCACGGGAAGTGATTATACATCTGATCTTTTTTCACATCTGAGTAAAGATATTAAAATTTTACATGAAGACGATAATGAAATAAATGACTTGGTTATTCGTCAAGAAGACATGTGCTATATTCCGTCAGAAACAGCTTTGGCAAAAGTTTCGGATAATTTTGAAGATAAAAATTTTAAAGAGAAAATACTTAAACTTAAAGATAAATTTTTATTCAGAGAGCTTACAGCGGAAATGTTCCCGGATTTCTTTTTTAAGAAAACAAACATAAATGACTTGGATAAGTTAAAATTGGATTACAATAAACGTTATATTTTAAAACCCGTCAGAGGTTTTTTCGGAACAGGCGTTTATGAATTTTGCGGCAAAGACTCTCTTGCCGATTTAAAGAATAAATTCACGGAAGACGTTAAAAGTAAATCAAATTCTTGGGATGAAAGAGTTTTGGCAACCGAAGAAGTTATTATTGAATCATATATTGAAGGAGACGAATTTGCCGTCGATATGTTCTTTGATAAAGATAAAAATCCTCAAATTGAAAATATTTATCATCATCCTTTTGCGGAAAAGAAATCATATTTTCATGTCTTATATTATACCGGTGAAGAAATTTTCAAGAAATATTTTTATATGCTGAAAAAGTTTTTCGTAAAACTCAATAAAATTCTGAATGCAGAAAACTTTCCTCTTCATGCCGAATTTAAAATTTCGGGCAACACGATTATTCCGGTGGAAATAAATCCTCTCCGGTTCGGGGGATTCGGTTTGGGAGACTTAACATATCATGCTTTTAACATCAATCCTTTTCAGGCTTTTTTTGATAACTCTAATTTTGATTGGGATCATATTTGGTCAGAAAGAAAAGGTTTATATTACGGTTGGATTTTAGCTTACAACGGTGATGCAGTTGATCTTAAAACTGATGCCCCCGATTACCCGAAATTCAAAAAATATCTGAAAGGCGAGATAATGAAATTTGCGAAAATGGATTATAAAACCAATCCTGTTTTTGCAGTTGTTTATGCAAAAACCGATAAATCAGAAGATTTAAGCCGTATGCTGAAAGTTGAATTTAATGATTTTTTTCAGAAGAAATAACCAATATAAGCCCCTGTCTCAGGGGCTTATTAATTAAAAATAAAAATTTAATCCTTTCTTTAATTTGCTTTCCGTAAAGCATCATTTTGCTTAAATCTTAAAATAAAAAAAAAGGTCAGGCTATTATTTTGGCGGCTTCCTACTCTCCCACACAGTTGCCCGTGCAGTACCATCGGCGTAAGCAAGCTT
>PDOO01000027.1 GCA_002742885.1 Candidatus Cloacimonadota bacterium
AGCAAGCTTAAATCTTACTTTTGCCAACACCGGAAATTCAGATTTGATTATAGAAGCAATAACCTTGCCGAGCGATGACTTTGCAATTAACGAAAGAGATTTAAATCTTCCTTTAACGATTGTTGCCGGAGAAAGTTATAATGCGACTCTTTCGGTTACTCCCTCAGCGCCTCAAAGAACAGCAACAAGAAACAGAAGAAGAGAGACAAGAGACTTTGAATTTAACGGAACTCTTATTATTGATTGTAATTACGCAAATATAGAAGTTCCCGTTTCATATTCTTTGGATATAGACGTTATTCCGTCCGGCATAGTAATCAACGAAATAGCTTACAATCCCCCGGCAAGCATAGGGAATGATGAGTTCTTTGAATTTTTGGAACTTTACAATAATTCTTCCGATGCCGTTGATATATCAGGCTGGACAATTTCGGATGCGGTTAATTTCACTTTTGCGGAAGGTACGGTTTTAGATGCCGATTCATATATCGTTGTTGCTCACAATGCTGATTCTTTATCGGCTTATTATGAGCTTGATAATGTTGCAGGCTCATTTTCGGGAGGATTAAACAATACGGGAGAAACCGTTATTCTTTCCGATGCCTCAGGCTCTGAACAAGATAATGTAACTTATGCAGACGGCGGAGACTGGCCGAGTGAAGCAGACGGACAAGGTCCTTCTTTGGAATTAATTGATCCTTCATCCGATAATGCTAATCCCGACAATTGGCAGATTTCTTTTATAGAAAACGGAACCCCCGGAATGCCTAATTCTTCCGCTCCCGAAGCAGAAAATAAAACAATTTATGAAATTCAATATACCGAAGACGCAAGCGGAGATTCTCCGGAAGTCGGAAACCGAGTTCACACAAGCGGTCTTGTTTATGCAGTGTTTGACGGACTTTTCTTTATGTCTATGCCGGAAGAAGGAGCTTGGAAAGGCATTGCGGTTCAATCAGACCTTGAAGTTGCGGAAAGTGATTTAGTAGAATGCGATGCCACTGTTGTCGAAATTTACGGAAGAACCACTCTGCAAAACTTGTCCAATGTTACCGTAAGTCCCGTTGATATGATGGCTCAACCCGTATTGATTACAACAGAAACAGTAAATACCGAAGCATACGAAAGCGTGCTTATTAAAGTTGAAAACGTTACGGTAACCGACGATTCTCTCGGTTACGGAGAATGGGAAATCAACGACGGTTCGGGAACTTGCATAGTTGATGACCATGCAGATTATTCTTACGTTCCGCAAACCGGAGACATGATTTCGGCTATCACCGGAGCAGTTCAATATTCTTACGGAAACTTCAAAATAGAACCTCGCCGCGACGATGATTTCCAATTTGCGGATGCCGCTTTGGCAGTTTCTCCTTTACCGGCTGATTTCGGAATGATTGAAATCGGAGAAGAAGCAGTTCTCGATATGATTCTGCAAAATATCGGCGGTTCAGATTTGATCTTGGAAAGCGTTACCCTGCCTAACGACGATTTTGCGATAAATGCAAGAGACCTGAATCTTCCTCTCACTGTTTCAGCCGGAGCTTCTTACAACATTGCTCTGTCAGTTACTCCCTCTGACCCGGATGCTTCAAGAAAAGCAACTCGCAATAAACGAAATAATATGAAAAATTTGAGAGAATGGATTTTTACGGGCGAAATGATCTTTAACGGCAACTTTTCGGAAGTAACGACCGAAGTAACCTACTCTCTGGATCTTGCGCCTGCGGTAATCTCAATTCACGAAATTCAATATACAGATCAAGCAAGCGGAGATTCACCTTACTTGGGACAAACAGTTACGACAACCGGACTTGTCGTTGCAACCGGTTTCTCAAACGGAGCAGATAATTTTTATCTTGCCATGCCGGAAGGAGGACCCTGGAGCGGAATCTATGTTTATCAATCAGGAAATTCAGATTTGCAAACGGGAGACGAAATAAACATCACGGCAAAAGTTGATGAATATTACGGATTCACCGAATTGAAAAATCCTGAAAACGCTTCAATCGAAATTGAAGTTTTATCTTCAGGAAACGAATTGCCTGAACCGATTATACTTAACACAAATGAAGCAAATAACGAAGAGTACGAAGCCTGCCTCGTAAAAGTTGAAAACGTAACCGTTACCGAAACCCAAAACAATTACGGCGAATGGAAAGTTAATGACGGAAGCGGCGATGTACAAATTGACGACGGATTTTTCTATCTTGATTCGGTTGATCCTGTTATCGAACCTGCAGTCGGCATGACTTTTAGTTTCATCAGCGGATTGGTTGACTTCTCGTTTGATTCTTACGGTATTCATCCTCGCTCAATTGATGATCTCGGAAACCATAGCGATAATGACGACAATCCGGAATTATTCCGTACCGTACTTGATCAAAACTTCCCGAATCCTTTTAATCCGACAACCTTATTCTCATTCAACCTTAAAAAAGAAGGCAACATAGAATTAGTTGTTTATAATGTAAAAGGGCAAGAAGTTAAGGTTTTGGCAAAAGGTCATCATACTTCCGGAGAACATAAAGTTCAATGGAACGGAGATGATCAAAACGGAAACAAAGTTTCTTCGGGAGTGTATTTTTACAGATTGCGAACTTCGGATCAAACATTTGTAAAAAAAGCTCTGTTGATGAAATAAGAAGCAATTTAAACTCAAGACAATCAGGGAGAGAGCTGTCCGAAAGGGCAGCTCTCTTTTTATGTTCTCATTTTTGATAATTTAATATCTTCATATTGATTTTTGCAAAATAAATAATTAATATATGCGAGAGGCGACAATAAACAGTATTGACGGGGCAGTCATAAACACTGCCGATACTTTGCCGGTTTTGAGGTTATTTACACGATATAAGAAATGTAACCCGTACCCGGCAAATAAGACATCCGGTCAGGAACTGCCTGCTTCCGACATTATAAAAACTCCGTCTCGGAAATATCAAGATCAGGCGTTAAGAATTTTTCACCGGTTGAGCGTTGGGAGTTAAAAAAATTAAGCATGATTGCAGAGATTTCAGATGTTTTTATGCCATCGGGAGTTTTTCTTGTTTCGTTCTTTTGTCGGAACCAAAGAATGAAAAACATCGTTAGATTGCAGTATTTAAAATAAATATTATACTGCTTTTAAACCACCCCGCCGGCAAGCCGGCACCCCCTCCGCAGGAAGGGAATTTTAGCCTTTTTTCGTTGCTGAGCAGTTAATTTATTTTTCAGTTAAAATCTATAGTTAAATGTTGTTTTTAAATAATTAAGTATATTTGTATTTTTTATCCCTGCAACATATAAAGTAAAAATAAGATGTAAAATATTCGGTTATGAACTGCCTGCTTCCGATATTATAAAAACAGCGTTAGAATAACATATAAAAAAATCCCCGACTTTTGCCGGGGATTTAAACGCCGGTTCTCTGCTTCAACAACAAACATTTATTTGTTTTGACGGTTTTACCGTCGAGATTGAGGCGATAAAAATACACGCCGGAACTTACCGCATTTCCGGTTTCGTCTTTGCCGTTCCAGATTACGGAATGCGATCCTTTTTCGTAAACATCTTCGGTCAGAGTTTTTACTTTTTGACCTTTTGTGTTGTAAACCGCTAAATTAACTTTTCCGGCGGAGGGCAAAGAAAAACTTATCGAAGTTTCGGGATTGAAAGGATTGGGGCAGTTTGTACAACTTATTTTTTTAACTTCAGGAACTGAATCATTAAAATTATTACCGGTCTTTTCCATAATTTTATTATATATATCTTGGTGTATTTCATAATATTCAGCTTTCGAAGTCGGTTTTCTGCGACTTATTTGGGGAAGTGAACGATTATTTTCAGATAATTTATAATAACAATAAGCTTGATCAAGCTCAGCCAATAATTCCTTAACTTCATTTGGAGGATCCGATAATATAGCATCATATAGCGATATTGCTTCTTCATATTGTTTTTGATTAATTCTTATCAGGACCTTAGCTTCAAGCTTAACTTGCGCTAATGCATCATCGGAAATTGTATCAATATATTCAATGAGAGATTCTTCACTGCCGTTGACAGCTTTATTTATATACGGCAGAAATCCGAGGGCTTTTTTAGCGTACTTTGACTCGGGATAATAATTTATCACTTCTTTCATACTATTATACGAATCAATATATTCTTTATGATATAATTGGTTTAATCCGCTCATGTATATTGATTCTGCATCAATATCTTCGAAAGGATAGAAAATAAATGAAGAAAAATCGGGAAAGAATCGATCTTCATTTGAGATATCTATCAGTAAATTCCTGCAATCAACAGGATTGTTAATATCCCCTAAAGCCATCAACAAATATAGATCCGAAGCAATATTGGATATCGAACTGTCTATAACGGACGGTATAGGGAAACCCTGCTCCAGTACCATAAATTCAGGGAAACAATCTTCCATTGAAATTATTTCGGCATATCCGTTATTTTCTATTCTGGTATCAAGATAAAATTCACTTGGGACTGAACTAAAATCTATATAACCCCAATTAGTATTGTCTTTAATATGAGCATTTGCTAAATGGCAATATGAATTTCTTAAATCAATTCCCGAGCCTTGATTATCCGCAATCACACCGGGAGAGACATAATTCAAATATAATGAGTTATAAACGGTTAAGCCGTTAGAACCGTTATTTCTGACAGTTGATCCGCTTGATTGATACTCGCTTGCTTCAACATAAATTCCGCTTGAATTATGATGATAATCATTATTATCAAATTTCAAATAAGAATTATTTAATACTTTTAACTGATGAATATCCGTAATCTCCGCATCTTCTATTTTAAGCATACTGTTATTATCAACTGTGATATAGCTGATACCGCTTATATCTGATTTAATCTTGGAGCCTCGCTCATAATCAGGGATATTTTTGTTGCAATCACTAAAGAAAATACCATCCCATCGCTCTCCGTCATCATCCTTACGAATTACCGATTCTTCTGAGACATTGAATATGCTGTTAATAACATCAATACGATCTCCCGGCATATAAATTTCGTGTCCGAATTCCGGAGAACAGGAACCTGACTGTCCGGAAGATGTATCGTAATAATATCCTGATGTATTTCCGATAATTTCACTGTTCCCAACGGTTGTAAATCCGGAATCATCTGTTAGAATAAAGTTACTCGCCCCGCCAAGCTTCAGGACACTGTTAAAAAGTGTAACATGAGAATTATTTACTTCCACTTTTGCCTTATCCGTTGCTTCAATAATCCCTGTATTAATAATCAAATTGCTGTTTGATTGAATAATAACTTCACTGTTTTCACCAATAGCTTTTATATATCCGTTACCAATATAATAATTGCAGTTTACTAATTCTAATTTACCGCTTCTAACGTCAAACCCGTAATTATCTCCTCCATAATTCAATGTACAGTTTTCAAGTCTAAGCGTTGCTCCATATTCAACAATCACTTTTGTATCCATAGTAATTGTTTGATTGGAAATTGTGAGGTCTTCAGAAAAAGATTGTATTCTTTGGCAGGGCAATACATCATAATAACTTCCGTTTCCTTGATCATTTATAATCGGTTTATAATCTCCAATGTATATGAAAGGTTCTTTTCCCGGATCATTATATAAAAATTCTGCTTTTATTTTAACTCCGATATCAATTATTCTTGCAAAGTCAGTATTAATTACCATGTTTTGAGCTTCATCATAGTCTAAAAATTTGGTAAAACAATGATAAACAGGGTAACCGTCTTTATTCGTAACTTTATAACATTCAACAAAATCAAACTCACCGAGATCTCCTTCTAAATAAGCAGAATAGTGCATAGGCGGATTACTGATCCATCTGCCTTGAAGTTTAAATGAATATGCAATTTGAGTATTTAAAGGTTCTTCATTTAATCCCGATTGGGGATTAATACGAAAATCATTGGGCAAAACAGATAACCGATAGCTGTAATCCTCATTATTACTTGAACCAACCGTTCTTTTGTCTAATTGAGGTGAGTTAGCTATTTGTACAACACCTAAAGTTTCATTATATAAAGGCAGATCAACTCTTCCGCTTGTTGCTCCCGGTTGATTCAGAGTAAAATTACATAATGAATATTCAGTCGTAATTTCTCCTGTTATATCCCCTCTAAATGTTGTACTTGTTGTGCTTATTCCCGAGCTGTTTCCGGAGAAGAATTTTAATAGACCGGCCGACATATTAACATAAGGGATAGCACGTGTAAAACCATTAGTTTCTAACCACTCGATTCCCGAATCAAGTTTCTCTATAAAAGTTGTTAATCCGCTTTCGGATGTAAGTTTATTCGGAATATCGGCAATATTATCTCTTAGCTTATTTCCGCTTCCGACATATTCACTAATCATATTTCCAAATGATAAAACATCATCCAATATTGAGGGACTTGCTGAAGAATGCTCTTTGAGGATTCTGCCTTCTAAAACTAAGTCGACATTTTGAACATCAGTAGCTCTTGCCTTAAAATAAAGCAGGTTATCAACGCTTTGCTGAATATCATCATAAGCGACATAAAAGTCTGCATACATCCAATTATTGGAATAATATTCAATATATTTTACAACTGTTTGGGTATTGTTACGTTAATCCTCTGATCTAAAGCATAAATATGCTCCCCCTCTCCGGTTATTGTAGACAATATACCTGAATTACTTGATGCCCGAATTTGTGCATACGCTCTAGTGTGATCACCGGTTTCCAATTTTCTAAAGAAAAATCTAATAATACCTCTTTCTTTATTGTATAAAAGAACTTTTACTTCATTTTCACCAAAGTCGGCTTCTCGGTCTCCCAAATTTGCATATAATAATTCCCACCCGTCAGATGGTTGAAAATCAGATTCAGGTCCCTCGGCTAAGAAATCAAGATTGGTTTCATCAAACACATAGAAAGGAGAATGCATCGTAAATATTGTTCCTTCCCCATCATTCCCATTATAGACATATCCCCAATAATCAGCTCTCCAATCATGCTGATTATATTCAGGATGATTTTTATCATAAATCCATGTTTCTGCATGTATTAAGGATAAAATAAACAATGCAGTTAAAGCCAAAGTAATCTTTTTCATTTTTCCTCCTGTTCAGTTTATTTTTCTCAGTAATTCTTTATCTTCCATAATCTCATTGAATGATTTATAGAAAATTCCGTTGCTGGTGGTAATAACCAATTTATCATTGAACTTGTTAATTGAACTGATTGTTCTTCCCGCTAAATTCTCTGTCGGAATTTGATATAGTTTTAACTTTGCAATATCATCTCCTAAACAGTATATTTTATCATCCAGATAAATAAATAAATATCCTTCTATTTCTTCAAAATCCGATAGTAACGGCGTCAGATACGCCATATGTTGCCAATTTTCACCGTCAGAAGTATAAATCAGTTGCTCATCTGACTTCTGCGCGCATAAATATCCTTGATATTTAAAAAAAGTAATTATGCATATTGAACCGTCAAAATGATTTGTAAATTCTCTGATTTTACCATTTTCGGATATTTCTATATAATGACTTCGCGGACTCATCTCACTGGTGTATGAAATATAGAATTTATCTCCGAAGCTTTCAATATCTTGTATTGAAATCATCGGATCTTTCATAGACGGAACTTTCATATAACCCAGCTCAGCCAGCTCCATATCGTTACTTAGATCAATGTCGGCATAAACTATGCAGGTTTCCGGAACCCCGAGACTGTCTCTGCCTTTTATGGCAGTAATAAATCTGTTTTGATTGTTGATTGCTCCCAACTCCTGCATAGTTGTCAGTAAAGAAAATTGGTAACCGGCAAATTGAGTTGCGAATCTCGCCGGGAAAAGACCTTTTACCTTCCTTGTTTCATAATTAGCTAACGTTATACCGGTTTTGCTGTTTTCGCGGGAGAAAGCGGTAAGTTTGGGGGATATTACGGGTTTACTGTCATACCCGGCGGAAATATAAGAAAAATCGTTTATTGTCGGCTTTGTATCAAAGCTTGTAAATATTGATATTCCGTTCTTACCGGTACAATAAAAATTATTATCGGAAGCCAATCCGTTAGATATAAAATTATTGTACGGATCTTCAAACAAATATTGTTGCCAATAGCCGTCTGAATCATTTCCTGCGGGATTACTTTTAGAACAACTTAAAATTATCATTGTTAAAATTAAAACCGGGATAAATCGGGTTTTAAAAGTATTTTCTTTTTTTCTCAAAATTTCCTCCTTATTTTTATTTAAGTTATCATTTTAAGTTTAAACTGCATACCGTTCATTTTGACTTTTATCCTTAAAATACGGTTAAGTAAAGCCGTATTTTCCGATAAAAAATGCTTGTCTGTTTTTATTAAATAATAATTGTCCGGAGACTAAGGGTATTTTGAGTATGAAGATATTATTTA
This sequence comes from Candidatus Cloacimonadota bacterium, assembly GCA_002742885.1. Taxonomy (GTDB): domain Bacteria; phylum Cloacimonadota; class Cloacimonadia; order Cloacimonadales. Next base: position 8,403 of record PDOO01000027.1, read on the forward strand.
AGTTATACTTTAAAAGTAAACTGCAAAAGAATAATTTTTTATTAAAAGGACTTTTCATTTTATTTAATTCCCATAAAAAATTACTAAAACATGCTAACTTTATTTGAGACATTAAAAAACAAATTTATATTTACAAGGTTTATTCTTAAATTTTATTTTGTCAAATTTATTTTTATTAAAAAAAATTTTCATTTTAAGATCTCCCGGGATTTATTTTTGTTGAAAATTTTAAAGCCCTTTATAAATAAGTACCAAAAAAGGTCGATTTATGTCTCAAATCAGCAAAAAAAATTATTTTTTTTAAAAAAGGTGAAAACAAAACAAGTTTTTCGTTATAGTATTTATTTTTAATAATTGATATTAGGATTATATTTTGTCCTAAAATAAAAAATTGTATTTTTTTTACCTGATTTTGCGGAATGTTTCCTTAATGTTCCCCGATATGAAAGAGTAAATTTTACTGCCTGAAAAACAATAATTTTTAGAGAAAAGAGCAAAAAAAGCTGTCCGATACTTTTGGGACCGACTCATTTTTTTTCAGCAATTCAAATATTTAAATTGACCGCGCTTTTACGGATCATTAACTTGCAAATAATCAAAAATAAAAAAAGATCATATCTTTTATTCAACCGAGTAAACATAAATAACATTGAAGGATTTTAATTATGAATAATTTTTTTTATGACGTAAAAACAAAAATAATTTTCGGTAAAGGCGGAATCAATAAATTAGGCGAAAATATTAAACGTTACTCCTCAAACATTTTATTTTGCTGCGGAAGCGGAAGCATCAAAAAAAGCGGTCTTTACGATGCAGTTATTGAGCAATTAAAAGAATCGGAGATAAATTATACGAAGCTTTCCGGCATTAAACCTAACCCTCGTTTATCATCCGTACAAAAAGGCATAGAACTTTGTAAAAGCAGTAAAACGGATTTTATTCTTGCAGTCGGCGGAGGAAGCGTTATAGATTGCGCTAAAGCAATAGCCGCAGGGTTTTATTATGACGGCAATGTCTGGGATTTCTACGAATACAAAGCAAAGATAAAAAAAGCATTGCCGGTTGCTTCGGTTCTGACTCTTGCAGCCTCTGGCTCAGAAATGAACGGTAACAGCGTTATAACGAATGAGGAAGCCGGGGTTAAACGAGGAGTCGGCTCGCATCTTCTTTATCCCGTATTTTCTATCCTTGATCCCTCTTTAACTCAAACAGTTCCTCCTCATCAAACGGCAGCCGGTACAGCAGACATCATCAGTCATCTTTTTGAGCAGTATTTCAGTAAAGAAAGATCTGCTTACGTTACGGATCGCATGATTGAAGCAGTTCTGAAAACCTGTTTTAAATTCGGTCCGACAGCCTATAAATACCCGGAAAACTTCGAGGCAAGAGCAAATTTAATGTGGGCAAGCAGCATCGGTTTAAACAGTCTTTTATCAATGGGCAAAACCGGAGATTGGGCAACCCACCAAATTGAACATCAATTAAGCGCAGTAAATGATTTAACTCACGGAACGGGGCTGGCGATTTTAACTCCAAATTGGATGGAACACGTTCTGGATGAAAAAAATGCAAAAGTTTTTGCCGATTACGGACGCAATGTTTGGAATATATCGGGAAAAAACGATACGGATACAGCTCTTAAAGCAATAAAAAAGACAAGAGAATTTTTCAAATCTTTAGATATCCCGCAAACTTTGCGAGAGGTTGGGTTTAATGAAGAAATGCTGCCGGATATTGCGAGAAAAACAACTTTGTTCGGTTCCGTCGGACAATTTAAAAAACTTAACGAAAAAGACGTTTTGGATATATTAAAACGCTCCCTGTAAAAATTTTTCAAATTATATTTGACGTTTAAGACTAAAGCATTAATTTTTACAAAGTTTAAAAATTAAAGATCATATCGGAGGATATCATGATATCAAAAGAAAGAGTCCAAGAAGTATTGGAAAAAATAAGACCGTCTATTCAAGCTGACGGAGGAGACGTGGAATTGGTTAACATTCGCGAAGATAATGTCGTGGAAGTAAAAATGACCGGTTCTTGCAACGGTTGCCCGATGGCAACGCTTACTTTGAAAGCGGGAATAGAAAGAGTTGTTAAAGAAGAGATTCCGGAAGTTGAGGAAGTAATTTCCGTGTAAGAAAATAAATTGCCTTAAAGGCTCCTTTTAATTTACGGGACGTATTTTATATGTCCCTTATTTTTTTGTCTGAGCAAAGATAAAAAATGAAGAACCTGCATTATTGAAAAATACGGCAAAACAATTTCCCGTCAATCGCAGGATTTCAGCAAAAATATCTAAGAAAAATCTCCCGAATACTATACATTTAACAGTTTATCATATCGATAAAGCCATAAATTATTTGAATCCTGCTGCTAACAAGATAAAAAATTTTTAAAATGCTCATAAAAAAATCCCCTTACCGTAAGGTTCGGGGATAAAAAATTGATACTCTGATGTTTCAGTTTACGGCTTCATCCAATTCTTTAAAAGCTTGGCTTGCCTTAAACTCGTTATAAAGAGCCTCTTCGTTTTTAATGTTGTTTACAAGATTTTTGTTAACGGTTTCTTTAGGAATGCTTATTCTTACAAATGTTTTGTAACGTCCGTCAGGCATTATAACAGTTTCGCTGTTTGAGACCATAGCTCCGGAAAAATCAGCATCAGTAACGGTTCTTACTGCTTTTGAGGTAAGCTCCGTAACTTGAGGATTGCTTCCTCCCGTTTCTTGCATAAAATCTTTTACCAAACCCTGTACATGAGCTTCAACATATTGGGAAGCTTCCAAAAAAGCATTGCTTCGCGCAGCATCAAATGACGCATTTTCTCTGGTTTTTTCAGCTTTTCCGTAAGAATAAATAAAATCATTGTTATCCTGAACTCTCCACCATCCGGGCGTATAAATTTTTTCGGGACTTTTTAATCCTCCTCCGCAACTTGCTAAAAATAAAACGGTTGTAACAATCAATAACACTAAATTCAGTCTTTTCATTCCAGTCTCCTTATTTTAGTTTTTCGGATCTTTATTTAAGTTTATCGGGTTTAGTTATTTTTATTTTCCGATCAGAATATTACAAGATCCGTTAAATAATAATTCCAAAAATTATTTTTTATGTCAAGCGCAAATTGATAATTATTATCCGGTCTTTGCCCGGAAGTTTTTGATTAAGACAACCTTTTAAGTTTAAAATTTAAAATTTTACAGGATCAAACCTCAATATCCAAATTATCACTTCCAGGTATATTTTTAAGAACAGGCAGGGCAATTTCTATGGTTGTTCCTTCCCCTGCGTTGCTTTCCAAAACCTTTATCTTACCTTTATGATAGTCTTCCGCAATTCTTTTGGCAAGACTCAATCCCAATCCCCAACCGCGTTTTTTACTTGTTTCTCCCGGCTCAAATATTTTATGAAATTCTGATTTAGGAATACCTTTCCCTTCGTCTTTTACATGTATATAAACGGTATCTTTGGATTGAAAGACCAAAACAATTATATCTCCTCCTTTTTCAACCATGGCATCAATGGCATTTTTTATAATATTCTCCAGAGTCCAAGCGATCAGTTCTTTCTCCATAATTATTTTATTGTTTTTCAGTTTACTTATAAGATGAATTTTGATTTTATTGTTCATCCTGGGCAAACGATTATCAAAATAGAGAATTACCGATTCTATAACCTGAAGTAAATCTTCTTCTTTTAACTTTATTTTTGAACCTATTTTACCGAAGCGGTTTGAAATTTTTTGCAACAATTCAACATCTGTTTTCATAAAATCAAGAACTTTTACCGTTTCGGGTACAGGTTCTTTAAGTCTCAGCAGTTCAATCCAAGCAATCAGGGAGGCAATAGGTGTTCCCAATTGATGAGAAGTTTCTTTAACAAGACTGATAAAAATATTGTTTTTTTCAATTTTTTTAATGAGGGAAGATATGTAGAAAGCAATAAGAATAAATATAAATACAACAGTTAATTCAATATAGCGTACAATCTTAAATAACTCAATATCTCCTGATTCCCGATAATAGACATAACCGATAATTTTTGATTTATCGTTTACCGGAGTCAGAATAACTTCATTGTTTTTACTTTTCAGTTCGCATAATTTTTCACGAATAATTTCACGATCCGATTCAGGCAAAGAATTATAATCCGTATTATTTAAAACGCCGATATTTTTCCAACTCAGAGGCTTGCCTTCGGCATCGGTTACGATTACGGGATAATCTATTTTTCCGATAATATTTTCTTCGACATAATCACATAATCCGGAATCTGATTTTTTCTCTATTTTAAAATGAACATATTCTCCGTATAAACAAGGAACGGTTTGAGCTTCCAAATGCCTTTTTTGCATATAATTATTCGTATAAAGGATAAATATTATTATCAGTAATATACTTCCCATAACAAGATAAAATCTGAGTATTTTTTTATACGTCTCGTTTGACAGAGGTCCAAATTTCATCCAATTTCTCCAAGGAGCTTTCGTAAATATTTTCACCGTTGCGATGATGGTATTCTTCTATTTTGTTAAATCTGACTTTAAATTTTTTAATTGCTCGTCTAAGAGCTGTTTCGCTGTCAGCATTAAGTTTTCTGGCAAGATTAACGGCAGAAAATAATAAATCTCCGATTTCTTCTTCAATTTCGTCTTGATTATTATTGGCAACAGCTTCCTTTATTTCGGTTATTTCTTCATCAATTTTGTCAAATACGAGTTCCGGACTGTCCCAGTCAAATCCTGCGGAAGCGGCTTTTTCCTGCATCCTTTGAGCAACAATTAAACCGGGCATGGAGAAAGGTATGCCGTCCAGCAAAGATTTACGAATTTCTTTTTTCTCGGATTGTTTTATTTGTTCCCAATTTTTTTTAACTTCATCCGCCGAAATATTATCGGGAGAAGAAAAAATATGAGGATGTCTGCGAATCAATTTTTCGCTTATACCGGTTAAAACATCTTCCATACTGAAATGATTTTCTTCTTCCGCTATCCGAACCTGCATAACGATATGAAGCATTAAATCTCCCAGTTCCTCGGCAAGACTTTCATAATCTTCCTTTTCTATTTCTTCCACCGCTTCATACAATTCTTCAATAAAATTCGGTATCAGCGATTTTGATGTTTGCTTTAAATCCCACGGACAGCCTTTTTCCGGATTGCGTAATTTTTTGACTATTTCTGTCAGTCTGTCAAATTCTTTCATTTAAAATTCTCCGCTTGCAAAATAAAAAAAAGTCCGGTTCCCCGGACATATAAAAAATCAAAATTAACGTTGCTTAAATACCCAGTCTTTTCCGTTCCAGACCATAGTATGATTTTTATACATAACAAATCCCAGCCACAATTGATGAGTAGTTCGGAATCGCTCCTGTTCGCTTATCGTAAGTTTGGCGACCCAATCGGCAAAATCTTTGATTTCATCCAGCGGCGTATCATAAAGCAACATTCCCTGCATATCTTCCAAAGACGGCAACCAAACACAATCAGTCTCATCTTCAAATTCTTTCTTTTTTAAATTGTAATATTTAGGCAAAACGGCATAATAATCATCCTCGCAGTCAAAAAACTGATAATAATCCTGAGGCAAATCATCGTCGTCAAAATCTTCTTTGGTTCCGTAAAACCAGTCTCCGTTTTTAGGTTGCCAGTCATTCTGCAATTCTATTGCTTTTGCGCATTTTTTTAAATATTCTTTGCTCTTATCCATTTTTTCTCCTTAAATTCATATTTAATTTATCCGGATTCATTGATTTATTTCATCCGGAAAAGTTATATGATTTCAAATTCTTTCAAATTTTTATAAAGAACAGCCACAACTCCTTTTATCAGGAATACCGCCGGAACCGATAAAAACATTCCGATAAGTCCAAAAGCATAACCGCCTGCCATAACTGTCAACATAATAACAAGAGGATGCATCTCCGTGTTTTTTCCCATCACCAAAGGATAAATAATATTGTTGTCTATAAACTGAACGGATTGCATTCCGATAATAACCCAAACTAAGGCAATAAAACTTTTCCCGCTAAATAAAACCGAAAAAACGGCAAATATCAAACCGAGAAGAGGACCGAAATAAGGTATCGCATTGGCAAATCCGGCAAGCAGTCCTATGATCAAAGAATATTTTACTCCTATTAAGGAAAGAGTTATTGCCGACAATACGGCAACAATGATAATCTCTGTCATCAAAGCTCTCAGATACGAACCTAAAATTTCGTCAATTTTTTCAAAAACAATTATGACAAGCTCAAAATAACGATTCGGTACGGCGGATATTATATATTTTGATATTGAGGATTTATCTTTCAAAAGGAAAAATCCGATAACCGGTATGGTAACGATAAATGAAATGATATTAACGATACTGCTCAAATAATTCATCAAAACGGCAGGTAAATTTTGCACTCTGTTTGAAATGTAATCAACCGTATTTTGCCTATAAGAATCGAAATCGATAAAATCAAGACGATTTTCCATTTTTCTGATCAAAGGCATGATTTTTTCAAGAAAAGGAATTTTCTTTAATTTATTCTGCCAATCGGCATCAGAAAAAAAATCGGAAAGATTAGATGCCAGATTTTGTATTTGATTAAACAGCATCGGAATAAAATAAAAAGAGAGCAAAAATATAAAAATCGCCAACAACAAATAAATAAGCAAAATACCGGAAATTCTCTTAAAACCTTTTCTTTCCAAAAAAGATACCACCGGATTCAGAATATAAGCAAACAGAAAACCGGAAATTATATAAGGTATAATTTTACCGTAAACCCAAAGCAAAAAAGCGGATAATGCAAAAATAAAAATAAAAAACGTCAGTTTTACGGGATTAAATATTTTTTTCTCAGACATAATCACTTCAACTTATCATTGGTTTTGGATATTTTATCGCACAAAGATTTGCTTATATTATATAAAATCTTTATGGATATTTTAGGATAAATATTGATAAAATCCGTAAAATCGCTCTTGGATACGGCATATAAAACAGAATCTGTTTTACCGATAACTGTTGCTGTGCGATTGGATTCCGTAAACAGTCCGATTTCTCCGAAGTGGTCAGACTTTTTCACGGTAGCCAAATTTATAACGGCGGAATCATCTCTTTCCAAAATCACTTTTAATTCTCCGCTTCCCACAATGTATAAAACCGCATGGGGATAACCTTTTTTGAAAATAATTTCGTTTTCTTTAAATTTTCTTTCGTGCAATAATTTGCTGAATTGTTTTAATTCTCCGGTCGACAATCCTTTAAGAAATTTTACGTCTTTCAAAAATTCAAATTCCGGCTTTAATTTATTAAAAAATTTTATCTTACCGCTTTTAAACAAGTTCATCTTTTTCTCCCGAATTTTTTGATGCGAATTTTTCCAAAACGATAACAAGAACAAAACCTGAAATAAAGGCAATAGCAGCAATTGCAAGAGTTTTATCAAATTCAGGCAAAATATTTTCCGAACCGTAGAAAGTTTTGCCGCCGGCAAACATGATTTTTTTAAACGGCCATAAAGGATAAATGCTTGCCGTCATTAATCCCAGCAAAAATGATAATGTTTCCGAATGAAAACGAGTCATTAAAAACTTTAACAACTTTGTAAAAGCAACCAAACCGATAAGCATTCCGCCCGTCAAAAAACCCAGATAAATAAAATCATGCGAGTTAATTGCAGCCAAAACATCATCATATTGATTTGTCAGAAGTAAAATAAAAGAACCGCTTATTCCCGGCAAAATCATTGCGGAAATTGCCAAAGCGCCCGACGATGCAGTCAGAAAAGGGTTAAAATATTCTTCGGAACGCAACTCCTTCGCCTCAGCTTTCATAATTTCTTTTTCATCGGCTAAATGTCCGAATTGAATTGAAATAACCAGTAAAAAAATAACCGCTGTCGCAAAAGCAACAACTTCTTTTGTCCTGATTTTACCTATCATTCGGTAAGGAATAAGCAAAGACGGAATTATCAAACCGAGAAAAAAAGCATAAACAGTTTCGTGCCTGTAATGCAAAAAATATTCGATTATGCGAGACAAAAAGACAATGGAAATAAAAGCTCCGCCGCCTATTCGGCATAAAAACCATAAATCTGTGATTTCAGCAATTTTTTTAAATGAAACGCTCTTATTCTTGCCGATAAAAAATTCTTTGATTAATTTTAATAAATTAAGATCTATTGAGCTTATTGCCGAAATAAGTCTTTCGTAAATTCCCAGAATCAAAGCAAAAGTTCCCCCGGAAACTCCGGGAATAATGTTGGCCGCTCCGATAAAAAAACCTTTAATAACATCTTCATAATATTTTTTCATGCGATTTCCTTTTTATTTTGTATTATTTAAATTTTTATTTTGGGAAATAAACTCTTTTTGGGATCTGTAAACCTTAAAAATCTTCTTAACTTTTTCATACGGAAAATACAAGGCAAAACTTGTTTCTCCCGGACATGATTTAACATCAAAACTGACTGACAGCAAATCAAGGATTTGTTTGACGAAAGTTAAGCCGACTCCGGAATGCTTATTATCTTTCCAAGCTGAATAAAGAGGATCGAATATTCGGGTTAATTTTTCTTCGGGAATACCTGCCCCGTAATCGATTATTTCTGTTTTAAGGTATTTTCCCGCCCCGATTTTACGGCTGAACAATTCTTGGGATTTCTCAAGCGTTTCGTCAAAAATATAGATATTTATCGGTTTTTCAGTCCTGTTTTCCAAAGAAGCTTGTAACGCATTTTTCAATAATTCGCAAATTAAAATACCGAACATTTTTCTGTCTGTTTCAATAATAAATTCATCGGAAGATATAATTTTAAAACCCGGACAGTTCGGATTATTTTTTTCTATTTTTGAGGTAATTCTTTTTATGCTTCGGCTCAAATTTAATTTTTGTTGCTTAATTATTGCTTTTTCATTAAATACGCCGGTATTTTTAAAGCTGTCCAATTCCTTTTTTATTGATCTTTTAATTTTAAGCAACTTAACGACTGCTTCTTTATTTTCGATTTCTTCTTCTATTGCTTTAAGTTCAGAAATATCGGAAACAATATTCTCAATATTATCTGATATTTTACTCATCAGCAGGGAAAAAGAAAAAAATCTGTTCTTTTTTTTAAATGACATTTGCTTTAAAGAAGATTCCGTTATTTTACCGAATAACATAAAATAAGAGCCGCATACGGGAACAAAATCAATAACCGTTCTTTCAATAAAATTGCCGGAAATAAATTTTACGTCTCGGTTTTTGGATTTTTTTAAAAAATTGTCGTTAACCGGAGAATTATCAACAGAGTCAATAAAATAAGATACGTGTTTACCGGTTATTTCCACCTCAGGCAAATCAACCAGTTTTCTGAAAGCTTTATTGGCTTTTCGGATATAAAAAGTTTTATCGATCTTAAGAGCCGGTCCGGAAAATATCTCAAAAAGAATATTTAAATCTTCTTTAAAATTAATCAAATCGTCGGTAAATTTATTTATCGTATCGTTCCTTTCCAGGGCAATAAAATATTCCGGTTTATTTTTATTGTTAAAATAAGAAGTTACTCGTCCGAGATAAAATACTTTATCATTTTTGTATTCAAAATTAACAGTTTTATCCATTTCTTTTTTATTGATTATTCTGTTAATGCTCTCAACAAAATCTTTCGGAAAATTATCTTCCGAAAACATCGAGCCGGCAAAAACGCCGGAAAGGAAATCAAAATATTTGTCGGAAAAATCAGAACGGATAACTCTTTTTGCCCTGTCAAGAAAGATATAAGCTCCGTTATTCAGAGAAACAGTTTTTTCGATTGCAACGTAAAAAGGTTCTATTGTTCTCGCAATTAAAAGTACAATAATAATAAGGAGCAAAAAGATTATTAATGAATATAAAAGATTAACGTCATTTATGAAATTATTACGAGAACTGTACTTTTTATAAGGTTTGGGAAGCTGAGATTGATTTATGCCTATTTGTTCGATAATTTTTAAGTTAAAGATGTATTCGGAAAAAGAAACCTCTTCATTTTCATATTTATTATACATAACTCCGTTCAATAAATATTCCATAACCGCTTCACCCAAAAAAATCCCGATCTTTTGGAAATTTACGACAAATCCTCCCAAAGTGTAAGGAGTGAGCTGATAGTCCCAAAAAACATATTGCAAAGCAGAAGTATTTTCATTAATTGTTTCAGTCAAAACATTCAGATCAAGCAAATGTCCGTATTGATCAACAACTGAACCGCCGATAAAAATCACATCATTATTTTCCAGATTACCAAGTTTTTTAATGAAATCTTCAAGTTCCAAATTATCCCAGAAGACAATTTTATATTCTGAATCAAAATTATTTAATTTACAAAAAAATTCTTCTCTGTAACCGTTTCCGGTTTTAGTTTTATTATCGGTAATCACATAAACTTTACCCAAATCGGGATTAACTCTTTCAGCAAGTTTAAGCTGATGCTTAACACATACGTCAGACGGAATAAAACGAATATTTTCAGGTAAATCGTCAGAAGAATAAACCATTTTACTGACATTGACAAAAAGTACGGGTATATGGGAAAAATGATCATCGTTGCAACGCAAACAAAATTCGGCGGCTTCGTTTCCGACAGCAACAATAAATGCCGGAGAATAAGATTTTATCAAATTAAGATAAGCATCTCCCGTATCGACATAAATATGAGATTTGCAGCCCTTATCGGCATTAAGAGAAATCGGAACAGGGTAAACCGGCTTTTCGGATAATTTAATTATCGTCTCAAAAGCATCATAAATTCTGCTTACGTCAGGACGATTCAAATTATAAGAACTCAAAAATACGACATGTCGTATTTCTTCGCCGAAACATATACTTCCCAAAGAGATAAGAAAAAAAATAAAAATTATTTTTTTTAACATAATTTCTAATTCTCAGTTTCTTTAATCAGAATAACGGCGCAACTTTGTTGCCGGATACGAATTTTATAACGTTTTTCATCTCAAGCATAAATAAAACCGAAGAGACTTCAGATATGTTCAAACCTGATTTGACAACAATTTCGTCTATGCATATCTGAGGTTTATTTTCCAGTAAAATCTGGAAAATATGGTCTTCCTTTCCGGTTAATTCCGGAAATAATTCCTGTTGTTCATTAATTTTGTTAAAACCGTATTGCTCCAAAATATCTTCCGGCTCGCACACGGGAACCGCGCCCTGTTTTAAAAGATAATTGGGACCGGCAGATTGGTTTCTTGTAATATCTCCCGGTGCGGCAAAAAGATCTCGGTTTTGATCAAGCGCAAATCTTGCCGTGAGCAAGGCTCCGCTTTTTATCCCTCCTTCCACAACCAAAACCCCTCGGGAAAGTCCGCTTATAATGCGATTTCGAGTCGGGAAATTCCAACGTTCGACTTCGGAACCGGGTAAAAATTCGGAAAAAAGAATACCGTTCTCAATAATTTTTTCTGCTAAGAATCTGTTTTTTGCCGGATAAATTTTTTCGCATCCTGTACCCATAACGGCGATATTATACCTGTTATTTTTGACGCATGTTTCATGAGCAAACGAATCTATGCCCGAAGCCAACCCGCTGACCGCCGTAAATCCTGATTTTATTACGGCAGGCAAAATTTTATCGATTACCGATTTACCGTAAGAAGTCGCTTTTCTGGTGCCGACCACTCCAAGACAGTTTTTAAAATATTTTCTTTCGTATTTTCCTCTGTAAAAAAGAAATAAAGGAGGTTCATAGATATTTTTCAAAAGAGGAGGATAATCATCGTCAAAAAAGGAAATGAAATGAATATCAAATTTATCTATAAGATTTTCTATGCGAGACCATTCTTCCGGCACGGGAATATCTGCCAATATTTTCTTTTGGCTTTCCGTTAAAAAGCTGCAATTTTTAAAAATATCAAATCCTTGATTCAAAAAAGATTGAGGTTTCCCGAAAATTTTTATCAATTCTCTTATTTGCCTGTTCTTTAATTCGGGAGCTTTTAAAAGAGAGACCCAATCTTTTATATCAGCAATATTTCTCATTTTCTTTTTTTACCAAATCAAAAAGATCAAACTTTAATTTTTTCAGATTCAAATCAGCAACCGAAGAAACAGCCGTAATATTTTCTCGAAGCTTTGTTTCAAATTCCGTTTTTATCATATTTAACATTTCTTGCCTGTCTTCTTCGGGTATTTTATCTATTTTCGTTAAAGCAATCAAATGAGGTTTTTGATCAAGATAAGGATCGTAAAGATGTACTTCTTTCTTCAAAATTTGATAGTCCTTGAAAGGATCGATTGATTCAACATCAATCAGAAACAACAAAACTCTTGTCCTCTGTATATGTCTTAAGAATTGTATTCCCAGACCTTTGCCGTCATGAGCTCCTTCTATTATTCCCGGAATATCCGCCATGACGAAAGATTGATAATCGGAAACGTTTATTACGCCCAGCGAAGGTTCCAATGTCGTAAATTCATAATCCGCAATTTTAGGTACCGCATGCGAAAGAGAACTCAGCAAAGTTGATTTTCCGGCATTCGGGAACCCGACCAATCCGACATCAGCCATCAGCTTAAGGACAACTTCCAATTCTCGTTCTTCTCCGGGCCATCCGTCTTCCGCTCTTCGCGGAGCTTTATTTTGAGATGTGGCAAAATGAGCATTTCCGTGTCCGCCGTCTCCCCCTTTGGCAAGAAATAATTCCTGATTATGTTCGGTAAGATCTCCTATTTTTTCATGTTTACCGTCCTTAATATCAAAAAATTCCGTGCCTAACGGGAAAAATAAGATTTTACTTTCTCCCGAATGTCCCGATTTATTATTGCCGCTTCCGTTTTTGCCTTTATCTGCTTTAAACAATTTATTAAAACGATACACCGTCAAAGTATTTATATTCTCGTCGGCTTTAGCGATAATATCTCCTCCTTTACCGCCGTTTCCTCCGTCGGGACCGCCTTTGGGAACAAACTTTTCTCGTCTGAAGCTGATACACCCCATTCCTCCCTGTCCGGCTTTAACTTTGATGCGAGCAAAATCTATAAACATAATTCTCCTTTAATTTAAATCAATATTAAAAATTACGGAAAAAATACCGGTATCGCGCATTTTATTTCCGACAAAGGTTCAATAAACCATAGAGAATTTTTGTTGTCAATAAATTGATGTAAAACTGAAGTTTTTTTTTCAAAAAATCTGTCTGTCGCTAAACTGTTCCGAATATAGTCATGAAATAATATTTCGCCGATAATCCGCATTTATGGCAGCAAATAATCTTTACCCTCAAAATAATATTGACATGTAAACGGTAATCTTTGCCTTTAATTTAATATTATTAACAAAAAAACAATTGCGAGTAATTATGAAAAAAACTGAAATTTCTTTTATTATTCCTGTTCAAAACGAAGAAAATACGCTTAAACAAACAGCGGAAGAATTTTTCCTTTCGGCAGAAAATTTCGGATATAAAGCAGATATTATTTTTATTGATAACGGAAGTTGCGATAATTCTCTTAAGATTCTTTTTGATTTGCGTTCTCAATATGACGACATTAAAATCATCAGTCGCAAAAATCCGGGAAATTATACAGACCTGATTGCATCGGCTCTTCCCAAAGCGTCAGGCGATTATGTCGTTGCGACAGGAAACTGTCTAAAAAAATATCCCCAAAAAATAAAAAAAATCATCGATCAAATAAAAAATTATCCGGTTGATCTTGTTCTTATTCGTTCAATTCCCGCAAATAAAGGAATTGCGAGGATTTCGGATAAGATAATTTTAGCGGCATCAAACTTTCTCACGAGATGCTGTCTGCCTTTTGCAATAAGTCCGTCTTTTTTGACAGGAAAAGAATTAAACATTAAATTGATAAAGACATTAAATCATCCGGGAAACATTATAGATAAAGCTCTTTTATATGCCCAAAAGAAAGTTTATATCGATTTTGACGCTTCCCCTGAAAATAAAAAGTTAAAACCTCAAATTTCCTCTTTAAACATGTTTTTAAATCGCTTATTCACTTATCCCAAAATAAGAAAAAAACACATCGTGAAATTGCGTTTGCATGGTCTTTAACTCGTTTTATAAGCAAACCTGAATCAAATAAAAAATCTTTGGTTACGGCAATTATATCTTTGTCTATAAATCAAATTTTAAATTCGTACCGGCTTCTTATAAAGACCAAACAGAAGACAAATTACGACAAATTTTACGATTGCCGAAGAGCGAGACAGCATAACTTTATATTTGAGATTATAAAAGTTCTTTACGAAAAATTTTTCGTAACATGATTTATTAAAAAGGCTTATCGAAATCCTTTTTATTCGGCTTAAACTCTGATGCCGAGAACAGTGATATCATCTCTTTGTTTTTCGTCTTGCATATGTTCTTCAAGATCATGGCAAAGATAACGTTTTTGTACCGAAAGAGGCTTCGGAGCGTATTCTTCCAATAATTTTTCAAATTTTCTTGATCCGAATTTTTTATTTTCCGGATTTGATTGATCGATAAAACCGTCTGTAGAGAGATAAAGCATATCTCCTTTTTTCAACTGTATATCTTTTTGAGTAAATCGAGATTCATTCTTTCTTTTACCGCCGATAAACAATCTTTCCCCTTTTATTTTTATCAGTTCGCCTTTACCGTTTTCTTCGGTAAACCTGTAAACCGGTCTTCTCGAACCAGAAAAAGTCAATACATCAGTATTTCTGTTTATTCGGCAAAGACTTATTTCTATACTGTCGCGAATTGATTCAAAATCCGTATCCTGCCTGAGAACAGCTTTGAAATCTTCATGAAGCATATTAAGTATTTCAGCCGGTTCGATAATATGTTTATTTTCCACCAATTTAATAAGAAGAATTTTTCCGACCATAACAAGCATTGCCCCGGAAATACCGTGTCCAGTACAATCCGCCGAAAGAATAAAATCATATTCTTCATTTCGATAATACCAGTAAAAATCCCCGGAAATCATGTACATGGGTTTATAAATAAGAAACATATCCGTGAAATATTCTTTCATTTCTTCTTCATCGGGAAGAATTGACTGTTGAATGCGACGGGCATAATTCATGCTGTCGTGTATTTGTTTGTTTTTCAACTTTAATTCTTTAGTTCTTTCTTCAACAACGGCATTAAGTTTATCGCTGTTTTTTTGATAATTGTAAATTCTCAGTCTGGTATACAAGTACACTGCGGAAAATAGAAAAATAACATACAAAACAACAGCTTTAAGTTGAATAAACCAAGGTTTGTTTATAATTATTTTGCAGCTTATTTCTTTGCTTACGTTACCTGCCGCATCTTTAGCTCTGACATGAAAAGTATAATTGCCGGGCAAGATATTTGTATAAGCAACTTTTTTATCCTTGGAAAATTCAGAAGGTTTTTCATCGAAACCTTCCAGGAAATAAGAATATTCAATATTTTTCGAATTTCTGAAATCTATACCGTTATAACTGAAAACAAAATTTCTGTCTTTATAGCTTAATTCCGGAATTTTCGATACATCCAAGTACTTATTCTTATTTATTTCAACATAAGAAAAAGATAATTTAGGCGGAATTGTATCTTCAAGGCAGGAATAAGGATCAACTTTTACTATGCCGAATGAGGAATTAAACCAAAGATTTCCTGACATGTCTCTGTAAGCTCCTATGGTTCTGAATGAACCTCCCGGCAATCCTTCGTTCTCCGTATATTTTATAAAATCTTTGCCGTCATACCTGTAAATGGAATTAACCGTACCGAACCAAATATTTCCCAATGAATCTCTTACTGCTGATTTCATGATAAGAGAATTTTCAAAAGGCTCTTGAATCATTTCGGTAAACTTATCTCGTTTAGAATCGAAAACGGCAATTCCGGAGCCGTAAGTAACGCACCAGATAGTTTCATCATCCATGAACATAAAATCAACAATTTGCGAATCAAAAAGATCCTTGTCTATTTCAAATTGATCTAAAAAACGCCCTTTTTCATCAAATACGAAAAGTCCTTCGCTTCCTCCGGAAGCCCAGATTTTTTTACCTTTCGGATCATATTTAAATTTATAAATCCATGCTCCGCCGGAAAATTTTTCGTATCTGAACTTACGGTCCTTATAAATTAACATTCCGTCAAAATAAGGTACCCATATTTCACCCGACCGAGATTCAAAAAAAACGGTAATTGAAATCTGTTTGATAAAATTTTCGGGAGTAACATCGGTAAATTTATTACCGTCAAAATTAAATATCCTGCCGTCAACCGTACTCAACCAGATAATATCATTGCTGTCGGCAAAAATACCCCAAGTATCTTTTTCGGGAAGATTGTTATCCAATTTATAATAAACCGGTTTTTCCCCGGGTTCGATTTTATAAAGTCCCCCGTAAGTGGATGTCCAAATTATTCCGTCGGAAGTTTGAGTCGAAGCGGTTGTTTCGGAATAAGGCATGCCGTCTTTAGCAGAGTAAGTCTCAAATTTGGAAGGAATCAGAAAATCAGCTCCGTTATTATCGGTAATAATCCAAACATCATTTTCTCTATCGATAAAAAAACCTGAAATAAGGTTACTGCTCAATCCCTCGTCAATGGTAATATGTTTGAGTTCTTTGGTCTCAAGATTATATTTATAGACTCCGCAATTGGTTGCCAGCCAAAACCAACCCTCATGCTCTAAGACAAATCTTATTCTGACATAAGGCAATAAACCTTCAATCCTGTCGAATTTTTCTTTACGTCCGTTAAGTATATTTATTTTGAAAATATGACCGAAAGAATCTGTATAATAAGCATTTTCACCGTCAGAATAAATACCGTAATTTCTGTATTTATCAAGGCTGTAAACACTTACATAAAATTTATCTTTAAAAACAACATCAGGTTTCTTACTTAAATCATCAAAGTAGAGCAAAGAAGCCGAACCGTCGGGTTTATACTCATAGCAAAAGATATTTTCCAGCTTTTCATCAGGATATTTCGTCGGTTTCACGGAAGGAACGTATTTAAAAAAGCTGTAATCGTTTTTCTTATTAAAATCCCAATCCGGCAAATCAACATCAAAAATTTTACCGGTATCCAGACGGACAAATTTCATATTATTCCCGTCTAAAATAAGCATGCCGTTGGGATACAAAAAAGAAGCGTTTTTATCTTCGGTCAAAATAACTTGAGGTTTCAAATCATGTTTTAAATCAAACTTATTTTCAGCATCATCATAAACATAAATTTTATTCTGAGACAAACCGTAAACAGCAATTTCATCATCCACGGACATAAATTGCAAAGAAACTATCGAGTCATTGAAATAAGATGAAAAATAATCCTTTCCGAACAAGTTGATTGAATCATTTTTTATAACACTCATTTCCGTATCGGAAAAAGAATAAAAACTCCCTTTGGAAAAAAAAGAATAGACTGAGATATTTTTAATTAAGCCGTCTTTTTCCGTATAATTAGTAAAATTCTCTCCGTCAAACTTGGAAATTCCGTTGTCAGTTTGAATCCAAATATAACCTTTATCATCCTGAGAAATCTGAAAAACCGAGTCTTCCAGCAATCCGTCTGCGACGGAGTAATTTTTTATCGGCAATTGTTGTGCCGACAACGAGAAAAACATTATCGACAAAGCAATAACAATGACGGCTTTTTTGTTCATAAAAATCTGATCCTTTTATTTTCGGAAGATGTAAGACTATGCTTATTTTGCAACAATACTTACAAGTTTATCGGGAATTACAATAATTTTTTTTATGCTCTTTCCTTCTGTATTTTTCTGAACGGCAGATACTTCCAAAGCAAGTTTTTTGACGGTTTCTTCATCCGTGCCGGCTGGAACGTCTATTTTTCCGCGAATTTTACCTGATATTTGAATTACGTAAGTAACATTTGATTTTTTTGTATATTCTTCTTTAAATCCGGGAAGCCCGTTTTCGTGAACAAGATTTTCGTTTCCCAAAATAAAGTTCAGTTCTTCCGCAATATGAGGAGCAGTAAAATACAAAAGTCCCGGCAATATCGCGCAGCCTTCGGCAAATATTGCCGCTTCGTTTTCGTTTAATTTGTTCAAATCAGGCAAAACCGAATAAAGATTATTGGTATGTTCCATTATCTTGGCTACAGCAGTATTAAACTGCATTCTTTCTTCCGTATCTTCAATTACTTTTTTGACTGTACTGTGCGCGCTGTAACGAAGATCCTGCATTTTTTTGCTTATATTTTTATCTTCGTAATTCTTATTGTTTTTTATGATAAAATCTTTGTTTTCGTCAATCAAACGCCACACTCTGTTCAAAAATCTGAAAGCTCCGGTTACGCCGTCGTCGCTCCATTCCACATCTTTTTCGGGCGGAGACGCAAAAAGCATGAAAGTACGAATTGTATCCGCTCCGTAACGGTCTATATAAGGCTGAGGATCAACCACGTTGCCTTTGGATTTCGACATTTTTGCTCCGTCTTTCGTTACCATGCCTTGGGTAAGAAGTCGGGCAAAAGGTTCGTCTGAATTAACCAAGCCGCAGTCACGCATAAACTTATGAAAAAATCTGGCGTAAAGAAGATGCATGCAGGCATGTTCTATTCCGCCGATATATTGATCAACCGGAAGCCAGTAGTCGGCGTTTTCTTTTTCAAAAGCTTTTTCGCTGTTCAAAGCATCCGTGTAGCGGGCAAAATACCAAGAACTGTCCACAAAAGTATCCATGGTATCGGTTTCTCTGCGAGCTTCTCCTCCGCATTCGGGGCAAGCAACATTTACCCATTCTTCTACGCTTAAAAGAGGATTTTGAGTTGTTTTTCCCACCGAGACATTGTCGGGCAGCAATACAGGAAGATCTTCATCAGGTACCAAAACGGTTCCGCATTTTTCGCAATTTATGACGGGAATGGGATTTCCCCAATACCTTTGTCTGGAAACGCCCCAATCTCTAAGTCTGTAATTAACTGTTTTTTCTCCGAAATTATTGTCTTCTATCCATTGAGAAATTTTATTTTTGGCGACATTGCTTTTTTCACCGTCAAAATCTCCCGAATTAACCAAAATTCCGGCATCGACATAGGCTTCCGTCATTTTTTCGAGATCAATTTTTTCTTTCGGATCATCAATAACCAATTTCATCGGAATATCATATTTTTCGGCAAACATAAAATCGCGTTGATCATGAGCCGGAACAGCCATAACGGCTCCGGTTCCGTAATCGGTAAGCACATAATTGGTAACCCATATTTGTACTCTGTCGCCGTTTACGGGATTTATGCAATACCTGCCGGTAAAAAATCCCTCTTTAGTCGTATCATCCGCAGAACGGGTAATTTGATCTTCGTTCATTACTTTTTGACAAAATTTTAAAAATTCGGAATTTTCAGCTTCATTTTTTAACCATTCGGATACAAGCGGATGTTCCGGGGCAAGCGCCATGAAAGTTACTCCGAAAATCGTATCGGGGCGAGTAGTGAAAACCGGGATTAATTTATCGGAATTTTCAAGTTTAAAATCTATTTTTGTTCCGAAACTTTTCCCGATCCAATTAGTCTGCATAGTCTTTACCCGATCCGGCCAGTCCGTTACGCCGGAGAAATCCAATAATTCTTCCGCATAATCGGTAATCTTAAAAAACCATTGTTCCAATTCTTTTTTGCGAACCGAACTTCCGCAACGCCAGCATTGACCGTCTTCGACTTGTTCGTTGGCAAGCACCGTGGTACAATCATCGCACCAATTGACAAAAGAGACTTTTTTATAAGCTAATCCCTTTTCGTACATTTTTTTAAAAAGCCATTGTCCCCATTTATAGTAGTTCGGACGACAAGTCGATACTTCTCTTTCCCGATCAAAACCGAAGCCCATGCTTTTAAATTGTTCGCGCATTATTTCAATATTTTTTTCTGTCGTTATTTTAGGATGAGAATTATGTTTTATGGCAAAGTTTTCCGCCGGCATTCCGAAAGCGTCGTAACCCATCGGCTGCATGACGTTATATCCCTGCATAAGTTTAAAACGAGAAACGGCATCCCCTATGGAATAGTTGGATACATGTCCCATGTGCAATGCTCCGGACGGATAAGGAAACATAGACAATACGTAATATTTATCTTTTTTATCATTATTTTTGGCGCTGAAAATCTTTTTTTCATACCAAATTTTTTGCCATTTTTTTTCTATTTTATTAAAGGGATACTCCATTTTTCCTCCCGACCGGTTCATATTCCTTAACCGGTTGACTTTTTATGATTTTATCGGCATTATTATAATTTCTCCGATTATGAAACGACATGTTTCTTAACTGAAAATCGACATAAAATTTTATTGTCTTAAAATTGTAAAGATTAAAATAAACGAAAGTCAAACTGTATTTTTCATATTATAGGCAACATCTGCAGCACAATATTTAAATTGAAAAATCTACACAATCGTTAAACTTTTTAAGCCGGTTTATATTGCAAACGATACAAATCGTAATACTTGCCTTTAGCTTCCAAAAGCTCCTTATGAGAACCTTGTTCGGCGATTTCTCCTTTGTGCAAAACAATAATTCTGTCGGCATTTCTAATAGTCGAAAGTCTATGGGCAATAATTACGGAAGTTCGGCCTCTCATTAACTTTTCGATTGCGTCCTGAATCAGCAACTCGGTTTCGGTATCGATATTGGAAGTTGCTTCGTCAAAAACAAAAACAGCCGGATCATAAGCCAAAACCCTCGCAAAAGAAATAAGCTGACGTTGACCTACGGAAAAAGTCGCGCCTCTTTCCATAACCGGTTCATCATATTTTTGTTTTTGAGAATTAATAAAATTATGAACATTGACATAACGGGCAATTTCTTCCAATTTTTCGTCCGTAATCGAAGTATCGCCGAGCGTAATATTCTCCCTGACAGTACCGCTGAAAAGGAAAACCTCCTGTTGCACCGTTCCGATATTGCTTCTCAAATCTTTCAAATCATAATCTTTTATGCTTTTGCCGTCAATCAACAAATCGCCTTTTTGGAAAGGATACATGCCGCAAATTAAATTTATGACGGAAGTCTTTCCCGAGCCGGTATGCCCCACCAAAGCAATTTTTTCGCCTGCTTTTATTTTAAGATTGATTCCTTTCAGCTGATAATCTTCATTCTGTCCGTAACTCAGCCAAATGTCTTTTAATTCTATATCGCCTTTCAGTTTTGAGTCGGAAGTTTTGCCGAAATGATAATCGGCAACAGGTTTATCCATAAGATCAAAAATTCTTTCCGCTCCGGACATCGCGCTTTGCAAAACATTAAATCTTTCGCTGATTCTGTTCAAAGGCTCAAAAAACTGCTCAATATAACGAATAAACGCCATCAGCATCCCGAGAGAAAGATAATTTTTAAGAACTTCTCCACCGCCGTACCAAAGAATCAAAGCTAAAATAAAATATTTGAAAGCATTGATCAAAGGACGAAAAACTGCCATAATTTTCAATTGTTTCAAAGATAAGTCATAATATTCTTTATTGATTTTCCGGTAGTCTTTAAGTCTATTGTTGTATTGATTGAAAAGTCTGATAATTTTTACTCCGGAAATATCTTCCGATAAACGAGCATTCAATTCAGCCAATTTTTTTCTGACCGAACGATAAACCTTTCTTGATTCTATTCTGAAAAAATACAATGCCAAACCGACAAACGGCATAACAGTGAACGAAACCAATGCCAAACGCCAATTAAGAACAAGCATAATGACGATGATTCCGCATAAAATTCCCAAATCCTGAACTATGCTGATAAAACCGTTACCCAACATTTCATCCAAAGTTCTCACGTCGTTTGTTACTCGCGTAACAAGTCTTCCCACGGGATTTTTATCGAAAAAAGAACAGGGCATGTGATTTAAGCGCTTGAATAAATCTCTTCTTAAATCGTACATGGCTCGCTGGGAAGCATAATTAACAATATAAATTTGCGCGTATTCAACAATAAAGCGTAAAATAATCAAAGCAAAATAAATAATTCCGAAGATCAATATTCCGTGCAGAGATGATTCTCTCAAAGTCCTTATTTGCTCGGGAGAAAGAAGTTTTTTCTCATTTATTTCGCTGATAATTCGTTCCGGCACCGCCAATTTTTTGTCGTTAAGCGCGCAACTCTCAAAATTTTTCAGAAGATTGCGGTTTTCTTCCGTGTTTGCAATAAAAATATAACGTTCATTTACCGTTTTACCGTCTTTCTTCCATAACTCAAAATCTTTGTCCTCAATTTTAAAACGTTTTTTATTGGGGATTAAAACGTAATTTATTTTCTTTGTTTCATATATTTCCAACTTCAACTTTCCGTATTTTTTCTTAAATACGGCTAATTCAGAGTCCGAAAGCTTTACTATAGAAATATCGGAAACGATAAATTTATCTATTGCCGTTTGCGTAATCAAGGGCATAACCAGAGCAATTCCTGTCAGGATGAAAAGCAAGAGGGCAGCGAAAAAGACATGAAACTTATAGGGTTTAAGATAACCGATAAGCCTGATAATCATCTTTCCGTCATAAACTTTTCCATTAATGTTGTCTTGCTCCAAACCGTATTTTTTTTCTTTTGACATCAATTTTCCTCCAGCTTTTCTTTCAGCTGCTGCTTTTCAAAAATATCCTTATACAATTTGTTGTTTTTAAGCAATTCTTCATGAGTTCCCGATTCGGAAATTACTCCGTCTTCCAAAACTATTATTTTGTCGGCATGTTGAATGGAAGAAATTCGGTGAGCAATTATAATATTTGTTTTATTTTTTCTGAATTGAATTAATCTGTCCAAAATATTGCTTTCCGTCTTAGTATCGACCGCCGAAAGAGAATCATCCAAAATCAATATTTCCGGATCGCTCAAAAAAGCTCGCGCTATTGCAATTCTCTGCTTTTGACCTCCGGAAAGAGTAACGCCTCTCTCTCCGATTACGGTATTGAAACCATCCGAAAATTCAATAATATCATCATAAACGTTTGCAATTTTAGCCACTCTTTCCGCATCTTTGTCGGAAGCATCGGGATTACCCGTTTTTATATTTTCGTAAACCGTATCCGAAAAAAGGAAAATATCTTGAGGCACGGTAACAATGTTGCTTCTGAGCACATCCAAAGGAACGGTTCGCAAATCATGTCCGTCCAAGAAAAAAGTGTTTTCTTCCGCTTCGTATATTCTGGTCAATAAATCGATAAAACTTGTTTTTCCGCAACCTGTTCTTCCCGCAATTGCCAACGTTTCTCCTTTTTTGATTTCCAAAGAGATATTTTTAAATATTTGCGGAGAATCGTCATTATAGCGAAAAGAAAGATTTTTAACGGATATGTTCCCTGACAATTCCTTAATTGAAAAATCGGCTTTTTCATCGGTTATTTCGGGATCTTCAAAAAAAATCCGATTCAATCTTTTTAATGATGCCGTCCCTCTTTGATAAAGATCAACTATCCAGCCGATGGCAATCATGGGCCAAATCATCATCCCCAAATAAGAAAAAAATGCAATGTATTCGCCTACGGTTATTTTGCCGAGAACAGCTGCCCTGCCTCCGAAAATCAAAACAAATCCCATACAGCCGGAAATAATAACTCCCATTACCGGATTAAATAAACCGTTTATTTTTACCATATCGATATTCTTTAAAAGATAATCGAAAGAAGCTTTTGACATTCTTTCCAGTTCGTTGTCTTCCTGAGCAAAAGATTTCACTACTCTGATACCGGAAATATTTTCCTGAACCGTACCGGATAAAAAAGAGAAAGCGTTTTGCACTTTTAAAAATCTGTGATGAATTTTTTTACTCATCACCGCAATGAATACGGACAATATCGGCAAAGGGATTATAACCAGCAGAGTAAGTCTCAGATTAATGCTTATCAGGAAAATCAAGGAAGCGACCGTAAGAAATAAACTGTCGGCAGCCGCAATAAAACCCATGCCGAAAAGCATTCTCAACGCATTTATATCATTTGTCGCATGAGCCATTAAATCGCCGGTTTTGGATTTATTAAAGAAATTTTGAGGAAGCAACATCAAATGTTTGTAAAAATAGTCCCTCAAATCTCGATCAATAAGCCAAGATCCGCCGATAATTAAAATTCGCCAAAAAAAACGACACGCAACTATAGCCAAAGCCAGTCCGGCAATCAACAAACTGCTTTTTGCCACATCCCAATGCGTATAACCCGACTTTCCGAAACCGTCAAAAATATGCTGAATTATCTTGGGAATAGTCAGCTGAATAGAGTTTACGATAAGCAGAATCGATAATCCCAGCGCGGCATTGCGTCTCGTTTTCTTTACAATAGGCATCACTTTTTCAAAAGTTTTCATTTGAAATCCTCCGAAATAAACAGTTAGACCGTATTTTCAGCAAAAAAAATCTTAATATCTTTACCTGAAACAAAAAAATATTTCAAAATTGATTTAATCAGAATAAATTCGGGAGATTTAAAATTATTTGAAAAATTCCCGACAAGTATTTTTTATGAATTCCGGCGTCTGACCCGGCGGAATCATTTTATCTTCGGCTCCCTGAACCAGTTTTAAACCTCTCTTGTTTTTTACTTCCAAAACATAAACGGATATTGATTCCTCTTCGCAAAAACTTTGCAAAGCGTCCAAATTATGCAATAACTCTGCGGAATAAGCTCTGTCTTCCGGAACGGAATAAACAAACATTTTACGTTTTTTATTGCCGTAAACATAACTGAGCAAAATAAATGCGGTAAGGATCGTTAAAGGAAAAATAAAAATTTTAAAACGCTTCAAAAACTAAACTCCCGTTTAAAATATTTTGTTTTTATCATGATATAAAAAAACAAGTCGGGCAAAAAGATAAATCATAATTTTATGACGAAATATTAATTTCTTAATAAGCCGGGTCATGTTCTTTTTTGCCTTAACCTTGTCAATTCCTAAGCCGTATTTGTCTTTCATACCCTTGCAAAGGATATCTGAACATTTATCGGGCAACAATTGTTATTATTTCTTATTTTCTTTCTAATCAATAAGTTAAGCCTAAATTTATCGTATTTGAGATTAAATACGCAACTTATTCTTGACTGATTTTTCATATTTCAAGCTCTTACGGTTATTTTGTAACGTAAGCAAAATGAAAGCGTTTACAATTTAATTAAAAAGAAACAGATTAATTTAATAGACGGGGGAAAACATGCAGAAAAGACTGCTTGTTCTGATTATTTTTCTAATTTCATGCAGAATATTATTTGCTCAAAGCGATGTGATTTTTGATATTAGAATTGAAGGAAATCAAAGAATAGATAAAAATTTAATAAAAAATATTTTAACTCTCCATATAGGCGAAACAGGAACTGTAGACAGAGTAAGCGAATCCATAAAAAAATTGTACCAACTCGGCGTCTTTTCGGACGTAAAAGTATTTGAAGAACCGTCAAATTCCGGAATTGCCCTTATATTTAAAGTTAAAGAATATCCGACTGTCCGAAAAGTTGAATTTAAAGGAAACAATAAATTCAAAGACAAAACATTAAGAAAAATTACAGAATTAAAAAAAGGAGCTTATTTTTCTCCGTTTTTAAAAGCCGAAACGGAAAAGAAAATAAAAAATAAATATAAAGAAAGAAAATATCATAATGTCGCAATAACTTTTGAAGCTGAAGACATCGGCAACAATCAGACGGATGTCGTCGTAAATGTGAAAGAAGGCGAAAAAGTCCGAGTCCGACAAGTTATTTTCCACGGTAATCGGGAAATTTCATCTAAAAAACTGGCAAGAAAAATTAAAACCAAAAAAGCAGGATGGTTCAGATCCGGAAAATTCGAAGAAAAAGTTTTTGAAGAAGACTTACAGAAAATCGTTGCTTATTACAACAAAAAAGGTTACATAGACGCTAACGTGATTTCTTACGACGTAAATATCCTGAACGGAAAAGACATAAGAATAGACATTTATCTCATAGAAGGAATGCAATACCGATTCGGAAAAGTTACGACAGAAGGAAATAACAGATTTACAACCGAATCTATTGAAGAAAAATTTAAATTTAAAGATCTCGAAGTTTTTAACATGGACAAATACAATAAATTCCTGCAAGAAGTTTCTTTCATGTATTATGAAGAAGGCTATATTTACGCAAGATTCGATCAGGAATTGATTAAAGAAGCAAATATTGTTAACGTAAACCTTAAAATAACTGAAAATACCAGAGCCAGAGTAAGAAAAATTTTCATATCAGGCAACAGAAGAACCAAAGAAAAAATAATAAGAAGACAATTATCCATACATCCCGGCGATTACTACAGAAGATCCAGAATCATGCAATCTCAGCGCAATATTTACAACATGGGATTTTTCGAACCGGATATAGGTCTCGACATAGAACCGATAAACACGACCGGCGATATTGACGTTATGATAAGAGTAAACGACAAAACATCAGGAAGCGCCAACGGAGGAATCGGTTACAACAGCCAAGATAAATTTGTCGGAAATTTCAGTATTTCTCACAATAATCTTTTCGGTAATGCTTGGGGATCAAAGTTAAATTGGGAATTCGGCGGAAGCAGTCAAAATTTCGATCTGGATTTTACCAACCCCTATATTCTTGATACCAAAACACTTGCCGGATTTAATCTTTATCGTTCTCACCGAAAATATAATGATTACAATTACGAAGTTGTTACAAACGGGGGCGGTGTTCGTTTGGGGCATCATGTAAGCTGGTTAAATTACGCAAAAGTTATCGGCGGATATTATCTTTCCGCAAAAGAATATACCATTCAGGATAAAGATGACCAGATAACAACCGGTTTGGCAAGGCTGGACAGCCTGAATTGGCAATATAACAGCCATGTTTCTTTTACCTTTACCAGAGACAGCCGAGATAATATTTTCTTTCCGACCACAGGTTCACAATTTACATTGTATTACGAACTGGGAGGCGGTTTGTTCGGCGGAGATTTTGATTATTTCAAACAAATCTCCGAGGTTCGATGGTACACCAAAACATTCTGGAAATTCATTCTAAGAAATAAATGGAGATTCGGTTACGTAACTGCATACGGCAATTCCGAAGATGTTCCTCCGGAAGAAAAATTTTATCTGGGCGGAACAGGACAAGACGGAATACGCGGCTACAGAGACAGATCAATTGCTCCCGAAAGCGGAGGCGGTAAACGAGAAATAATCTTTTCCAGCGAATTGGCTTTCCCTATAGGTTCAGACCAGTTCAGCGGTCTCATCTTCTTTGATTCGGGAAACAGTTACAATCACCTTTCCGAATTTAACTTTTGGGAAATGAAAAAAGGTACCGGAGTCGGCATAAGAATACAATCTCCTCTGGGATTAATCGGATTTGATTACGCTCTTAATCTTGAGAAAAATTCATGGGAACCGCATATTCAGCTTGGAACCACGTTTTAAAAATTAAATGCAAAAAAAGGCTTGACTCAAAATCAGCTGTTTCATTTCTTTGTATCGTTCATTCGGAGGCGATGATTAAAAATCGCTTTCAGCCGACAAATATATCAAAGTTAACGGGCGTTTAGCTCAGTTGGGAGAGCGCCTGCCTTACAAGCAGGTGGTCAGGGGTTCAAGTCCCTTAGCGCCCACCATTTTCTTTGATACATTTTATTTTATCGGGCGTTTAGCTCAGTTGGGAGAGCGCCTGCCTTACAAGCAGGTGGTCAGGGGTTCAAGTCCCTTAGCGCCCACCATTTTAACTG
Source organism: Candidatus Cloacimonadota bacterium (assembly GCA_002742885.1). GTDB lineage: Bacteria > Cloacimonadota > Cloacimonadia > Cloacimonadales. The sequence continues at coordinate 36,033 of PDOO01000027.1, forward strand.
ATAAAATAAAACATATTTGCGGGGCGTAGCGCAGTCCGGTTAGCGCACCGGTTTTGGGAACCGGGTGTCGGAGGTTCGAATCCTCTCGCCCCGACCACAGATAAAAAAGGGCGTTTAGCTCAGTTGGGAGAGCGCCTGCCTTACAAGCAGGTGGTCAGGGGTTCAAGTCCCTTAGCGCCCACCATTTTTTTAAACCGAGGGTTTCCTCGGTTTTTTTTATTTATTCGCATATTTTACAGTCTAAACCGTTTATTATATTATTCATTATCTGACGAAAAATAAAAAAGCTCCTGATTTATAGAAAAATCCGATTATTTTACCCGGATTGACCGCAATTCCAAATATTATTTATGCCGTAAATTCTTCTTGAAGAATTAAAATTCACAATGTTTATCTGCCTGTTTTTTTCAGGCATGTTGCTTACTCTAACCGGCTCTTAAAGGAATTGAATTGTAAACTTTCATAAAAACTAACCAATATTTAAGAAATGATGAAAAAGTTTAAATTCCCGTTCCGAAACGAGAGAATATATCTTCCTTTTTGTTGCTTATCCCGTAAAAATAAAAAAATCCCCGCCCTGAAACAGGAAACGGGGATTTGAGAATACTCTATCCGTTTTTTATTTCATAAGCATCATTTTTTTGATACTTTTGTAATTTGAAGTTTTCATGGAACAGAAATAAATTCCGCTGGCGACTTCTCTGTTTTTGGAATCTCTTCCTTGCCAAGAAACATAATGATTTCCTGCCTTCATAAACTCGTCAACAAGTACCTTAACAAGCTGACCTTTAGCATTATAAATCATTAATTTGACATTATCGTTTCTGCTCAAAGAAAATTCTATTTGAGTTTCCGGGTTAAACGGATTGGGGTTATTTCCTTTTATCTCCGTAACTGACGGAATAATGTCATTTTCTTTTCCGTCCGCTCCCTCAACGTCAATATCTTCAATATTTGACGGAGATGATTCGTACTGATCATAATAAACGGCAGTTAAGTAATATTCGTAATTTCCGGCTTCCAATCCCGTATCGGTGTAAGTTCTTGCATCCGGCTCTTCCAAATAATCCAAGAAAGTATCGTTACGGTATATTTTGAATCCGCTGATTTCTCGGGTCGCCATAACTGCATTGCGAGAAGTATGTTGTACGGAATTCGCTTCGACAAAATTCCATTCAAGGAATACGGAATCAAGATTTGTCGATAACTCAAGTCCGTAAGGAGCCGTCATTTCTTCAATTGTAACCTCTTGCTCATTTGAAGGTTCTGACTCGGCTGAACCGTTATGAACAGCTGTTACCCAATAAACATGAGTTCCAGACGGAACTTCTTGATCAGAGTAAGTTGTTTCATTGCCTGAAATTGTTGCCAAAGGAGCAGCAGCATTGTCCCGGAATATTTTATAAGCCGTAACGTCTCTTTGAGTAACTCTGGAATTTCTTGTTCTTACAGAAGAATTTCTCATCTCCGGAGAATCCCAACTCAGATTTACGTCAAATCCGACAACTTCAGCCGTTAAGTTTTGAGGAGAATTGGCAAAATAGACATCGCCTTCTATAAATAATTTATAATCTCCGTAAGAAGCTAAACGATTCGAAGGACTGTTATTATAACTTGCCACTCTAAGGAAATAGCATCCGGCATCCGTTACAGGATAGTCTATATGAGGCTGGAAATCACTGTTTGAATCATCATCAACGGCAATCGGACTATCAAGATCAATATCCGAACCGTCTGCAGAATGAGGTCCGTAAAAATAGAACTTTGTATCTACATCAGAAATTTCATGACGTTCCGTGTACATTGATAATTCTGTTCCAGCATCTGCATAAAAAACAAACCAGTCAACATCATCTTGATCAAAAACGGAATAAACCGTTCCGTTAACTTCGCCGTAAACCGGAGTAGCCGTTCCGGGTGTATCGCCGTTATCCGGATGAGGCTGCAATGAGAAATTAACAATTATATTTTCCGCATTAACGTTAATTGAATCAACCGAATAATCAGTATAAAAATTCAATCCCATGCAATATGCCTGATAATTTCCGTAAATCATTTCTCCGACGGTATAATTACCGTTTTCATCGGTTGTGTATTTAACTCCGTTTATAAATACGTTGGCTCCTTCGACAGTTTCTCCGTTATCTTGATCCGTAACTGTTCCGCTGACGATTCCGTATTGATGAGGAATCATCTGGAAATCGTAATTTACGGAATCCTGATCAACAACGATCTGTTCCGGAGAAGCGTATTCGAAATAACCGGTTCCGTAAGCAGTAACCGTATAGGAATCTTGTAAAAGAGCATCATAACGGTATTCGCCGTTTTCATCAGTAACAGTAACATTATTTCCGCCGTAATTTACCGTAATTCCCGGAATAACTTCGTTTGTCTCAGCATCAGTAACGGTTCCCGTAACAACAGATAAAAGAAGCGGTTCCAGGGCAACATCGTGAACGACGTCTCCCTCAATTGCCAATGAATCTTCAGACTGATAATCATAATAACCGCCGCAAGTTATCGTTACGGAATAATTTCCCGGCACGATTGAGTTTATTTGGTAATAACCGTTCATATCAGTCAATGCATTTGAGAAACCGACAACCGAGACATTGGCTCCCTCTACAGGATTACCGGTATTCACATCGGTAACCGTTCCGGAAAGAGATGCAAGAGAACTTGTTGTTCCGGTAACTTCAAGAGTATAGTTACCGTGTCCGTTATCGTTGTTTCCGTATCCGTCAACAATAATAAAATATGAACCCTGCTGAAGAGGCAGATCAAGAATTTTTGATTGCAGAACTCTGTTTTTATTTTTTTCTTCTTTAGGAATTATTCTGTTTCCGGAAATATTTCTGCCGTAATAGTCATCATTATAAGCGATATAATTATTCGATCCCGGCACCCATCCCTGTTCATCAGAATTATCTTCGTAAATTGCAATCTTAGTATCAAATTCAGATTCAAGCAAAGAAATCGTCATAACATAATCGCTTTCCAAATTAAGTTTATAAACAACATCCTGACAATCTGCATAAGGCAAATCATAATCGTCGTTATATTCATCGGTATTTCCGGAAGCTGTATATTCCGTTCCGTCAAAATTAATCTCAAAAGCATTTGTAATAATATCGCCTTCCAAAGGATTATAACCCGTTCCGCTTACCGGTATTAAAACATCACCGCCTAAATTATTGCTTACGATTCTTAAAGTATCCGTAAAATCTCCGGCTGTTTCGGGAGAAAAAGAAATGAGCACATCTTCGGATTCCGACGGGCTGATGACTTCCGTAAAGTCAACACTGAAAGGATTATCAACGATTATGTCGGAAATTACTAAGTCGGAACCGCCGCTGTTGGTTATTTCAAGGTTAAAATAACTTGTTCCGCCTACTCCCGTCGCAGGGAATTCCACACTGCTTTCATTAATTACCAATTGCGCTTCATCCGTCTGCTCCGTTACGGAAACATTATCGACATAAACGTTTATATCGCCTCCGGAAACTGTTGATTCTCCGTAAAAAGCAAATTTAACAATTCCGGTATAATCGGATAAATCTACCGTTTGATGATTTCCGGTCGGAGAAATATATGATGATTCGTCCCATTCCAAAACAATGTTTTCTTCCGACCAAGTTGTCTGGTCTTCGGTTTTAATCAATAAAACAAATCTGTCATCTTCACCCAAAACGGTTTGATCGGTTCCGGAATAAGGAGTAAGCGCAATATCAAATTCTAATTTGTATTGCTGTTCTCCGGAGCCTAAATCAAAATAAGGAGAAAACAGCCATTCTTTTATAAAAGTGGAATAAATATTTACTCTTGCCGAACCGGAAGTTCCGACATTTCCGAATCCGTCTGCCGCCCAAGAAGAAGTTTCTTGAGTAAACTCGGTCGGATTTGCCAATAAACCTTTGGCTTCACTCCAGTTAACGGGAAGATAGGTATCAAATGTTTCAAGTGCGGGCGGAACAATAACAGGATTCTCAATAACCGTAAATGACCAAATCGGGCAATCAACCGCATCTCCGTATTCGTTTGTCGGCACAATCTGCCAATAATATGTTTCTTCCCATTCCAAGTCATTGAAGAGATAAGTAGTTACATCTCCTAAATTTGTACCGTCAACTAAAGAAGAAGGAGAAGTTACGCCTTCTCCGTCAGTTCCGAAATAAAGTTTATAACCCGTTGCTCCGGATGCTTCTTCCCATTCCAAAGTACCGTATTTAAAAACATCTTCGGCTCCGTCTTCCGGCATAACAAGATTAGTTGCAACAGGAGGATCGCTTTCGCTTTGATAATCTATGCTAATATCATCAATGCAAAACGGATCTCCCGTTCCCATGCTTCCGTCATTTTTCCAGCCGAATATCAAACGCATTGCGGTTTGACCTTCCTCTAAATCCAAAGGAATGTTCATTGAAGTAAAAGTTTCCTGATCATTTAAAAATCCTGTAACTGCATAATCAGGAGAAAACGCTGTTCCGGCTTCCGGAGTAATATCGGATGTTGCCCAATAAACTCGTCCCCAGTCATAGACAGTAGCTTCTCCTCCGCCTTTCCAATTAAATGAAAGGTTAAGTAAAACGGCATCATCAGGGATCATTATATCTCGGTAAATAAATACAATTGAAGATTCTGTAATGTCATAAGAAGCATTTGTCCCGTCTTCCGAAATAAAAGCGCCGTTGCTTCCGTTTGCCGCTCCGGCTTGTCCGACATACCATTGATTTGTTTCTTCCCCGTTTACAACATGCCAGTTATCCAAGTTTCCGGATTCAAAGTCTTCCGTATAAATCGGATCGGCATTCAAATTGAAAATTGCCGTTAAAACCAATAAAAAAAGTAACATGTAATTTACTTTTTTGCCGTAATATGAACAATTCATTTTTCCTCCGTTTTTTTGAGTTTATTTTTATTATTAAGACGACGGATGCATATTGAGATTTCAATTTTGCTTATCTTGTTATTATAATATTTTGTTACAAAAACAAGCCCGTCGGGTTAATAATTTTGGAAATCAGAGTTACTTCTTTCATAATACAGACATCAGAAAGAATATTTATTCTCAAGGAATATTGAATTAATCTGAAATCTTTTTTTTCTTAGAAAAGTCAACTTAAAAATATTAAAAATTCGGATTAATTCTGATTGTAAACTTTTTTCATACAGTAACTTTTAATGACATAGCCCAATTTATTTTATACGTAAAAAAATCACCTTTAAACCGGTTAACAAAGATAATAATACTTTCTGACCGTTATCTTTACTTAAATATTTTGTATAAATTTCTCCTAATCAAAATTTCAACAATTGCATAAGATAAGATTATTGCCTTTAATGCCTATTGGAACAACAAATTAAAAATAAAAAAAAGATGATTTTATCTATACCGAACTGCAATAAAAATCGTTAACTCAGAATATTAAAGTCAGCTTGACAAACATATTATGTTTAAAAGATTGTTCTTTCTGTATCACAGATGACAGCATAAATATAAATCAAAAAAAGTGATTACAGCGTAATTATTTATGCGGTCAAGAAATTGTATTTCAGGTAAAAGGTAAAAAGATGCTCGCCAAAAGAAAAGATTAAGGCATAAAAACTTAAAAACAATGTAAATTTATATACATATTTCTAAAAATTACCTTTATGAGATTAAAATCCTATTAATTATTTTTAATAATGTGTAAAGCAAGAAATAAACGCAATTGTGTTTGTAAAATGTTATCAGTAATTTAGGGAAAATTATGAATGAAATTAAAAAAATTCACATAAATAAAAGAAAAGATTAAATATTATATAATTGAAGGAAATAAATATTAACACAACGGTGATCGGCACGGCAAACCCGATACTTACCGATTTTCCCCGACATGAAAATTTCACCCTTCGTTTATCGGCAAAGAAAGCACGGATTTTACACTCGTTTTGTCGGTTAGAGGCAATATCGGCAGAAAAAATGATGGAATTACAAAATTAGGAAGGATAACAAAAATGAAGCATTATAAAGTTTTATCTTTATTCACAGGATGTGGCGGGCTTGATTTAGGGTTCAAAGGCAATTTTAAGTTTCTTCATAAAGAATATTCTAAAACCAAATTTGAAATTATTTGGGCGAATGATATTGATCCTAATGCTTGCTTGACATATAGAAATAATTTTGGACATAATATAGTTTGTGCTGATATTAGAGATTTGCTTGAAAATAAATATATAAATTTATTTGATGAGCCTATGCCTTTAGATACAGATATTGTTTTAGGCGGTTTTCCGTGTCAGGATTTCAGTCATGCCGGCAAAAGAAAAGGGTTTGATAGTAAACGAGGTACATTATATCAAGCAATGTCAAAAGTAATTAAAGAAACAAAGCCGAAATTATTCTTGGCTGAAAATGTAAAAGGATTATTAACGATTAATAATGGAGATGCAATAAAACAAATTATTAATGATTTTGAAAATCTTGGATACAATGTAACATACAAACTTCTGTTAACTGCAAATTTTGAAGTACCGCAAAAAAGGGAACGAGTTTTAATTGTTGGCACCGAAAAAGATATTTTACCGCCATTTGAATTGCCAGATGGTTTTTTGCAAGAAGATAAATGGCTTACATTAAATGATGCTATATGTGATTTAGAAAACAAAGAAGAAGGAAGTGTTGATAATCACTTTTGGTCAAAAGCAAAAAAAAATAAAGGTCAAGGTAATAATGTTGTTTTAAAAAACAAGCCCGGACCGACCATGAGAGCTGAACATCATGGCAATATAGAATTTCACTGGAACGGAAAAAGAAGGTTATCCGCAAGAGAAGCTGCAAGAATTCAATCATTCCCTGATGAGTTTATTTTTTTCCCTTCTACATCAAGCGCATATAAACAAATCGGTAATGCTGTACCCCCTGTATTTGCTTGGCATATTGCCAAAAGCATTGAGAAGTTTTTAATCAGAAATATGGAGAGATAATGACTAAAAAAATATATGAACTTTTTAGAAATGAAGAAATTATTAAAAAAATAAAAGATAAACTTCCATATTTATTTCAATTAGCTGAAATTGACAATTCCAGAGACAGTAAATTAGGAATGGAAATAGGATCTGCAAGAGAGAGAATAATTATAGCTCTTTTAATTTATAAGTTTAGTGATAAACATGTTAAAACAGATATTCCTATTACTCAAAAAGAAACAGATGTCATGGTGTTTGATGAGCCTATATCAATTAAAACTGTAACAAATAAGAAAATTGTCGGAGTTAAACTTATTTGGACTGTAGATGCTCAAAAATCAATGGCGTTCATTAACCAATATACTCCCGGGTGTGATATTTTATTAGTTCATATAAATTGGAATAAGAAAGGCGGTATTTATCTTATAAATAAAGAAATACAACAGGAATTATTTAAAAAAGAAGGAAAAGATTTTTATTTTAAATTGCCTAAAAAAGGTACAAATCCAAGAGGTGTTGAAATTACTAATCAGGCTATTAATAAATTAGTTGAACATCCGTCTACAAAAAAAATTGAAATTGAATGGAATAGAAATGACTCTATAAAATATAATCCTTATGACAGATGGGTTGAGTATTGGGAAAAAGATGAAAATAAATAAATGTAATCTGCGATACTGCCGATAAAAGCTGTAAAACGCACATAACCAAAATCATTATGTATCATGGCTTAAAAAAAATCTACAAGAGACAAATCTATTTTACAAAACAATATTAGAATTAAAATAATTCAAAATCAACTCTCTTTTTCCGGATGATTTTCTTCAAAATGTATTGGGGAGATTAAAGAAGTAATTAAAGAAGATGTCATTATGATAAGAGGCAGAGAAACCGCTAAACGAATCAGGCTGAATTTAATTCCCAGAAAAGATATTTCAAAAATGGTCATGGGAATCCGACATGAAGCCGATGCTCCCAAATAAGTAAGAATTGTTTTCATGCCCGCGCCTTTCTTGTATAAAACCGTTGCTGCGGGGAAAGCGACCAAAATTCCTCCTACGGTTGAGGCTGCCAATAATATTGCCCAGAAGTATCCTTTAAACCCGGCATTTTTTCCCAAATGTTTGGTAATGGTTTCTCGGGGAACCCAAACTTGAAATAATCCGATGAGGATAAAAGCAGGCGGCAAAACTTTAAGCAGGTTTATTCCGAAAGTTACAAATTGATTTCCGATTGCTTTTCCGTAATCAGAGCCGTATGATAAAGCAAATATCATAAATACCGCATAAAGAGTGAATACCGTAATTTGAAATTTGGTTAATTTCATAAAAATTCTCCGTAAAAAAATCCCGTAATCAGAGCAATTATAATTGCAACAAAAACATTTATCAGATTGCGAACAAAAGCAACTTTAAAGCCCAAATATTTTTTTTCGACGGGAAAAGTCAATACTCCGACCATCATCAAACTGCTTGTGAAAACCGATAAAGTTGTATATGAGACTCCTTTTGAAAGCAGAATTCCGCTTAAAGGGAAAGCTATAAATCCCGGCATCATTGTAATGCTTCCGAGTCCGAGACCGCTTAAAAACGATGTCCAACCGTTTTCTTTGCTTAAATATTTTGAGTAAACTTCTTCGGGAAGCAATCCGATTGCCAAAGAGACAAAAATAAGCATCAACAAAAAAGCAGGCAAAACTTTAAGAAATTTATTCCGGGCAATTTTAAGAGCTTTAACGGATTTTTCTTTACTGAAATAAAAAGACAAAGCCAAACAGACAAATGCAACAATATATGAAATCATAATTCACTTAACTTCGGTAAATTTAAATCTTTTTCAGAGATAATTTTTTCGCCTTCCGGCCATTCTATTGCAAGTTCCGGATCATTCCAGATTATTCCGCTGTCGGCTTGCGGATTATAAATAGCGGATGCCTTGTACATAACTACGGCATAATCGCTTATCGTGTAAAATCCGTGGGCAAAACCTCCGGGAACATAGAGCATTTTCCGGTCATTTGAGGTAAGAGAAAATTTAAAATACTGTTTGTAATATTTTGATTCGGGTCTTATATCGACAACGATGTCAATAATTTCTCCGTCCAAACAGGCAACCAGTTTGTCTTGGGAATAAGGAGCTTTTTGATAGTGCAGTCCGCGTAAAACTCCTTTTTTTGATTTGGAAACATTGTCCTGCGCAAATTCGCAATTTATTCCGTTTTCAGCAAAATCCCTTTTCTTGAAAGCTTCCAGAAAATATCCTCTTTCGTCGTAAAAAAATTTCGGCGTTACGACAATTAATCCCGTATCTTCTATTTTTTCAAAGGTAAACGGCATTGTTCCTCCCGTTTTTTATGAGAAAAAAGTCTGCCGAAGCAGACTTCTTAATATTTATTCTAACCTGTTTAATCAATCCTTTAAACGTTTGTTCAACTCAACTATAATTTTCTTGGCGGCAACCGGTAAAACCGTACCGGGACCGAAAATGGCAGCTGCTCCGTGTTCGTAAAGATAATCGTAATCCTGAGCCGGAATAACTCCGCCGCAGATAACCATAATATCGCCTCTGCCCAGTTTTTCCAATTCTTCTATCAACTGAGGAAGAAGAGTTTTATGACCTGCCGCCAAAGAACTCATTCCGATAACGTGAACGTCGTTTTCAACCGCATCTTTAGCGGTTTCTTCCGGTGTTTGGAAAAGAGGTCCTACGTCAACGTCAAATCCCATGTCGGCGTAAGCGGTAGCCACTACTTTGGCGCCTCTGTCGTGTCCGTCCTGTCCCATCTTGGCAATCATGATACGAGGTCTTCGTCCTTCTTCTTCTTCAAAAAGATCGGTCATTTTTCGGACTTCGTCCACATCTTTGCTTTCGGCGTATTCGCTGGAATAAACTCCTGAAATGGATCTGATAACGGCTTTATGTCTTCCGAATTTTTTTTCCATGGCATCTGATATTTCTCCGAGACTGGCTCTTGCTCGGGCAGCTTCCACCGCCAATTCCAAAAGATTCCCTTCGCCCGATTCGGCGCAATTGGTAATTCGGTTCAGAATCGATGCAACGGCTTTGTTGTCTCGATTGGCTTTTAATTGTTCAAGACGTTTAATTTGAGAAAGACGAACCGAAGTATTGTCAACTTCCAGAATTTCTATCGGGTCTTCTTTTTCAAGTCGATATTTATTCACTCCGACAATGGTTTCCCTGCGAGAGTCAATTTTTGCCTGACGACGGGCGGCAGCTTCTTCGATACGCATTTTCGGCATACCGGTTTCGATAGCTTTTGCCATTCCGCCGAGTTTTTCAACTTCTTCTATGTGTCTCCATGCTCTTTGCACAAGTTCATTGGTAAGAGCTTCTACGTAATAAGAACCGCCCCACGGGTCAACGGTTCGGCAAATCGAAGTTTCGCTTTGCAGATAAAGCTGAGTATTACGGGCGATACGAGCCGAAAAGTCCGTCGGCAACGCAATGGCTTCGTCAAGAGCATTGGTGTGAAGAGATTGAGTATGTCCGAGAGCGGCTCCCATAGCTTCAATACAAGTTCTGGTTACGTTATTGAAAGGATCCTGCTCGGTAAGCGACCAACCGGAAGTCTGAGAGTGAGTTCTGAGAGCAAGCGATTTGGGATTTTTGGGATTAAATTGTTTAATCATTTTAGCCCAAATCATTCTGGCTGCCCTCATTTTGGCAACTTCCATAAAATAATTCATTCCGATAGCCCAGAAAAAAGAAAGACGAGGAGCAAAAGAATCAATGTCTATGCCTGCTTTCAAACCCGTTCTGATATAATCCAGACCGTCGGCAAGGGTATAACCCATTTCCAAATCGGCAGTTGCTCCAGCTTCCTGCATGTGGTAACCGGAAATACTGATACTGTTAAACTTAGGCATATTTTTTGCTGTATATTCAAAAATATCGGCAATAATTTTCATGGACGGTCCCGGAGGATAAATATAAGTATTGCGCACCATGTATTCTTTGAGAATATCATTCTGAATGGTGCCGGCAAGTTGTTCGAGTTTTACGCCCTGTTCCTGAGCCGCAACGATATAAAACGCCATAACCGGCAAAACCGCTCCGTTCATCGTCATAGATACGGACATCTTATCTAAAGGAATACCGTCAAAAAGAATTTTCATGTCCAAAATGGAATCTATGGCAACACCTGCTTTACCCACGTCTCCCACAACTCTTTTATGATCGGAATCGTAGCCCCTGTGAGTAGCCAGGTCAAATGCCACGGAAAGACCTTTCTGACCGGCGGCAATGTTTCTTTTGTAAAAAGCATTACTCTCTTCAGCAGTTGAAAAACCTGCGTATTGACGAACCGTCCAAGGTCGCATGACGTACATGGTGGCGTAAGGACCTCTGAGATTGGGAGCAATCCCGGCAACAAAATCCGTATGCTCCAGATTTTTCATGTCGCTTGCGGTGTATAAAGGTTTTACGTTGATTTTTTCGTTTGTTTCCCAAAGTAAATCATCAAAATTTTCCGCTACTTGTTTACGAGCCGCTTCTCGCCAATATTTTAAGTTTTTGTCGGAAGAAAAATCAGGTTTAATTCCGGAAAATACGGGGAACTTTTTCATAATACTGCTCCTAATTTTTCAGCCCATGTTTTAAGCATTTGATAATTATTGGCTCTCACATGGATAAATTCATCCACTCCCGATTTTTTATGATCTTCTATTTGAGCTTTGGGATAACCCGCCAAAACAAGGATGATTTCGGGATTCTCTTCTTTGATTTTTTTGGCGAAAGGCGGAACAATTTCCGGGTAATTCGGGTCGATATTGCAAATAACGACAATATCGGCTTTTGATTCCAATGCCGCTTCGGCGCTTTCTTCGGGAGTTTGGAAACTCTTTCCGTAAATTACGTCAAAGGCAGCCACCTGGAAAAATCCCTGCGAAAAATCCGCTCTTGCTTTGTATTGATTTACCCGTCCCGTGTTTGCCAAATAAACGGTCGGCTTTCTTTCGCTTTTTTCGACGGCTTGTCTCAATTTTTCAAAATGATCCATTGCTCTTCTGAACGGCATGGGCGTAACGGTTAAATCTTCAGTTTTGTTTTTTTCGATTTCACCGATTGTCAAACCGTTTTCAAAAGCTTCTTCCGTTTTTTCCGAAGTTTCGATTTTATGGGTTTTATTTGATAACTTAAATTCTTTCAATACTTGTTCTTTTGCTTTTTCGGCTTCAGCTTTTTCGGTATCCAAAGCTTCTTCCGTAAGATTGGGATACATATTGGTTCCGATAAATACGTCTTTGCGTTTGTTCATGTTTTGCAGACGCTGTTCCCAAACAAGATTTATTCTTTCAAAAATTTTACCGTCTTTAAGTTCAGCGATCAAACCGCCGTTATCTTCGGTCAAAGCAAATTGATCCCAGATTTTTCCGGCTAAAGCTTCGGTAAGCCATTCTATATAATAAGAACCGCCGGCAGGATCAATCAATTGATCGAAATGACATTCTTCCTGAAGAATAATTTGCGTATTGCGAGAAATTCTTCGAGAAAACTCGTCGCTTATTCTGATACCTTCGTCAAAAGGTCCGACATGAAGGTTTTCGACTCCCCCTATTACCGCCGAAAAAGCTTCGGTAGTCGTTCTCAACATATTTACGTAAGGGTCGAATTTAGTTTTATTCCATTCGGATGTTCTGGCATATACGCGCATTTTTTGAGCTTCTTCGTCATCCGTCATTTCTTTCATGATGTTTGCCCAGACCATTCTTCCGGCTCTGAGTTTAGCAATTTCTATGAAGAACATTCTGCCTATCGACACGCTGAAATGGAGAGATTTGGCTATATCGGCAATTTCCACACCGTATTTTGATAACTCTCGCATATATTCCAAAGCGGTATTGAATCCTGCTGCCGTTTCTTCAACCGCTCCGGAGCCGGCATTATGATAACAATGAGTATTTATCTTTAAAATCCTGAAATCGGGACAATTGTCTTTTGCCCATTTAATCATTTCCGCAATTTGTTTATAATAAGTGTCGATATCTTCCGGCAAAGAACCGTTTTCGGCAAGATAACCGAGCGGATCCATTCCCAAAGATCCGTTTAATCTCGAAATATCGTAAGAATGTTTTTTGAAATAAGCTTTTAACATGGCAAAAATTGCAAAACCGCTTAATTGAGCATTAAAGTTAAGAGCAATATGTTCAACAAAAATTCCGTTTAAAGCCGTTTCAAGATCTTTCAAAGAAGAAATTGACGTTCCGTCTTCTCCGATTAATTCTTTATTATCTTCAGAAGGGTTCAAACCTATGCGGCTCAGTTTATCCAATTTGATATTTACCGCCGTTTGACCTCGATTTAATTCGGATAATAAAGCTTCATTAAATTCTCTCGCCGTAATCAGAGGTATTTCCTGAGAAATATCCCACATGTTGCCGAAATATCCGGCTGCATCGTTTCCTCTGACAAACGGAAAAGTCCCCGGCAATGATTTGAGATGCTCCATTCCTTCAATATCCTGACGGCGATACATCGGATTAAGCGTGATATGCTCGTATGTTTTCGTAAGCATTATCTTGTCGTAAGGAGCGCCTTTCAGCAACCGATCAACTTCCGCTCGCCACTCTTCGTAACTCGGAACGGAAAACTCATCAAAAAGCTTTCTCGGTTCATCCGATTTTAGATTTTCTTCCATATTTTTCTCCGTTTCCTTAATTCTTGAACAAAATCAAATTTAATTTTAAAATCTACGTAAAAAAGCAATAATGCAGTGTCAATAAAAAACGAATTTTTATTTTTGACTTTAATAAAATCAGACTTAAAACAAAAAAATCATTGAGTTATTCCTTCATTTTCAGGCAAGTTATAATTAAATAATAATTTTTCGGTCTCAAAGACAAAACAAGTTAAAAGGATAATAAAGAAGCGTAAAAACATAGTCGCAGCGTCCAAAATATATGAATTTCAGTTTATGTTTTTTGGTTGACAATTTAGTTCATATTCTTTATTGTGCTTGCAATATTAAAAGTCTTGAATCATAAAAACTGTTCGAATATATCGGTCAAAAAATAGTTTTCAGACTGATGATATTGGAATAATTTTAAAGATTCTCGGAAAATACCCACTAAAAAGGAGAATATCATGAAAAAATCAGTAATATTAATCTTGCTCACTCTTTTTGCAAGCGGATTATTCGGTCAAATCAGTTACAGAGATTCTGTTTGGTACAGTTATGTTGATATTGACGATGCAATGGCTACTATCGCAGCAGGTTATCCCGGCGAAGAATACGGCTTGGCTATTGCTTTTGAAATTCCGGAAGGTCAAACATTTCATCCGACTAAGATTGAACTTGGCTTAAGACAGTCTTGCGCTGCAAATCTGAATTGGACTTTCATTAAATTTCAAGATGATTATATTATTGATGAGCAAATCGGGGATTTAACCGGTGTTGCCTCTTTTGCAGGAGACGGACCGATAAATGAATTTATCTATCACCAAATCGATATTGACACGGATGAAGTTCTTGAAGGCTGGTTTGCCGTAAAAGTAATGATTCCTGCAACCAATGACAGCTGGTATCCGTGTCAACAAAATTCACCGTACGGACACTACAACTACGCTTATTATAACGGAGCTTGGGGTCGTCTTGAGGAACTCTGGTTTCCTGAGACATCTTGGTGCGTAAGTGTTGGCGGCTATGATAACAATACCGGAACGGAAGAAGAAATATTTCCCGGAAGCGTTCAGCTTTACCAAAATTATCCGAATCCGTTTAATCCGAAAACAACTATTAAATTTTACAACAATATGAGCGGTAACGTAAAACTTACGGTTTATAACACCAAAGGTCAAGTTGCAGCTGAACTTGTTGACGGAAAAATGGATGCCGGTCTTCAATACATAGATTTTGATGCTTCAGCTCTGAATAGCGGCGTTTATTATTACAGATTAGAAACTCCCGGTAAAACTGTTACGAAAAAAATGATTCTTCTTAAATAATCTTCTTAATAAGTTAATTTTTACGGAAATTAAGGCTTGGATTCTTTCCAAGCCTATTTTTTTATAAATAAGATTAACTGAAAAGGGGCATGTAAATTACAAATGTTAAACAAATATGTCCGGCAATTTTATTCAGCTGTCATCAGAGAATATTCCTGAATTTTCTCTGATTTTTTTACGAAAACATTTTACATTTTCTAATTTATTATTTCACTGCTTCCGTAACGTCAATCACTCTCATTTCAGGAAATTTTTTCTTTGCAAGATTTCGCAGATCATCACAATTTATATGATTTCCGCTGACAGAAAAACTGTTGACCGAAACAGTATGAATCGGAAACTTTTCCAATGTAAAAATATCTGTGTATTTTATTAAGGAATTAAGTTGATTAAGCTTCATTTGAATATGAAGAGGATGAGGGAATATAACAGATTTTATTTTATTGCGGAAAATATTTTTCAGAATTTTAAAACTGTTTGCAGTTAAGGCTCCCGGAATAAAAACCGTATCAGCCTCATGATCATCTATGACTTTTATCAAATTTTTTTCGTTTCCGAGAATGGAAACGCAATCGGTCTCAAAGGCTGTTCTATTTTTAAAAACAATGACTTTTTTGCAGTTGAAAGAAAATTTTTTCGTCGGTATTTTTCCGAGAGCGATGTTGTATTCCAATTCCTCCAAGATCTCGTCTTGAGAGCCGAAAGTTGCTCCGGCAACCAAAATATTATCATCCACCAAAGAAGATAAAGCAATTGACTTTCTGTCCAAGGCTCCGTCAATCAAAACATGTTTACAACCTGAATGCAACAACTCTTTTGCCAAAATTTCCTGTTCCGCAACAGAAGCCGGTCCTGCAATTTCGCCCTCCAAATCCTGCAAAGCTTTAATAATCCACAGATTTTTTCCGCCCGCTTTGAACTTTGTTTTTTTCAGTATATCGACAAAGGGAGATTGAAATTGAGCTTCACCGGAAAAAGTAACGTAAAAAGAGCCGGCAGGAATCAAAACCTTCGGCTTTTCATGCCCGCCGACCAAATCATATTCTTCTCCGTCTCTGCCCGTGGAAAAAATTCCGACTGATTCCAAATTTGTATTTTTCAAAAACCAGTTAAGAAATGTGGTTTTCCCGGCATTTTTGGACAAACCGAGAAAAGCGATCACTTCTTTATCGGAGAAATACTTACGCAAAGACGTTAAATTCATTTAGTGTCTTTTACTTCTTTTGGTTTCGGGACCGAAAGAAATTTGTTCGCCGTTAAGTAATTTCATTACGCCTTCATTTGATTGCCTGTTATCGGCGCAAAGTCCTTCGTAATCGGCATCTTTTCTCTCTTCGAAAGACGGTTCCGTATAAGTTGTGATAAATCCTTCGTAATTGCGAAGAATAACTCTGCCGGGAGCATTAGAGATAATATAATTAGGCTGAACAGGTATTTTTCCGCCGCCGCCCGGGGCATCAACCACAAAAGTAGGAACGCAAAGTCCTGAAGTATGTCCCCGAAGAGATTCTATTATTTCGATTCCCCTAGATACGGGAGTTCTGAAATGAGAAATTCCGGTGGAAAGGTCGCATTGATAAATATAATAAGGTCTGATTCTGTTTTTAACCAGTTCATGAACAAGGTTTTTCATTACTCTCGGATGATCGTTTATGCCTTTAAGCAAAACACTTTGATTACCGACAACGATACCGTTGTTTACCAATTTGGCAACAGCCGTTTTTGCCTCTTCCGAAATTTCGTTTACGTGATTGAAATGAGTATTCACGTAAACAGGAGGATATTTCTTCAAAACATTAATCAAGCTGTCGGTAATTCTTTGAGGCAATACAACCGGAGTTCTGGAGCCTATTCTTATGATGTCAACATGTTCAATTGCGGAAACTTTAGACAAAACTTCATCTATTCTTTCGTCCGATAAACAAAGAGGATCTCCCCCGCTGAGAATAACGTCGCGAACTTCAGGATGAGCTTTGATGTATTCGATTGCAGCGTCAACCTGTTTTTTCGGCATGGGAGCATCTCTTTCGCCTGCCGTTCTTCTTCTTGTACAATGACGACAATACATTGAGCATTGATCGGTAAGAAGCAGTAAAACTCTGTCAGGGTAACGATGCGTAAGCCCCGGAACAGGAGAATCTGTATCTTCATGAAGCGGATCGGTCATATCAGATTCGTTTATGTATGATTCAAATATCTTAGGTATAGCCTGCAATCTTACCGGATCATTAGGATTATTTTCGTTGATAAGACTCATGTAATAAGGGGTAATTGCCATACGAAACGAGAACTTGTTATTTTCAAAAACTTTCTCTTCTTCAGGAGTTAAATCTATATATTTTCTTAATTCTTCGGCGCTTGATATTCTGTTTCTGATATGCCACCGCCAGTCATTCCATTCTTCCGGCGTACATGATTGTTTTAATTTATCTAATTTTCCCATAATTTCCTCTTAAAATAAACATTATTTTTATTTTGGGGTTAAAAGTTGAATGTTTTTTCATTTTAATCAAAACATAATCTGAATTTACTTTGAAAAAATCGTTTTTTATATAAAATTCAATTCTCCGTTATTTTCAAATAAGGCGGAAAGACAAAATAAGCGCATTAAGATAAAATGTCTTTCCGTCCTGAAAATAACTAAGTTTCCGGAGAATTATCCGGCGTATCTTTCTTTGAATAATTTCATCAAAAAGGGATTACGTCTGAGCAATTCCAAAGAAATCAAAGCATGGTTGGCAGCATAACCGTTTCCGATTATCATATCGACATCGGCTCCTATGCCTTCCGCTCCGAGAGCTGCTTTCGTAAATGAAGTTGCCATTGAAAAGAAATAGACTTTTCCTCTGTCCCGGCAAGCCATAATGGAAGCCATTTCCGTATCTTCAACATTTACGCAATTGATGACTACATCCGCCATTTTACCGTCGGTCTTTTCTTTTACCGCTTTCATGACTGAGATAGCGTCTCTTGCGTCTCCGGCTATTGCTTCATCGCAACCGGAAGCAAGGCATTCTTCTTTTTCTTTTTCCAACATGCATAAACCGATTACTTTACCGGAAACGCCCGCTCTTTCTTTGGCTATAGCGTTGCAAAGTACTCCGGATTTTCCGTTTGCTCCCAAAATCAAGACATTATCTCCCGGGGAAACCAGTCTTTCCACTTGAGCGGGAGCACCGGCAACATCCAAAACGGAAAGAGCAAGATTTTCATCCATATCTTCCGGTAATTTGGCATAAATACCGGAGCTGAATAAAATTGCTTCTCCTTCGATATCAACCTGATCTCTGTCTAAATATACTTTTTTTACTTTATTTACTTTTAACGGCGTAAGAGAAAGAGACACCAAAGTGGCAACTTTATCGCCGACTTTGACTTTCTCCTTCATTTCAAAATCCGGTCCTATTTCTTTCACTGTTCCGATAAGCATTCCGCCTGAGCCGGTATCTTCGTTTTTATGTTTCCCGGTTCTGTCTGTAAGTTCGATTACATGTTCGGCAAAAGCTTTTTCAAGATCTTCTTCTCCCTGAGCTTTCAGTTTATTGTAAATTTGATGAAAAGATGCCGAATCTATATTCAATCTTATTACATCAATCTTCATTTCATTGTTTCTGATTTCGCTCATGTCATTGTCAACCTTTCTTGCCGGCTGAGGCAGTACATTTTCAGGTTCTATCACGCGGTGTGTTCCGAACCTGCATCCGTTTTTTCTCATTAAACCTCCCAAATTCCTTATATTTTATTCTCAGGGCTTATTTCTCATGAAGCAGTTAATTCGTCAAAGAATTTCATGATAATTGCATTAAATACTTATAAATAAACTATTTTCAGTTTTTTTTTAATGAGCAATAAATATTTTGTAAAGCTGAATTCATAAAAAATAATTCTTTAAAAGCAATTTTTTTCAAGTAAAAATTCAATCTAAAAAGAGGGATTATTTTAAAAGAAAACTCTCTGGGAAACAATTATTTATAACGCTTTTATCGGATTAAGCATACAGACCGAGACTGTTCTGATGCCTGAATGTTCAAAATCCGCAATGCAGCGATATATTTTGCAAATTTAATTTTTTTTAGCCAAACGGAAGGGAAAAAACAATAAACATAAGTTATAAAAATCACGACATGACAAAACTTAGAATTCAATATCTTTTAAATTGAAGCGCAGAAAAAATGCCTTAATATTTTCTTTCGGAAAATGTTTATACATATTCATCTCGGAGATAATTTTTTTATAATGATCAAGTTGAGACTCGTCATAAACGGAACCTGTTTTATAATCGACAATTAAAATTTTTTTATCTTTAAAATTAACGGAAAAACGATCAATGCGACATTCTTTTTTATCTTTATCAAAGAGAATATATTCCGTAAAAATATGATCCCAATCTTCCGAAAAAACCTCAGTATATTTTTCTGCCTGCATCAAAACGGTTTCAATAATCTTTTTGATTGTTTCGGCTGAAAACCAGGATCCGTATTTCTTCAATATATATCTTTCGGCGGCTTCGATTTCCGGAGGCTTAAAATAATAAATCATTTGCATAAAATCGTGAACAAGTTCACCTGCTTTAGCTTCAGCCGCATACACATTTTCAACATCCTCTTCACTGCATTTTAAGGAAGATTCAGGATTAAACAATTCTTCAAATCCCGAGTAAATTTCTTCTTTCTCTGCAACCGGCTCTTCTTCTTTTTCCGGAATAATTTCACCTTTTTCAAAACAATTCTCGCGCAAATCCTCAGCAAAAGTATCCCAATAAACTTTAAAAAGATACTTGGATGTTTGATAAATATCGGATTTTGAAGCAACTTTTTCGGCTCCGTCTTTGGAGTTTACCAAATTATATACTATTAAATTCGTTTTTGCTCTGGTCAATGCCACATAAAGATTATTTACTTCTCCGATAAGTTCTTTTTTATATTTAAGCTCCGTCATATCCTTAATCAGCTTAATATTTTCTATATTGGAAGCGTTTATTTTTTTTAACTTTGTCAAATGAGAAGAACGTATCAGCAATGCGGAATCAAGCATCGTAAAATAATCTTTGTACTCAGTAAGAGCTTCAAAAGCAAGCACAGAAGAATTTCCGTAATAAGATCCGAAATTCAAAAACAAAAATACAGTCTTAAATTCAAGTCCTTTTGATTTATGAACAGACATAAGCTGAAGTTTATCCGAACATTGCAAACCGTCAGGTTTCATAAACTCGGCATCTTTATTCTTTACCAAATAGCGCAAAAAATTCCGAATATTTCGACTTCCCGGTTCTTTGGATTCATCAAAATCATGAGCAATGCCGATAAATTTAAATAAATTTTTATAATCAGAAGAAATATTGAATTTTTTCTCAAAATCCAATATTCTAAATACGGAAATAACCAGTTCTTTCATCCTAACGTTTAAGTTAAGAGAAGCAATCCGGGAAAAAAAATCTTTTAAATCACAATCAAATTCAACATCGGAATCTATGATATAACTCAATATGCGACGGTCTGCCGGCTTCGCTTTTTTCTCTCTCCCGTATCCCCGGTAAAGTTCGGTAATTTTGAAAAAATCAGAGTTTGATATTCCGAATCCCTCAGAGCGAAAGAAAAACAACAAATCAGTTATATTACCGAAATTGAACCATTTAAGAAGATAAAAAAACGGTTTGACGAGACGATGTCCCAATATAGAGCCGACAGATTCAAAGACATAAGGGATATTTTTTTCTTTAAGGATTTCGCCGATTTTCGATAAATCTTTATTGGTTCGAGCCAGCACAACTGACGAAGACGGAGAAATTCCTTGCTCAAAAGATTTCAGCAAAACGTTGTTTACAAAAGACTCAAATGCTTCCTGTTTTGATTTACATTCATTGCTGTTGCGATCCGAATAATTATCGAATAAAACTTTGCAATATCCTTGTTTGTCATCCGAATGAGGTTTTACGTTAATATAATTCCATTCAATACCGTTTTTTGCCAATTTTTCGGAAATACCGTTTAAAGACGAAAAAGTTTTGTTCACAAACTCGATAACATTTCCGCTTGATCTGTAATTAGTATTCAACGATTCTGCGACAATATTATCGGTAAAACGCCTGAAAAACGGTTCAACGCAATTCAGAAGTTCTTTTTCTCCTCCTCGCCAACCGTAAATAGCCTGTTTATCGTCCCCGACAATCACAAAACTGCCGTCGTCTTTTTTCCCTTTTCCGCCTGTTATTTCCCGTAAGACAGGCAAAAATATTTTCCACTGACTTATGCCGGTGTCCTGAAATTCGTCTATCAGGCAAAATCTGAACTTCCCGGCAAGATATTCATAAAATAAATTAGTAACTTCATTTTCCGCAACAAATCGGTTATTTTCATCCAAAATAAGTTCCGAGGAATAAAAAAGTAAATCATTGTGCGAGAAAGAATTGCCCGTCATTTTAATCTCATCGTATATTTCATAAACATACTTTGCCGAATCAATTAAATAAGACTGTTCCTTTTGAACTTTTTCCAGCAAAAAGTAATGCATTAAATCAACAATTACCGATAATTCTGCTTCATATTTTTCATTTTTTTTCAGGAAATTTTTTTTGGCAATATCATTGATATTGTACATGTTGCATTTTGAATTGTCAAGACAATGCCGGAGTTTCCACTTCTTGATTTGCTCTTCTTTATTCGGAGTAAGATTTTCAATATCAAAAACTTTTACAATATCGGATTTCAAAATTTTTTTTAAATCGTCCTCATTTCCAAGGATCTCAGTCAAAAAATCATAAAACTTTCCAAGAAGAAGATCAACAATTTCATCGTCATAATTTAATTCGTCTTTTTCTTTTTTCCCATACCTTAAAATTTCGTTTATAACGTAACGACGCAAAATAAAACTTTTAATCAAATCAATATAATTATCTAAAGATCGTCCTTTCTGAATAAATTGCAAAAATATCTTTTCAAAACTGTTGAAATACTCTTCTTTGCCGAGAATACGGTTCAAAATTTCAAGATAAATTTCGTCTTCGGAGTTATCGTCGATTACATAATCGAAAATTTGTTTTGCCGGAGCAACCAGATTTCGGAAGATAAAATTTATAAATCCGTCAATCGTTTTAATCGAAACCATGTGTTTATTTAAAAGCATCTTGCTATATTCGTCTTTCAAATTTTGCAAATCAGAATTGATTATGCAATTAATTCCGTCAAAACTTTCCAAGACTGATTTCAGATTATTATGACCTTCATGAGTTTCATCCGTCAATATTTCCAAATAGTTAAAAATACGTTCTCGAATCTCTGCCGTAGCTTTTCTGGTAAAAGTTACAACCAGAATATCTTTAAAAACCGGTTCTGCCGAAACTCTCCTCATTTTCAACAATATACCTATATATTCTAAAGACAGGCGAAAGGTTTTTCCCGTTCCCGCCGAAGCTTTTATAACTTTTGATTTAAACATGAACACTCTCTTAAAGCAAAATAAAAATTAAAACGAATAATTAAAATTAAAGAAAATTTTCCAACTTATTTTATCGTATCTGTCATAAATAGGGTTAAGAGTTAATTTTGCCGAAGACACATAATTAAAAAAATATTCGACATAAGAATTTAAATGAAATTCCTTGTTCTCGGTAAAGTAAAACCTCGGATTAAAATAAATTTCCGTGTTTTTATAAGATTTCCATATCTCAAACCAAATAATTCCGTATTTTTTTTCTTCCGATGTTTCAAAAATATCAGAAATTTTTTCGCCAGAGTTATTGGCGTGAAATTCGTATCCGAGCATAACAGTTTTAGGATAAGCGAATATTTCCTGATGATAAACAGATTGGATTCCGGCTCCGTTTACAAAGCCGAAAGACTCATCCCAACCGACAGAGTATTTCGCCTCTATCCTTCTGAAAAAACGATCGTTGCGACCTTGATTTTCGGAATAAAGATCATAATCTGTCTGCAACCTGTATTCCTGTTTAATTACCCATCTTAAACCGGGGAAGATTATTAACTCGGGCGATAAAAGATAAGATTCCCGAGTTTTGTTTTCGCCCGACATCTCAGAAAAAAGATAGACATATTCAGATTCCGTTCGACTGAAAATGGTTCTGAGCAAAATATTGTCTCTTATGAAATCAGTTGCTTTTAAAGTAAACTTATTACGCAAAACATCCCTGTCTGTTCGGCTGGTTGCATCGGTCAAATCAGTCTGTTTAAGACTCATCTCATGTCTTACGGAAACGGTATCTTTGTTTGCCCTGCTGAATCCGATTTCAGCATTAACATGCCGGTTTTTTTCTTTGGAATCGTTGTTGTCATCAGTATAATCATAATCTGAATTATCCTGAATCAGCTCCAAAGAAGTATTGAAAATACTGATCGGCAAAGTAAATTTTCCCCCGAACTCAAATTTTTTGTTTCGGAAATTACCGTTAATTTTACTGTCGAATTTATTTCTGAGATAAGAGACATCAGCAAAAAAATCACATAAAATTAAATAATAAGACGTATAATAGTTTGCTTTAAAAATAAAATCCGTCTTTTTTTGAATATCCGTCTGCATATACTTTTCGAATATTTTTCTTTCATGATGTCCCGTATTAATTTTTGAATGCAAAGAATCGGAATCAAAAATCAGAGAAGAATCAAACAAATAAGAAATTCCGGAAGCGTCTTCAAAATCAAGTCTTTTAAAATAAAAATTCAAAGAAGAAAATAAAGCTTTGTTATTCGAAAGATAAGGAAACTTAACAAGAGTGTTATTGGAAAACCCTCGACTTTCAATTTCGTTGGAATAAACTTCCGAAGATTTGTCTTCATTAAAATAATAAAATGTTTCGGAATTTAAAACTAAGTCAAAAGGAGCAGAATATATAAAATTCAAGCCGACGGCTTTTTTCATTTTTTCATAGTAATATTCCTGCTCGGAAGGAGAACCTTTTTCATTGTAATAATCGTATTTTAAAAGAAAAGAGGATGAAAAATTTTTTACCCTTCTTCCTATTCTCCAAACCGCAATCGAATGCTTGTCTTCTTTGTCAGGATTAGAATTTTTTCCTCTGCGATAATCTGCCGAAAAGTTGAGATACCAGTCTTTGTTTATAAATTTATAGTAATTTGTTTCGGAAGAAAGAACTTTTTGACCAAGATACTTCCTAAATTCCGTGTTAAAGTCAACTTCTGCGTAAAGAGACAATATGACAAATATCAGAATAAAGCCGAATAAATTCTTCTTCACCAAGTGATTCCCCGCGTCTTGTCAGTTCAATTTTACCTGTTTCAGCCAATTTTTCGATTTCCTCTTTAGCAAGAATCGACCGCAGATTATTTCTCAACATTTTGCGTCTGTTTCTGAAAGCCGATGTCGCAATTTTCCAAAAAAACTCCTCCCTTTCAATAACCGGTTTATTTTTTCTCGGAGAAAATTTTATAACCGCAGAATTAACTTTTGGAGGCGGAATAAAAAGATGAGGAGGCACGGTAAACAAATACTCCGCATCAAAAAAATAATGCATTTTCAAAGAAAGAAGCCCGTAATCTTTGGTTCCCGAGCGAGCTTTTATTCTGGCAGCGACTTCTTTCTGAATCATCACGACGATACATTCCGTTCGTTCAGAAAACTCTGCCGCTTTAAACAAAAACGGAGACGTGATTTGATAAGGTAAATTTGCAACTATTTTTATTTTATTTTTGCCGGCAATCTCATTCCAGTCAGATTTAAGAACATCTTGTTTTATGAGTTTTATTTTGTTTCCGAATTTTTCATCCAAAAAAGGATAAAGCTCCGGATCGATTTCAAAGCAAGTCAAATCAGAAACGCATTTCAGCAATTCTTGCGTTAAAATTCCCTTTCCTGGACCTACTTCCCAAACTTTTTCGTCTTCCGATAAATTTGCCGCTTTAATTATTTTACGACATATATTCGGGTCTTTCAGAAAATTTTGACCGTATTTTTTTTTATGTATGAATTCCATGTTATTCCTGTCTATTGCCGAATAAAAAAATCCGACAATCTGCGTTAAAGATTAAAAAAAATATTTTGAGGCATTTCATTTTATTGTCGTAATTTGTCAATATCGGCAAATTATTGAATATTCCCGGTCGTTTTGCAGGCAGACTTTTTTAAATAATTATTTGCCTTTCATTGTTTTTATTTTTTTTTGTCATTAAACAATAATTTCAATAAAAAGGGAGATTTAATGAAAGAAAAAATATTGGAAATATACCATAGAGAAACAAACAATTACACTCGGGAAGATTTAGATATATTTGATAAATTCAAAGCAAAACTGGAAAAAGGAGAAATAAGAGCCGCCGAAAAAAAAGATGGTGTCTGGACAGTAAACGCTTGGGTAAAAAAAGGTATTTTGCTTGGCTTCAAAATCGGAAAAATTGTCGAAATGAAAATAAGCGAAACCAAAAAGTTTACCGATAAATCAACCTATCCGGAACGTAATTTCAGCCCGGACTCAAAAATCCGCATGGTTCCCGGCGGTTCATCGGTAAGAAGCGGAGCTTATATCGCTCCGGGCGTAACCATGATGCCTCCCATGTACGTAAATGCCGGAGCTTACGTTGACTCGGGATCAATGATTGATTCTCATGCTTTGGTCGGAAGTTGCGCCCAAATAGGCAAAAACGTTCACCTGAGCGCCGGAGCGATGATAGGAGGAGTATTAGAACCTGTCGGAGCAAGACCGGTAATTATAGAGGATAATGTTTTTGCGGGCGGAAACAGCGGAATTTACGAAGGTGTAACCGTAAAAGAAGGAGCAATTATCGCAGCAGGAGTTATTATCACGAGCGGAATGCCGATTTATGATGCAGTCGCCGGAAAATATCTCGAAAAATCTCCCGGCAAGCCGACGGAAATCCCCGAAAATGCGGTAGTTGTTGCCGGTACCAGACCTTTGAAATCAAATAAAGATTTTTCCGTATATTGTCCTATTATCATAAAATACAGAGACCAAAAATCAGATTTATCAGTAATCCTGGAAGATGAACTGAGGTAGAATTTTGCGTTCCTCAGAAAAAATAAATATTATAAAACCTTCCAAGATAAGAGAAATAACAGCTCTCGCTCCTCCCGGAACAATTTCTTTGGGAATAGGAGAAATCAGACTTGAAAAACCGGAATTATTGGAAAAAACAATAATGAAAGCCGTATCTTGCTCATCTGCCGGATACTCTCCCAATCAGGGCTTTATTTCTTTACGCCAAAAGATATCGAATTATTACGAAAATAAAATTCCTCCGGAAAATATTTGCGTTACCTGCGGAGCTCAAGAAGCATTGTTTACCCTCTGTTCGGCTTTGATTGACGAAAAAACCAAAGTCCTGATTGCCGACCCTTCTTTTCTGGCTTACAAACCTTTGATTGAATTCAATAAGGGGACGGCGCAAACTTTTTCGCTAAGAGAAGAAAATAATTTCAGACCCGATTTCGAGGAAATAGAGAAAATCCTGAAAAAGGGAATTGACTTTATAATCTTATGCAATCCTTCAAACCCTCTCTCAATATCCTTTTCTGAAAATGAAATGAAAAAATTCTCTGACCTTTGCGAGAAATACGATTGCTTCATAATCGCCGATGAAGTTTACAGGGAATTGTATATAGAAAGCCGCCCTCCGAGTTTCAACGATTTTACGGAAAGAGCTTTTGTTATTTCCTCTTTTTCAAAATCAATGATGCTTGCAGGCTGGAGAATAGGTTGGTTTACCGTACCTGATGCAGAAGCAGAAAAATTCATAAGAATACATCAATTTATTGTAACTTGCGCCCCGGTTATTTCTCAGAAAACGGCAGAATTATTATTTTCCGAAACAGGAGAAAAAATTAATGCTGAAATAAGAGAAAAACTCGGAAAAAACTATAAAATAATCAATGATTTTTTGCGAGGTAAAAGTGATTTTATTAAAATAACCTCGTCAAACGCATTCCCCTATCTTTGGTGCAAGGTTAATCAAAACGATGAAGATTTCGTAAAAAAAATGCTGGTTCAAAAATTGGCATTTATCCCCGGATCGGCATTCGGGAGAAACGGAAAAAATCACATCCGCATATGCTATGCTCTCGAAAAAGAAAGGCTGGAAAAAGCATTGCAAATAATGAGCTGAAAACATAAACGGCAATATTTTTAACGCCCCGTTAAAAGGGCGTTTTTTTGTTTTATAACGATTTATAAAAAGATAACTGCTTTGCTTTCAGGAAAAGAAATCCGTATTTGTTCAAGGTAAAATCAAAGATAATAAATAATACAGTCTGAAAATCAGCAAGCATAAAAGTTTTTAAGAATAATCACAGACCGAAATTTCATCTAAACAAAAAAAAACGGAACACATTACATGTTCCGTTTATAATTTGCAGTAAACTATTTCATCAGGATTATTTTTGAAGTTGCAACATTCTTGCTCGTAAACATTCTGACAAAATAAACTCCGCTTGAAACAGATGAGTTATCAGAGTCTTGTCCGTTCCAATCAACTGTGTGATTATTTTTAACTGTCTCTCGGTTTATCAATGTTTTGACTGCCTGACCTTTGACATTATAAACAACTACCGTTACGGGGTTTCTCTCTTCTTCTTTTGAGAGAGTAAGTTTAATTGAAGTTGTCGGGTTGAAAGGATTCGGGTAAGCTGAAACTGATGATGTTTCAAATGGGATATTTTGTTCGTAATCTTCATTTCCCGTCTGATAATCGGTATTGAAAACAGTTACGCCTATGTCTGCTCGCAAAGTACCCTGACCCGGGAAAACCGGTTGACCGGGATTTTCTTCGCTTTCGGTATCATTGTATGCAGGATCAGGATTACCGGCATCAACGCAGGGAGAGTTCGGCTGAACAAACCAATTATCCGATGCAATAAACATGGGATCAGCGTCAATATTGCCTGTTCCTTCATAACCGTCTTCAACATCAGAATAAGAAACGCTTATGACCGCATCGGCAATCTCAATTATCTTATTGCCTTCTCCCCTGATAATGCTGTTCACTATATCAAGCTCTGAGGATAAGACAGTAATTTGACCGAAATTTCCCACCGAATAAGAGTTGCCGCTGACAGTGTTATTTATAAAATCAACTTCTGCTCCGCCTTTCACGAACAAAGCTCCTCCGTTGTTACCGCTGTTATTGACAATAATATTATTCTTCACAAGGGCTTCTTCGCCTGAGATTCTGATTCCGCCGCAAATATTACTGCTGTTGAAACCGATAAAATTCTCTTCGATGACCAAGTCATTGCAATCGCTCATGTCAAGAGGAGCTTTTCCGCCTGAATTATTGTTTACGATTTGACAATTTCTGATAATGAGATTGCTTCCGGATGCATTAATTGCTGCTGCGCCGGCAACATTTTCAATAACAGCATACTTAACGACATTTTGACTTGCCGAGCTCATGATTTTAATTCCGCTCCAAGTTTGATCGGAAGAAAAAATTACGTTTGCGTCGGAGGAACCGTTGATTGCCAATCTTCCCAGTACTTCTATTTTTTTCCCGGGAGCAATATCCAACACGGTTCCTTCATCAATAATAAGAACATTTCCTGCTTGAACGGAAATATCGTCTTCAATATGATAAATGCCGTATTCGGGCGTCCATACGCCGGAAACATTACCGGAAATATTTTCCGTATTGGTAACGGTAATATAATTTTCTTTTACAGCTGAAAGAGATTCTCCGTCTGAACTGACGGTTAATCTGACGCTGTAGGAACCTTCTTCAGTAAAAGACCAACTCGGATTTTCTTCATTGCTGTCTTCTATTCCGTCGTTATCAAAATCCCAACTGTAAGAATCGATTCCATCCGCAGGCAATGAACCGTTAGTAAAGTTAACGTTTAAAACGCCGGGACCGCTTGTAATGTCAGCAGAGAAATTGGAATACATTCCGGTATATCCGCTCACAGCTGCCTGATGAATGGTTTTTGATCCGCCGAAATCCTGAATCAAAACTGCTGCTCTTATATTTTGTACATCAAAGTCATTCAATCCTGTAACTTCATGAACAAATTGTTGCGTTTCGCCTGCAGTCGTTAAGTTAAAAGATTCCTTCTCAAAATAAACGACATTAACGTAAACCATATCAGAATATTTATCGGTAACAAGATATTCAATTTTGGTGTTATTTCCTTCGAAATCCTGAGTCATTGTTACGTCTGCCGTTATGACCAGATTCCCGGCAGAATTAGCTTCAAAAGCCATATCAATCGTACAGGGAGCATCTCTGTTTACATAAATATTATATTTTTGCTGATAAGAGGGAAGCATGTTTATGCCGCCGCCTACAACGCTTGACTCTCCTTGGAATTGAGCATGCGGAACTCCGCCGCCGCCGTAAAAGCCGAAACGTTGTCCGTAAGAGGGACTGGTTTCTTGTTTCCATATTAAAGGAACAACATATTCGTTGGCATCTTCCAAGTTTTTCAACCCTTCCAGGGCATCGGGACAATAAGGTCAGCCGTTACGGGAAAAGACTTCCCCCACAACATAAGTTTGAGTAGCATTAAGAGCAAAAAATGCAATCAATAATGCCATAATAGAATAAAATTTTTTCATTATTGTAACCTCTTTTAATTTTTTTTGAGAAATCATTATTTAACTCTTTATGCTGTCAAGAAGATTATTTATTATCAAATTTAAAGACTTGAGCAAGTTCAGTAAAGTATTCTGTACGATCTTTAATTTATGATTTTTTAATTTGACGATCATGTCAGGTTGACAAATGGAGGCTGTCTTAATCTTTGGATACGGGAGGTAAAATGAAAAAAATAATCTTGCCGATTTTAATTGCAGTATCTTTGCATTTGAATGCGATTGAAAAAAAATACGAAAATAAAATAAATGAATTAAAAATTAAACTGATCGATAAAGGCGTTCCCGAAAAATGGTTTAACGAAAACATTCAGGATTCTGTCTTTAAAATCTACGCAAGCGTTCCCAAATATTTCAAAACTTCTCCGGAAAAGAAAGTATCAACCCGGAAAAAATCCCATGACTGGTATTTAAGATATTTTGCCGTGGATAAAAAAGCGGAATTAGCCGATAATTTTATAAAAAAGTATAAAAAAACGCTTCTCCGCGCAGAAAATAAGTTCGGGATTCATTATGAAATTGTCGTTGCAATTCTCGGTATGGAAACAAATTTTGCATCCAAAAGACAGAGAGGACATTTTTATACTTTCTCGACTTTGGTGAGTCAATATGTCTTGCTTCCCAAAAGAGAAAGATTTGCAACAAATGAATTAACGGCGCTTTATAAATTCTCAAATAAAATAAAAAAGCCGTCTGATTACTTCATAGGATCTTTTGCGGGAGCCGCAGGCTGGGGACAATTCATTCCGACCTCAATGGAACATTATTTTATCGATGAAAACGGTATTCCGGAAGAAACCGATATTTATTCGGTGGAAGACAATATTTTCAGTATTGCGAATTATTTGGTAAAGAACGGTCTGAAACCCGAGAAAATGGATGATTACAAAAATCGCTTCAACGCCGTGAGATCCTACAATCACAGTGATTCTTATGCAAAAGCAACCTTGTATATTTACGATAAACTTAGAGCAAAAAGAGAAAGCGAAAAACGCTGATATCCGGTGTAAATGATTTCGTCAAACTTTATTTATCTGATTCGAAAGGGGATGCAATGAGTTTATTGACTGCCGAAAACATATCTCATTCCTACGGAGGAAATACAGTTTTGGAAGGCTTGTCTTTTTCCCTTGAGAATAACTCAAAAATAGGAATTATCGGTTATAACGGTTGCGGAAAAACAACGCTTTTCAATATAATTTCGGGAAAAACAGAACCGTCAAAAGGTATTATTCATTTATCAAAAAACAAAAAAATATCCGGATTGACTCAAGATCCCCAAATTAATGAGAATCAAACTCTATATGACTTCGTATTAAGTTCTCATCAGGAATTTTTGCAGGCAAAAAAGGAGTTGGAAAAAGCTGAAGAAGCAGTTGCTCGGGATTCTTCATCTCGAAATATGAAACGGTTGCACGATTGTCAGGAACGTTTTTCCCTCATTGACGGCTATAATTTCGAAAACATGACAGAATCAGTTTTAACCCGCTTAAATTTTCCCAAAGAAATGTGGTTTAAAACAACAGAATCTTTCAGCGGAGGCGAAAAAACCAGAGTTCAGCTTGCCTGTGTACTCCTGCAGCCTTTCGATCTTCTTTTGCTTGACGAGCCGACAAACCATTTAGACTTTGAGATGATATTTTGGCTGGAAAAACATCTGCAAAATCTAAACAAACCATATTGCATTATCTCGCACGACAGAACTTTTTTGGATAAAACCGTTAATAAAATCTTTGAAATATCCAATAAAAAACTAACCGTATATAAAGGTAATTATTCCGATTACGTTCAACAAAGCATTGCCAGGCGAGAACAATTGGAACGCATGGCTAAACGCCAAGAAAAATTCATAAAGAAAACGGAAAATTTTATTCGGAAAAATATCGGAAGTCAAAAAACCGCTCAAGCGGAATCGCGCAGAAAGATGTTGGCAAAGCTTAATACTGTTGATAAACCGAATGTCGAAAAAAGAGCTAAAATAAAGTTCAAGGACAATAAACGCTCCGGAAACGACATCTTCCGCATGGAAAATTCAGGTTTCGGCTTTGGCAATAAAAAATTGGGAGAAAACATAAACCTTAACGTTTTCTGCGGAGACAGAATTGCCTTAATAGGTAAAAACGGTTGCGGAAAGACTTCGTTATTAAAAATTTTTGCAGGAGAAAAAAATTTTACGGAAGGGAAGTTTTATCGAGGAACGGGATTGGAAATCGGATATTTCGATCAACATCATATTAATTTAAACCCGGAATTAACCGTTTTTGACACCGTATTTCAACTCTCTTTGCAAGCAAGTTCGGGAAGCATATTGTCTTATTTGGCAAAATTCGGGTTTCGCAACGACTATCCTGATCGCTTGGTAAAAAATTTAAGCGGCGGCGAAAGAGCCAAACTTTATCTTGCCGTTCTGATTCAAAAAGCTCCCAATCTTTTGTTGTTGGACGAACCCACTAATCATTTGGATTTGGCAACTTCGGAAAGCCTTGAAAATGCTCTTTCCGATTATAAGGGAACAGTTATATTCGTTTCTCACGACCGAGAATTTATAAAAAAGACGGCAACCAAAACTTGGTTTTTCAATAATAAAACAGTGAAAGAGACTTATCTTTCTCCCGAAGAACTGTTTGCCGAAGAAAACAAAAAACAGAATAAAGCAAAATCGGAGAAAACCTTCTCTAAACAAAAATCAAACAAAAAAAATCCCATTCTCATAGAAAAAAAAACAAAAGAATTGGAGAATGCGGAAACGATTCTGGAAAAATTGAAAAATCAATCGGAAAATCTGTCTTCGGAACTTGCAAAACCTGAGAATTATACAGATTCGGAAAAAATAAAAGATTTAAACAAAAAACTTCTTGAAACGGAGAAAGCCGTAAATGAACAAAAAAATAAAATTGAAATTCTTGAAGATGAATATTTACAAATGTTGGAAGATTAAATGAAAGTAGGATTTACGACATCTTTTCCGGTGGAAGTCGTATTTGCCGCCGGTCATACGCCCGTGGACATGAATAATCTTTTTGTACTCGGAGATTCGCTTAAATTAATAGAAATTGCCGAATTGGACGGCTATCCGCGCAATGTCTGCTCATGGATAAAAGGAATGTACGGAGTCGTTTCCCAAGCAGAAATTGATTCGGTTATCGGAATTGTCGGAGGAGATTGTTCCAATACCCATTCTTTAATGGCAACTCTCAAAGACAAAGGAATTGACGTTTTTTCTTTCTCTTTTCCCTACAATAAAGAAAAAGATCTTTTGAAAAGAGAAATAGAACGTTTGGAATATCATTTCGGAGTTACTTCAAAACAAACTTACGAAGCAAAAGCATTTCTGGACAATATCAGAAAAAAACTTATCGAAGCAGATCGGCTTACTTGGGAAACAGGGCAAATCACGGGAGCAGAAAATCACATTAATCTTGTCTGCGCCTCCGATTTCAACGGCGATCCGGTTGAATACGAAAAAAAAATCGACGAATTGCTTCTCAAAGCAAAAGAAAGACCGGCAGACAATAAAAGTTTACGCATGGGATTTATCGGCGTTCCTCCTATCTTTACGGATTTGTACGATGTTTTGGAAAATTGCGACATAAAAATAGTTTTCAATGAGATTCAACGTCAATTCGCCATGCCTTACCTGGAAAAAGATATTGTTGACCAATACCTTAAATTTACTTATCCTTATTCGGTATTCGACCGTCTGAAAGACATAAATCTGAACATAGAGAAACGAAAAATAGACGGTATTTTAAACTATACGCAAGCTTTTTGTCATCGCCAAATAGATGCGGTTCTCTTGAAAAAATACATAGAAAAACCGGTATTGAGCATAGAAGGAGATCAACCGGATAAAACAGATGCTCGCACAATTTTGAGATTGGAAAGCTTTATCGATATGCTTGAGTATTAATTAAATAAAGATTTTATTTATTTGAGATTATTTTTCCAGCTCTTTGCGAGCAGCCTCCAATTCAGGAACAATGAACTTTGTATAACAAGACGGACAAATACTGTGTGAGAATTCCGCTTCGGAGTGAGTGCAAATATAGCTTTCTATATCGTCCCAATAATTATCGTCAGTACGAATTTTTTTGCAATAAGAGCAAATGGGCAACAAACCTTTCAATTGTTTAACTTCTTCCAAAGCTCTTTCCAGTTCTTTTCTCTGATACTCAGATTTTAAAGCGGATGTTACTCTTGCCGTAAGCTCGATATTATCAACGGGCTTGCTCAGAAAATCCATTGCCCCGGCATCAAAACTGAGTTTAAGCGAATCATGAGAAGTTCTCGTGGCTGCAGTAATCATGATTACCGGTATATGTTTCCACAAAGAATTTTTTTTAATGATTCTGCACAATTCGTAACCGTTCATTTTCGGCATCATAATATCCGATAAAATTAAATCGGGAAGATCTTTTTCCAACTCGGCAATCATTTCTTCGCCGGAATAAAAACCCTTAACGTTTTTATATCCTGCTTCATGAAGAAGAGCCTTTATCAATTGTACGTTAAACTTGTCGTTATCGACAGTACAAATTTTCATTGATTTAAGTTTTTTTTTCATTACAGTTACCGTTTTTCTTCATCTTTTTTTTGCAAAGATTCGGCATATTTAAACATTTCATCCAAAGTTTTATATTTCTCAAATAAATTTTTGGCGGCAATAAATTGCAAATCGGTTCCCAACCTCTTTTTATAACCGGCAAGTTCACCGTATTTTTTTTCTATAATGCTCGCTTCAAGATTAATTTTAATCCAATCTGCTATGCTGTCTTTTTCCGTTTCGGAATAATTAATCCCGTTTTCGGCAAGATATTCGTAAAAATCATTAATCAATGAATCGTTTAATTTAAAATCTTCATTGATCTTATCTTTGTTATCCCGGAAATAATCAACCGAATAACTGAAAAACAAATTTTTTTGATTTATTTTTATGCCCAAATCGGAAAGATAATCATTTTCGACTTTTACATCCGGAGTTACTCCTCCCCCGCCGAAAACTTTTCTGCCGTTTTCGGTAAAATATTCTTTTTTATGATTTTCGGACTCAATAATTTCTCTTTCTTTTTCCGAAACCTCTTTTCCTCTCAAAATTTTGTCGTTTAATTCTTTGTGAATACAGCGACCTGAATGAATATAATACTTGGAAGTGGTAATCTTAATTCCGCCCGAATATAATTGTTCAATATTTTGCACCGAACCTTTGCCGAATGACGTTTTCCCGACCAGTAAACCTCTGTCCCAATCTTGAATGGAACCGGCAAAAATTTCTGATGCGCTTGCCGATGCTTCATTTATCAAAACCACAACAGGATAATCTTCTCTTATGCGGTCATACTTTGTGTAATATTGTTGATTTGCCTCAATCGAGCGTCCTTTTGTAAAAACAACGCATTTATCTTTTCCCACAAATTCGTTTACAGTATCTATGGCTTGACTGAGCAAACCTCCAGGATTAGAGCGAAGATCTATAATCAATCCTTTGATGCCTTTATTTTCCAGATCATCCAAAGCTTTTGCAAACTCTTTTGCCGTATGAGAATTAAATTGTCTGATTCTGATATAACCGGCTCCATTATCCAGTTTAAAAGCGTAAGGCACGCTTTTTATCTTTATGACGTCTCGCTGTATTTCAAAGTCCAATTCTCCTATACCGGGACGTTCCACCGTCAAAACAATCTTGCTTCCCGCCGGTCCTCTCATTTTTTTGATTGATTCCTCAATACTGACTCCGACAATACTTTCGCCGTTTATCTTTGAAAGTTTGTCTCCGGCAATTATTCCCATTTTATAAGCGGGAGTGCCTTCTATAGGAGAAATTACGGTAATATAATCATCTATTTTATCTATGGATATGCCTAAACCGCCGAATTCTCCCTGAGCAGAAGACATAAAAAGACAAAGTTCGTCTTCATCAAAATAATCGGTATGCGGATCAACCTTAGACAAAACACCGTCAATGGCGGCATCCAATAATTCTTCCA
Source organism: Candidatus Cloacimonadota bacterium (assembly GCA_002742885.1). Lineage (GTDB taxonomy): Bacteria > Cloacimonadota > Cloacimonadia > Cloacimonadales. Next base: position 71,496 of record PDOO01000027.1, read on the forward strand.
TATCAAGTTCATCAACGTAATGATCTCTTAATTTGGTTAAAATTTCGTTCAAAGTTCTTACTTTTGCAAGATAAACTTCGTCTTCGTTTTTATCGCAAACCTCACCGTCATTATATTTATTTCTTCCCCAAGAAGAATCGGAATAAACTTCATTATTGTTTACGGCATAAAGAACAACAGCTCCTATCAGCATCCATAATACAATAAAAGAATAGAATATTTTTTCGTGGGAATAAAAATTACGCATATTTTTCCTTTACTGAATGTTCTTTAAATCATGAAGAATAAAAACAGCTTCGTCTATCTGAATATTCTTTTTAAGATTCTCTTTCCAGTCATCAAGCTCGTCTTTCTCTTCGTCTGTCAATTTATCTCTATCGCGATTTGTATATACAATATCCAAATATTCTTTTACTTTAGAATCTTCTTTATACTTTTTATTGCGCTCTCTGATATCTTTTCTCTCTTTAATAACTTCTTCGAGAGAAAGGCTGACAATCGAATCTTCTTGCCTTTGGGCAGTAAAATTTCCCAGTTCTTTAACATCGTCAAAAGAAACATTTGCATCAATGCGCTTTTTACTTTCTTTGCGCAAATAATCCAAAGTATTTTTATCTATCCCGTTTAATGAATATGAGGTGCCGGGAATAACGTCATGAGGAAGAGAATATTTTAACTTTCTCTCTCCGACTTCTATTTTATCGTAACGGCTGGGGAATACGATATCCGGTTCCACTCCTTTATATTGAGTAGATTCTCCGTTTATTCGATAAAATTTTTGAATAGTGAATTTTAAAGTTCCCAAGCGTCCCAAATCTTTAACTTTGTTGCCCATTCTTCTGTCAAAATCAAAAAGATTTTGCACCGTTCCTTTGCCGAAAGAATGCTTGGAACCGATGATGACAGCTCGTTGATTATCCTGAAGAGCAGCAGCCAAAATTTCGGAAGCTGAAGCGCTGTATTCGTTTATGATGATAACCAAAGGTTTATCGCAAACTATGCGCTTGTCTCTGTCTTTCAATACTTCAGGCGGTCTGATTTTATCGTTAACCTGAACAACAGGTCCTTCGTCAAAGAAAAGCCCCGCAATGCCAATGGCATCCATCAAAGCTCCGCCGCCGTTGTTTCTCAAATCAAGAATAACTCCGTCTATGCCTTCTTTTTCCATATCAACCAAAGCTTTTTCCACGTCAGCCGTTGCCGTACGTCTTTCTCCGCTTTTCGGATTGAATTCGCGATAAAATTTAGGCAAATAAATATAACCGTATCTTTCTTTTAAATTTTCGTTTTCGATAATTGCCGATTTGGCGAAAGTTTCAGCCAAAACTATTTTATCTCTGATTAAAGAAACGACTTTTATTTCTCCGTCAGGTTTTTTGATAGTCAATCTTACTTCCGATCCTTTAGGACCTCTGATAAGTTTAACAGTGTCTTTCAGGGGCATATCAGTAATATCAACCGGTTCTTCCGATCCCTGGGCAACTTTTATAATCAAATCGTCTTTATTTAATTCCTTTGATTTCCAAGACGGGCTTCCGGGAACAATTTCTACAATTTTTATATAACTTCCGTCTTCGCTCAAAGTTGCTCCTATCCCTTCAAGAGAACCGCTCATTCTCATATCAAAATCATCTCTGTCTTCAGGAGCCATAAAGGAAGAATGAGGATCATAACTGTTCACTAAAGCATCAAGGAAAAGATAAAAATAATCTTCTTCATCTCGTTTTTCCAAACGCTTTATCCAACGATCTTGATTTTTTTTAACTTTTTCTCTGGCTTCTTTTTCAATTTCCGGATACAAATTACTTGCATTTAAATAAACAAAACTTGAATCGGCATCCCGATAAGTTTTTCCGGTTGAATCCGCTCCCGCTTTTTCTTCGACCAAATCAAGATAACGAACTTCGACCTGATACTTCAAAATTTTAGTCCAACGCAACTCCAATTCAGAATAATTTTTAACGAAAGGTCTTTTTTCCAAATCGTATTCCAAAGAATCATTCTCAAAATATTTAAGAGGCTTATTCAAATAAGAGTCGATAAATTTTTTATATTGTTCTATTCTTTCGGTATAAAGGGAAACCGCAAGTTTGTAAAATTCAAATTCGTCAGAGAGGCTTTTTCGGTATTTATTAAAGTCCGGGACGTTTAAATTGTCCGACTTCATCATATCATCAAGCAAATATTCGTATTTTTTTAATTTTTCCAAATCTTCTTCGGTAAAAAATTGTTTTCTGAAATCAAGTTTTTCCAAATAAGCATCGTATGTTCTTTTGGATAACTCGTCATTATAATTAAGTTTGGAGTAATGTCCGTATTTCAAAACTCCCAAAGTTCTTTTAATCAGGAAATCCTGTTTTTCAAGATTTACTTCGGCAAAGCAGCTGATCACAGAAAGCGCGACTAAAGAGATTAAAGATATTTTTTTCATAGTGTTACCGTTATTTTGCAATAATTAAGTTTTTTTTATTTAGCGATTGAATATCTTCCGCAAGGAAAGACAATTAAATATAATTTTTAACAGACTCGACAATCCGATCGTGAATTTCTTCAACCGATTGTTTACCGTCGATAACAACAAAACGCTCCGGAGCTGATTTAGCTGCATATAAAAATTCTTTTCTCACATTTTTATGAAATTCAATAGATTCGCTTTCCAGTCTGTCTGCATCCGATTTTACGATTCTTCCCAAACCTGTTTCAGCCGGCAAATCTATTAAAAAAGTAATATCCGGAACTAAACCGTAAGAGGCAAAATCATTTATTTTTTTAATTATATCCTGATTAATTCTTCTGGCTCCGCCCTGATAAGCAAGAGTAGAATCGGAATAACGGTCTGAAATAACGATTTCTCCTTTTTTAAGTTTAGGGATAATCCATTCGCCCGTATGCTGAACTCGGCTCGCCATAAAAAGAAGCAATTCTGTTTCCGGCAACATTTCCGTCAAATTTTTATCAAGCAGCAAAGATCTGATTTTTTCAGATATTCCGGGACCGCCCGGTTCTCTCGTCAAAAAGACTTTTTTTGAATTGTTTTCCAAATATTTTTTTAATAATTTTGCTTGGGTTGATTTTCCGCAACCTTCAATTCCTTCAAAAGTAATGAATATTCCTTTCATTAATTTTCCTCTTCAATCAAGTAAATCGGATATGCCTGAAAGTATAATATTATTGCTCTGCTTTAATCCGAAACTAAGTATCCGATTTATCTCAACTGTTTTTTATAAGCAAATATGCTGTTTTTTTACAAAATTTGACATTGCGCTTTTTTTGTAAATTATAAAATTAAATTTATTTCAGTCAGTATTTTTATTTCCTGATCAGGTAAATAAGAAAGTCTCGGTTCAGAATTTCAAAAAAGGTCTATCTGTTTAATCTGTAATAATATTCGCGTATTAACTTTTGATATTCAGGCGAGAAATTTCTTATATTTTGACTTTCCATGGCTTTTCTTTTCATTTTCTCAAAGTTAATTTTAATATCTTCGGGCGTTTCCCAGCCTTTATCTTCTCCCGACTCGCCTTTGCGCTTTTTTGAAAATTCACGTTTATGGATTGATTTTTGAGCATCGAGAAGACGCGATAAAATTCTTTTTTGAGTATCTGTCAGTTTTTGATCTATTTGATTATAGCGTAATTTTCGGCTTATTCCTTCCAGATCGTCTATAATTCTCTGTAAGGCATTTGCCTGTTTTTGGGCTTGAGGCGATGTTTGGAGCATTCTTTTAAGATTATCAGCCAAACGCTGTTCATCTTCCGCCATTTGCCGTAATTTTTGTCCGGCTTCCCGCGACAATCGGTTCCCTTTCTGCATTTGTTTAAAAATTTCTTCCGTGATCATATTCATTAACATTTGCTGTTGTCCCGTTTGCTGCATCATTTGCATCATCTGTTGCATTCCTCCGCTTCCCTGTTGAGAATCAGGAGAATTTGACTGCATGAGATCGTAAATCATAAGATTATACCCGGAGGAAATTTTTTTAAGAAACTCGGGGATTTTTGATTTTTTGGCATCGTTTATTTCCGTAAACATTGCTCTGTAAGAATTTTGAGTAAAATTAAGATCTTGCGTAAATTTAGGGGAAAGAGACATAAAAATCATAGGATTTTTAAATAATTTTTGCACGGTGAGACGGAGTCCCTCGTAAGAAGCAAGCTGATCTCGTAAAATAGCATAAGGATCTTGGGAATAAGATTGCGCCGATGCCCTTTGTTCTTTGCTCAATAAAATCAATCGGGTAATTGCTTCTCTGATATTCCGAGCAGCTTGCTGCATTCCTCCGGATTGCATTTGATCCAGCATTTTCTGCATTTGTTTCAATATTTCTTCCATGGATTGTTTCATTTGCTGCTGGATTTGTTTTGATTTTTCAAAATCACCGTTTTGAGCAGATTTTTTACTTTGTTGAATTTGTTGTTTCATTTTCTCGGCATTGAGTTTTTCGGCGATTTCTTTGATTTTTTTCATCATTTCTTCATCGCCTTTTTCAAAAGCCTGTTCAGTTTTCTTCATTTGTTCTTGCAAATCTCGATTTTCCTGATCCATTCTGTCGTGATGTTGATTTAATTTATCCTTATCGGGATTATTTTCAGAGAGAGCATCGAGAAGAGATTTTTGTTCTTTCATCATCTCTTCAAGCATTTCGGATGATTTTTGCAAATTTTGTTCTTTTTTTATATTTTCAAGCATATCAAGCGTTTGTTTAAGTTTTTGCCTGAAATCTTCCAAAGAAAACTCAAAATTTTCCATTGCTTTTTTTATATCTTCTTTTTTCATTGTCTCCAAAGATTTTTCCATTTTTTCAAGAGCTTCTCTTATTTGATCGCTGTCAATTTCTTCCATCAGCTCCCGTATTTTATCCATTTTTTTCATAATATCTTCGGATATAACCTCATTATTTTGCATTTCCTCTGTCATTTTTGCAAAGTCTTCCGTCTGTTTTCGGATATTTTGCATCATTTCTTCCTGAGCATCCGCTATTTTTTTTATATCCAGCTTATCTTCCCGAGTTATTTCGTCTTTCTTGGCAATATCCCGTTTCTTTTTATCGAAATCTTTAGCCAATTTTTCGGATTTTTCCAAAGCATCCTTCATTATATCCTTTTGTTTATCCTGCTTATCTTCGATTTTTTCGAAAATTTCTCTCACAGAAGGAAGCGTAAATTTATAAACGGGAGTCTGAGCAGATTTATGTTCGGGAGAATTATCTTCAACAGTAAGATAATACTCAACCTCATCTCCGGGCAGCAAAAATTCTTCCTTTAAATCAAAAATATAATCAATATTTATAAGTTTTTTGTCGAATTTTTCCTTAATGACTTTTTTTCTTTGTCCAAGCAAATTCAAAGAATAATGCAAGGTTAAATTTTCAACTCCGAAATCATCGAAAGCAGTTATCTTTAATTCTGTAAGCATATTTTTGGTCAAAATCGTATCTTTTCCCGGAGAAATAAGTTCAATTTCCGGATTAACGTCTTCCAAAATTTCTATTGATTTCCAAACAGGATCAGATTTCATTCTCAGACGATCTTCTAAAGCAATCATGTATTTTTGAGTTTTGGTTATTTTTTCGGTAAAAGAAAATCTTGTTTTTGAAAGCCTTTTCAAATCAGCAACCCGTTGATCGTCAAAGAATATCCGGGCATCTTTTACGGGATTGTTGGCTTCAATTTCCCAATTCACGGTTGATCCTTTGTAAACTTTTATATTTCCGGAAGAAACGGAATCAATTGCCGGTTTCAGCTTTGTATATTTCGGAAAAAATATTTCAGCAATAATTTTTTTTATGCCCGGCTTCTCGTAAACGGTAATTTTAAACGTATCTGAAGAGGCAAATTCATTTGACACAAAATATTCCAGAGAATTTTCAAGATGTTTAAACTGCTTGCGATTATCGGTCATCAATTCTTTTCGCCATAACTTGTCGTAACGGAAGTTCATAAAATGTTCCGTATTTTCTTCCGGATCTGTTAATGAGATATTTACATTTTGATTTCGGTGAATTTCAATATTTCCCGGTATAACGTCTATCACTGTTTTATGATGAACTTCAGGAATTGATCGCAACATGAAAAGATTAAATTTCTCTGATGTTTTTTGAGGGATAATAAAAAAAACAATTATATTTGCCGATAAAACCGCAATTGATATTTTGATAATTTCTTTGATCGGATTCAGATTATGATAAAAAGAATTGTTCTCCCAAAAATCAAACGCCTGCTTTTCTATTCTCTCCTTAAAAAAAGGATTTTGCAAGTCTTCCGAATCCAACTCAATTAAATTAAGCAAAGCGTTATATTTATGATTTCCCGTTTTTTCCAAAATACGGGCAGTGTCTTTGAGATTCAATAACTTTTTGTTTTCTTTGACCGTAAAATAAAGAATAAATAGAGCAAGACCGACTTTAAAAGCAAGACTAAAATGAAATTGAATTTCCGGCAAATTCGCCGTAATTTCGGAAAGAGCAAAATAAATATCAAATCCGAGCAGAAAAATAACGAAAATCAGAATTACGGTTCTTAAAATTAAAATAAGGTTTTGTCCGAGTCGATATCTGTTTATATTCTTAATCAATTTATCTCTGTTCATCCGAATTCCCGCAAAAAATCAAGGCAAATAAAAAGGGTATTATTTTTCCATAACGCAAAGAGGCACTTCCATCTCCTCTTTGCTTGTACCGCCGTGAAGTCCCGGAAATCTGACAGGAGACTCTCCGAGAACGTTGTCAAACAAAGCATAATCTTCTTTCATCAAAAGATTGAAATGACCTATGCGGCGTCTAAATTTATCGGCAGGATGTCCGAAACCGAAAAACTTTTGTTCAATCATATCTTCTGCCGAGACAACTTCGCAAATATCACCTAATTTATCTTTTGCCAAAGAATGAAATTTTTCCGTATCTCCCGGATTTACATAGCAGTAAGGATGGCGAGCTTCTCCGCAAAGAGGCAGAACCAAAGTGTCTCTTATTTCCGGAAATTCGGCAATATGCATTTTACTCTCCTCCCGACAATCCAGAAGACCGTGATCTGCTGAAATAAAACAAACCGTATCTTCAGGCATAGAGCCAAAAAACTTTTCAAATCCTCTGTCAATATCATTGAAATGCTTGTGAACTTCTTCATGATCGGTACCGTTGATATGGCATAATTTATCCAAAAGAGACCAATAAGAGTAAATAAATTTAGGTTTTTCGTTATCCGACAAAGCTTGTTGCGTAAGTTTAAAATAATCATCCAAGTTTTCATATCCGAGACTTTCAGCGGATTTTGCCAAAAATCGGGTGTAATCCGATACACGCAATTTTTCGGCGACAACAGCGTAAGATTTTCTTTTTATTTGAGACGCAACATTGGTGAAATCGTAAACATCTTCAATTTTCACCCCGTATTTAGAATAAGGCTCCCAATTATAACGAGGACAAAAAGGAAGAGTTAAGGCAACTGAACCCAATTCTTTAAGATACATGAACCAACCTGTCAAACCGTGTTTCTCGGGCGGCAGTCCGGATACGTAAGTGGTAATTGCCGAGGCTGTAGTAGAGGGAAAAACAGAAGTTATTTTTCTGCTCAATTTATCTGCCAAAAACGAATTTTTCCCGTGTTTTTGCAAATAATGAAAACCGAGACCGTCGATTACAAAGAGAATTATATTTTTTTTGTCTTTATATTTTTTATATTCGTCAAAGAGAGAATAATTATTTTTACCGCCTCCGAGATAAATAATCGTATTTATCAAATTAAGAATGGAATTATTATAATCCGGTTTAATCATTTATTTTCCTCAATTGTATTTCATGCGTCTTTCCAGATCGCGTTGCTGATCTTTTTTCATCAAAACTTCCCTCTTGTCGTAATTATGTTTTCCTTTAGCGAGAGAAATTTTAACTTTTGCCAGTCCTTTTGCATTGATATAAACGGATTTAGGAACAATTGTCATACCTTGTTCTTCTGCTTTTCTGGTTAATTTTTTTATTTCTCTTTTATTAAGCAATAACTTGCGTTCTCGTTCCGGTTCATGATTAAAATGAGCTTCCTTGTCATAAGGAGAGATATGGAGATTTAACAGCCAGACTTCGCCTTTTTTTATGACGGCGTAACTGTCCTTAAAGCTTAATTTACCTGCTCGCAAAGATTTTATTTCCGTGCCTTTCAAAACTATTCCGGCTTCAAAATCTTCAATAAAATAATAGTTATGAGAAGCTTTTCTGTTCATAAAAGATTTCATTTAAGATTCTCCCTTTTCAATTGAATCCCGTTAATATCAACCTAAAAATATAATTCAATTTTGTTTTCTTAATTTCCTGCAGCGAGTCATAAGAATTTTCGGCATTTTAATGTAAAGTTAAACTGAAAATATATTTTATTTTCTGATTTTAATCCAGAACATTCAGCAAATCCGAAAATTTCTCGCATCTGTAATGAGAATAATAAAGCTCGCTGCTTTTGCCGTAGCCGAATTCGGCTCCTGTCGTAAAACAATCCGTATTCAGACCGGCTTCAATATCATAGATTCGGTCTCCGAAGAATACGGCTTTTCTTGCCTTAAAGAACTTTTTATGTTCTTCTATAAGATCAGCTTTACTTTTACCCCGACGCTGTCCTATGCAAAGAGGATTTTCAAAAAATCTTTCCAGTTTTAAAGTATCGATAACTTTTCGAAAATAATCATAAGAGCAATTGCTTGCCATTGTCATTTTGTATCCGGCATTTTTCAATTGCGTTAATGTTTCTTCAGCAGTCGGAAAACATTTTCCTTTTTCAGGAAGAAGATCAGCTTCGCAGACAAAAACTCTTTTATGAAGTTCATCGCTGAACTCTTTTAACTCAGGCGGTAAAATTCCTTTGTAAAATTCCTCGTGAGGAGCTCCGATAAAAGAATGAATTTTCTCCAAAGAAACCGGTTCTCCTTCAAAACCGTGAGCTTCGAAAAGATCTTTCATCGCAATATGAATTGCTTCGATACTGTATTCATCTGATTTTAAAACAGTGCCGTCCATATCAAAAATCAAAAGATTATTGTTTTTAAGAATACTTTTTTTATTAAGAAGAGACACTGATTTAAGCAGTAATCTTTTATCCGTAATTTCTTTTTTTTGCCTTATCGCCGATTGAATAAATTCTTCCGTATTTATTCTATTTAAATCCGTAAAAAATCCGGGGCAAGGAAATTTTTTGCCTTTAAACCCCGCTTGCAAATCATTGAAAACCAATTTAGCGTTAATCAAAAAACGAAATCCGTCATGAGTCAATTTATCGCTGTTTATCAGAAGAATGGAATTAGGTTTAAGGTAATCGTAAAGCTTTTTGAAGTTTTTGCAATCAGCAACACTCCAATTAAAATCAGCCTGTTTATAATCAAATTTATACGTTAATATTTGTCCCATTCAAACCTCGTTTTTAATAATCAAAAGCGCTGTCGCTCGTAAACTCTCTTAAAATCGAATTAAACGGAACACAATTATCGGGAATATCTGAAAAATGTTCCAAAAGACTGATCAGCCTTCTTGATTCAACATAAGAAGACGAAAAAGTCGGAACTTTTTGCAGAATGGGAACAGCATATTTTTTCAGAACTCCAAGCTCGTAAGTCAAGCAGCTGTTGAACATAAAATCGGCATTTTCCTGAAACGGGAAAATATTTTGTTCTTCTCCCTCTCTAATTGATTCCCAACGCTCCAAAGTTTCTTCGGCGGAATACCCCCTGTATTGAAAATCACGTACGATTCTTCTTATTTTTCGACAATCGGTAGTCGGTATTCTGTTGTGATAATCAATGTTAAGCTGATTAAGAGGGCTTACGTAAATTTTAATTTTATTTTCCGCCGGTATTGCCGGAGTAAGAGCATCGTTTATTCCGTGAATTCCTTCCATGATGACAACGCTGTTGTTCTTCATTTCTACAAACTCGTTACTCAGTTGCTGAGTTCCGGATTTAAAATCATATTTAGGCAACTGAACCCTTTTCCCGGATAAAATTTCGGTCAGAGCGGAATTTAAATATTCCAAATCCATAGATTTTATGCTTTCAAAATCAAATTCTCCGTTTGCCTTTCTCGGAGTTTCGGTTCTCGGCAAAAAGAAATCATCCATGCCTAAAATAATGGTATCGAAGTTATTTATTCTTAATTGAATGGAAAGTCTCTTCGCAAAAGTTGTTTTACCGGATGAAGAAGGACCGGCAATAAGAATTAATTTACATTCTTTGTTGTTAAGAATTTTATCGGCTAAACCGGCTATTTTTTTTTCTTGCAAACTTTCTTCCATAAGAATAATTTCCTGAATTTCCTTAGTCTCTCCGTATTGATTTAATGTGCTGACATTGTGGAGTTTCATAATATTAAGCCACTTGTCATATTCCTGATTTGTATCGAACAACTTTTTCGATATTTTAAACTCGGGACTGAGTTTTCCCGATTTTCTTAAAGGGAAACGCAATAAAATTCCGCCGTTATAAGGCTTAACTTCAAACACTGAAGCATAACCGGTACTTTCAGCCAATTGTCTGATATAATAATCGTAATATTCTCCGCATTTATAAATTCCTATTTTAGGATTTTTGTACGTCTTCAAATTATAAATAACGTCTTCCCTCTTTTGTTTACCGAAAATATTTATCGCTTCCTGAATGGGAATTTCCAGTCTTTCTATAGGCAAATCAGCTTCGCAAATTCTTCTCATTTCTTCCGTTAATTTTACGGCAACTTCTTCTTTTGTCTCTGTTTCTTTGAAAAATTCGCAATAAACCGCATCTCCGATAGAATGCTCAACAACTAAATCAGGGTTATAATTATATAAATTAGAGAAAGCTTTCATCATTATAAATATAAGAGTATCCTGATAAATGGACAAACCGGCAAGACCGGCAACCGTAAGACAATTAAGATTACAATCAGATTCTATTAAATAATTTTGATGTTTGTAATGAAAGGAAACTTTACAGGCGAGTATATTAAGTTCGGCAAGATTTTGCTCTTCGGTAATTTGCTTTATTGTTACGGGAGAGGAATATTCCAATTTCTTCAGTAATTCTCCGTTTACCATCAATTTGATTTTTATCATTTTTCCTCCTGATAATTATCATTAGCCCGAAATAAGTGTTTCATTATAAAAGGCGAAAGATAAAAATATGATCCAAACAATCGGAGGCAAGCAAAATTTTCAATTTTATTGTCGAAAAGCTCCGGCAGTCTTTGATTTCAGCCGATAATAACAGGATGAAAGAAGTTGATTAAAGCAATACAAAAATTGCTGTTTGTTTCACAAAAATATCTTTATAAGAATATTCGTAACATATTTTAAGGAAGACTCTTATAAAAACAGGATAAACAGAAGAAGTTCAGCAGATAAAAATTAAACATATTTCATAAGATAAACTTGAATCGTAAAAATTCGGTCAAAATAATTACGGCTTGTCATTTCCTCTGAGTTTAAATATGAATGAAAAAGATTCATATCAGGATTTAACCGGCATAGAACATGATTTGTAAAATTTTATCGGTAATTAATAATTGATAAATAATATTACTGTAAATTTTCGACACGATATTTTTATTTTACGGTCTTTAGTTATCCTGTCTGCTTTCGGCAAAACATATAAGCAGCGTTTTTTGAGGAATAAAAAAAACGGAGCTTTACACTCCGTTTAAGAAACTCAGATATTCAATTTTTTAAGTATTTTTTGCACTGCCGAATTAAAAACTTTACCGCCCTCTGTCTTGGCAAAATCAAAAATGTAAGGTCGTCCTTTATCGCCTGAGACAACAATATTTTTATCAAGCGGAATATTTCCCAAAATATCTGCGTTAAAGTCTTTTGACGCTTTCTCGACTCCTTCGCCCTCGAAAATATTTATTAATTCATTGCAATGAGGACATTTGAAACCGTTCATGTTTACCATTATTCCCAGTACCGGAATATTTAACTGCTGAGAAAATTTTAATGATTTTCGGACATCCAAAAGAGCAACATCCTGAGGTGTCGTAACAACCACCGAACCCTCTACGTTTTTTAATATCTGGACAGCTGAAAGAGGTTCGTCGCCGGTTCCGGGAGGACAGTCAACAACCAAAAAATCAAGTTCAGGCCATTCAATATCCTGCATAAATTGACGAATTACTCCCATTTTCATGGGACCTCTCCAAATAACCGGCTCATCTTCGCTCTGCAACATAGAGGCAAGAGAAACGGCATAGAGATTTTCATGAACTTTAATAGGGGAAGGATTGCCGTTTTCGTTTACGGTAAGATTTTGACCTTCTATATTTAACATTTTTGCTAATGACGGTCCGTGAATATCGACATCTAAAATTCCAACCGTCATACCGGACAAAGCTAAACCGTAAGCAATATTTACGGACACAGTACTTTTACCTACTCCGCCTTTACCGCTGATCACAATAAGTTTATGTTTTATTTTATCAAGGTTGTTTTGTAACTTTATTTCTTGTTCCTTAGTCGGTTGACCGTGCATAATAATCTCCTTTCTATTAATTTAACTGACTGGTTTGACAGATTAGCGGATTGATTATTTTTACGGTTTTTAAGTCAACTTAATTTCAAAGTTTTTTTCTTATGTTCAGAATTAATTATTATTGCCTTTATTTTTACTGCTTAAAGAGATCTAAACTTATCTCAGTAAAATAGATTAAGACTAAAAAATAATGGATTTACCCGGGAGATTTGAAAAAAATCAGAAAATGCATCCGTAAAATGTTTTTCAATTTGTACAAAAAATGCAGAGCATTAAGTTATTTCATCTTTGCTTATTATAAAAAGAAAAAAAGCATAAACACAATATATTATTATCAGAAGAAAGGGATAAAAATAATTTGACGCAATTAAACTGAGAGATATTAATTCATACATTGATCTTTTTTAGACAGGCAGATAAATTTTTGCAGACTGACTTCCTCGAATTTTACAGAATCATCAATATCTCTAAAAGCAAAAACGGATATAACTGAAAAAATCGCAAAAACATAAGATTTTTAATTGAATATATCAAGAGGGAGATATTTTATAATGCTGAAAAATGGAGCGGGAAACGGGACTCGAACCCGCGACAGCTACCTTGGCAAGGTAGTGCTCTACCAGCTGAGCTATTCCCGCAAGGAAAAATAAATAATCCAAAATGCCGACCTTAACGATCGGCTATAATGGTACCAGAGGCCGGACTTGAACCGGCACGCAATAAAATTGCGAGGGATTTTAAGTCCCTTGTGTCTACCAATTCCACCACTCCGGCATTATAAAAAAATTTGGAGGCGACACCCGGATTCGAACCGGGGATAAAGATTTTGCAGACCTTTGCCTTACCACTTGGCGATGTCGCCGAAATAATGGAGCGGGAAACGGGACTCGAACCCGCGACAGCTACCTTGGCAAGGTAGTGCTCTACCAGCTGAGCTATTCCCGCCGACGAACGAAGTCAAATAATAAATAGCACAAATCCGTGTCAATATTTTTTTAGTTCTTGATCGGAAAATGATCAGGCTTTAAATGTATGTATATCTATATCTCTTTTTATGCAAAGATATACGATTATTCAGCAGTTACGGCATGCTTGCGAAAAAAAATTCCGCACAGCAATTGTAATCAGTTTCAAATTGAGCAGAAAGGAACTCGGATCAACAGCGCTGTTCAAGTTAACTCCTGTCTTCTTCGATAAAATTTTAATCGTTTTTTCTTTGAATAATCAAAGTCAGGATAAAAAATTTTTTAAGGCAAAACAGGCAAATCACCAAATATATTTCTTCAATTAATAATTATCTATTTATAATATATTCCTGAAAAATATCCTGTAATGAGATCCTCTTTTTTACTGACCAATCCGGAATGTCGATAATCAAGCAAACGAAATCTCGCATTAAATTTTTGAGCGGTTTTCATCATCATGGCAATTCCTCCGCCGCCGCACGCTTCAACTGCTTTTGATCTCAAATCTCTTGATAATCCGGTAACATCTCCTTTTTTAATTGTTTCCAATAATTTATTGTCTGTCTCTGCAACAGTTGCGGAATCTTTGTAATGCGAAAGGTCGGTACTGATGACAAACAAAATTTTTTCATCGCTTTTTTTATAGATACTGCTTAATTTTTCGGAAAGATAAGTCATATATTCAGGAGATTGATTACCCGTCAAAACAGGCAAAACCGTTGCTTCCGGATTTACCATCTGAATAAAAGGAAGCTGTACTTCCAAAGAATACTCTGCTTTATGAGCTTGAGGAATAAAATCAAACAGCGGATCCGTTAAAATTTCATCCGCCAATTTCTTGTTAACCCTTATTTTACCGAGAGGAGTAGCATAAGCATCAAAATTTCCGACAGAATAATTGAAACATGCTTCCTTATGTCTGGGAGCAAGTATGACAGCTGTGTCAAAATGAAATTTTTTCAAAGATTTATAAGCATGAGCCGCACAAGCTCCGGAAAAAATATAACTTCCGTGAGGAACAATAATTCCCAAAACATCGTCATAATATTCATCAACTTCCGTCTTATCAAAATATTCTCTGATTTGCTGACGCAAAATAACAGGACTTGAGGGATAAAAAGAGCCTGAAACGACAGCCTGTCTGATTAAACGCATATACATCTCCCTTTTTATTTAATTGTGAAAAGTAAATTACAGAAATATATGTACAACATAAATAATAGATTATATTTTGTCAAAATTTATTTGTCTTCATATTTAATTTACAATAAAATCAATATATCAATATAAATAATGTCATAAAATAGAATTCGCTTAATCCCGATAAATTTTAAAATCATTTCCGCTGGGATTTTGGAATATTTTCAAATCAAATTCTTTCATCATTGCCAAAATATGATCAAAAATATCAGCTTGAATTTTTTCATAATAAATCCAGCGATTATCATTGGTAAAAACATAAATTTGAACCGGTATTCCGTTTTCAGAAGGTTCCAGCTCTCTTACCAAAAAGGTCAAACCTTTATGAATTTTGGGATTATTTTTAAGAAACATGTTAATGTATTCTCGAAAAAGAGTAATATTGGTTATATTTTTAGGGGTATATTTATCATTTTCTTCTTTAATCGGGCGAATATTTTTTAATAACTCGTCAATAAAATCTCCGATAAGTTTATTTTTCTTTAAAGATTCCAGATCTTCATCATCCAAAAATCTAATCGTGTTCAAGTCTATTTTTAATGATCTGGCAATCCTTCGTCCTCCGCATTCCGACATTCCTCTCCAATTCTTAAAGGATTCGCTTATAAATTTATGAGTCGGGATCATTGTAACTGTTTTATCGAAATTTTGAACTTTTACTGTATGCAAAGCAATATCTATAACATCTCCGTCGGCGTCATATTTCGGCATGGATATCCAGTCTCCGATTTCCAAAATATCGTTACCGCTGAGTTGAATGCTTGCCACCAAAGACAAAATAGTGTCTCTAAAAATTAAAAGAATTATTGCGGTCATAGCTCCGATTCCGCTCAATAAAAGAAAAGGAGATTTTCCCGTCAAAAAAGAAATAACCGTAATCGCTCCCAAGATATAAACCGCAATTTTTACGGTCTGCACATAACCTTTTATAGGCTTCGATTTTGATATTTCGTAAGTTTGATAAATTTCGATAATGCTGCTGAGCAAAGTATCCAAAGCTGTCAAACCTAATACGACAACAGCAGACAAAATGACTCTGTCGGTAAAAATCAAAGCTTTGGTAAATAAATAGCTGAAATTGTACAATAAGATCAGAGGAATCAACCTTGACACTTTGGCAAAAAATCTGTTTTTAAGAAGAATGACTCCCCATTCCGGCTTTTTTTTCAAAACCGCTAGTCCCAGAATATTAATCAATATTTTTCTTCCCGCATAATATATCAAAAAAGACGAAAGCAAAATAAAGATTATCTTTACCGCCTGATAAAGAGGAGGATTTTTCGCCAAAAATGCCGTTATTTCATTGAAATTCATGATATTTTCCTTTATTTTCGATTAATCAGACATTATAACGGATTCTATTTTATAAAAATTTACACCGATTCATCTTCACCGATGCTAATTGTCAAGCATGACTTTTTATCGGATTATTTATTCCTGTAATTTAAGAAAAAAGGCAAAATCATTTGAGCGGAAGATTCTTTTTCCGAAGATAATAAATTTGATATGCTTAATCCCAAAAGTCGTAATTTTCTTTTCCGTTGATAAGAATCGGAAAAAACCGACACAGCACAGTCAAAAATTATTTTTTCTTCGTTAAAACAGTAATCAAGAGTAACAGAACGAGTTGCCTGTTCAAAATTATCATATTTCATTTTAACGGTTAAGGTCTTGCCTTTAATGTTATTTTCTCTCATTTTTTGAGAAATTTTATCGGCAGTCGCAGACAAAAATTCAATAAACACGTTCATATTATCGGTATCATGCAAAAAAGTAGTTTCTTTGCCGACGGATTTTCTTTCTCGAGATGCAATAACTTTACGTTCGTCTATTCCTCTTACTGCATTATAATAGTAATACCCGGCTTTACCGAAATGCCGAATCAATTCTTTAACGCTTCTTCTGCGTAATTCGGCTCCGTTTTTTATCCCGATCCGATTCATTTTTTTTTCGGTAACTTTACCTATTCCGTGAAATTTTCCTATCGGCAAAGAATCAAGAAAACATTCGGCTTTATCGGGAGTAATAACGGTCAATCCGTTCGGTTTATTGAGGTCTGAGGCAATTTTTGCCAAAAATTTATTGTATGAGACTCCGGCTGAAGCGGTTAATCCGGTTTTTTCAAAAATTTTTTTTCTTATTTCTCCGGCAATCGTAACGGCGTAAGGAATATTGAATTTATTTTCGGTTACGTCAAGATAAGCTTCATCAGATGCGACAGGTTCCACCAAATCGGTATATTCGTAAAATATTTGTCGAACCGTCATCGATATTGACCGATAAACCTCAAAACGGGGACGTAAAAAAACGGCATCGGGACACAAACGGTAAGCAAGAGAGCAAGGCATGGCAGAACTAATCCCGTATTTTCGGGCTTCGTATGAACAAGTCGAAACAACACCTCTGCCGTCAGGTTTTCCTCCCACGACAACAGGTTTCCCCCGTAATGCGGGATTGTCTCTTATTTCGACCGAAGCAAAAAAAGCATCCATATCAACATGAATGATTTTCCTTGATTCGATTTTACGAGCAGATGTCATATAAATAAAAATAATTTTGTTAAAACGAAAACACCGGGTTCGATAAAATTTATTGTTTGTTTTTTTCTTTTTCTTCTTTAACCAGCTCCGCTTGTGATTTTCTCAAATAATACGGTTCCAGGTTTTCCAATTCTTCTCCGGTATGTTCAATCGCAAACTCGCTTTTTACATAAAAAGCTCCGGAAGCAAGAGGAATATTTAAAAATTCCGGCAAAACATTCCACTCTTTTACGTTTTCGGTAAGTTCATCTTTATAAAGACTGAATCCGGAACCGCAGAAGGTTAATTTTTCAAATTTCAGCAATTCGGCAAAATCACGGGGCAAACAATTATGCGGAGCGATTATTTCGTTCAAATTTTTATCGTAAACGGCAGCGTACAACTCTCCCATTTTAGCATCATGAACAACTGCAACGTTATTTTGAGAAGCAAGACAGTTCATAGCCGAAAGAATAAGCGTATTGATCGGAATAAGAGGGATATTTAAAGCATTGCAGATACCCTTCGCCGTTGCCAAACCGATTCTTATCCCGGTAAAAGAACCGGGTCCGTTGGCAAAATAAACAGCTTCCATATCTTTGATGGAAAGGCGACAGTTTTTTAAGGCAAAATCAATTGCCGGCATCAGTCTTTCGGAGTGCGTAACATTTATGTCCAAAAAAGTCAAAGCCGATAATTTACCGTTTTTCATAACGGCAACGCTTCCGGAAGAAGATCCTGTTTCAATCGCCAAGGCATTACAGTATTTCCGTTGCTGATTCATCATTTTCATCATCCTTTTCTTTCCTTTCATCTTCGTTTTCTTCGTCGCAAATTAACATTTCGGGCGGGTATTCTTGAAAATGGAAATAAGTAATAAGCAAATTAATCAAAATATAAAGGGCATAAATTGAACTTCCTGCGATAAGACCCCATTTGAAAATCAAAAGTTCAGTCGCATAATCACCGAAAACGGACAAAACGGAAGCATCTCCAAACAATAAATTCAATATTATTATTATTAATGCTCCTAAAATCGCAAACTTCATTTATTCTCCGTTTTTTACTTTATTTTCGTCAAAAATCGTTCAATCTTAATCGCTTTCTTTGATATTTATTTATTCTGAAATTATTAATCACCGCCAGCAAATAAACCGCATCCGCAACCGCAAGAATTACAATCATTTCTTTTTTTGCTTCATTAAAATAAGTTATCATAAGCGGTACAATCACGAGTAAAGTTGATTTAAGCGCCAGCATCCCTTTCAAAATCCCGAATTTTTTCATAAAAAATCTGGCAATTAAATTTCTTTCGTTATGCAAAGAACCGAGTTTTACTACTCTGTAAGTTGAGATAACGTCAAAAATATTAAGTACGATAAAAATCAATAAAAGCAGAAAAAAAATAACTTTCATTCTAAGATTTCTCCTCTTCTTCGTCATCCAGAACTTCGTAATCCGACTCATCCAAATCTAAAATAATTTTACCGTTTCTTTGTTGTCTTTTCCCGTGATGCTGCGGTTTATTCCTGCTTTCTTTTTTTGAAAGATAATGATAAAGAAAAATTATCGGGACGGTGATATACCAAAATTTAATGAGGTAAGAAATGATAACCAAAAACAATCCAAAAAGGAAAGAACCTATCCTGAAAAAAATTACCAGCGCTAAAAAAATAATCAATATTATCCAAAACATATTTCTCATATCATGCTCCCATTAGTCTGATAAAAGTAAGTAAATCCTCTTTATAAGCAATAAAAACTTTGCCGAAAACCTCAATAAAGTAAGGCATCGACAACATTAAAAAATAAAAGCCCAGCAAAATACCGGCAGGCATGGCAACAAACATAACGTTCATTTGAGGAGTAAATTTCGAGAAAAGCGCCAAAACAACTCTTTCAATAAACAAACTTACGTAAACAGGGGCGCTTAACTTTATGCCCGTAATAAAAATGTTGCTCAAAATATACATAAACTCTTCTATAACCTCTCCGCTAAACCTTACTTGGGTTACCGGAATATAATAAAAACTGTCCAACATTGTCTGCAATAAAAAATGATGACCGTTTACAGAAAATATAACCATGACTGCGATAAAATATTTCAGTTGTCCTATAACATTTACATTTTCGTCAGAAAGAGGATTAAGCATAGACATCATGGAAAGTCCCATCATTCTGGAAGCAAGCATTCCGGCAAAACTTACTCCCTGCATAAAGATAACAGAGACAAAACCGATGGATAATCCGGCAGCTGCTTCTTTTGCTCCCAGAAAACCCAAAACAGGCAAAGAAACAGGCAGAGATTCGGGAAACGGTACGTAAGAATTATGCAATAAAGCCAAATAAAACGGAACAAAAACCTTATATTCCGTTTTTACATTGGTTGAAGAAAATATCGGAAATGTTTGAAATAAAGCAAAAAGTCTTAAATAAATCAACAAAAAATGCTGAAATTCGTAAGGCGATATACCAAAAAATTCAAACATTATCTGAGCGCTGCCATTATATTCATCAGGTAATTGAAATATTCAATAAATTTATTCATCATCCAAGGCAAAGCAACCAAAAGAACCAACATGACACTCGTAATTTTCGGAATAAAAGTAAGCGTCATTTCTCTTATATTGCTCACTGTCTGAAAAATAGAAACAAACAAACCGACAATCAGCCCCGTTATCAAAACAGGAGCAGAAATCACGGCAGTGTAATAAATTGTCCTTTCCGCTATTTCAATAATAAATTCCTGAGACATAATATATCCTTAAAAACTTTGCACCAAAGAACGTACAACAAGATACCAACCGTCAACCATTACAAAAAGCAAAATTTTAAAAGGAGCAGAAATCATGACAGGCGGCAACATCATCATACCCATAGACATCAAAATACTGGCAATTATCATATCAATCATTAAAAAAGGCAGATAAATCAAAAATCCCATTTGAAAAGCGATTCTTATTTCACTGAGAGCAAAAGCCGGCACAATCACCTGCAAAGGCAAATCATCAGCATTATCCGGTTTGTCCATTTTGGCATTCTTTACCATGAGCGCCAAATCTTTTTCTCCTGTTTGACTCAGCATAAACTCTCGTAAAGGACGCACGCCTTTATCGTAAGCTTCTTGATGCGTAAGCTCCCCTCTTAAATAAGGTTGCAGAGCTTTATCGTTTATATCTTTAAAAACCGGCATCATAATAAAAAAAGTAAGAAATAAAGCCAAAGAAGCAATTATCTGATTAGAAGGAGCGCTTTGCGTTCCTATCGCTTTTCTGACCATTCCCAAAACTATCGTCAAACGAGTAAAAGATGTCATTAAAATAAGTATGGACGGAGCAACAGACAAAATTGTCATCAAAAATAAAATCTGCAAAGAAACAGCAACATCTTCGGGTTGCGCAGCTTCTTCTACTCCGAAAGTAAATTTCGGCAAAACTGTCTGCGCATCAAGTAAGCTCGCAGCCCCGAAAACCAAAACGCAAAATATCAAACTTTTAATTATTTTTCCGTTCATTTTGTTTACCTTTAAAAAGCTTTTCAAATTTTACCGGCAGTTTATCTTTGCCTTTTTTCATTTTGAGCAGTCGAACCGTATCCTCATCGGTAATTTTATCCAAAAGAACAATGTTCTCCTGAGAAAAACCGACAACGTAAACAATATTCAAAATATTTACGACATAAATTCCTTGCTTATTGGCAAGAGGCAATAAATCAATCAGCCCCGAATCATTCCCGATTTTACCCAAAGTTCCGTAACCGGAAATTTTCTTCAAGATAAAGACAAACAAATATAAAAGACCCGCAATCAACAACAATGCCAGCAAAGTTTTAAACGCAAACATTTTCATGGAAGGAACGGGAATATCCTTAACAACACCGGATCCGATAAACACGGAATCGGATTGATCAGCGCTCAATCCGATTACATTTAAAAGTATTGCCCAAAATAAATTTAATTTCATTTTCCTAAACTCTTTATCCTTTCCGAACGAGAAATAAGATTAACTATTCTGACGGCATAGTTTTCATCTGCCACCATAACTTCTCCGATGGCAAATTTTTTACCGTTAACAATCAATTCTACATAATCGCCGGCAGTTTTATCCAATTCAACCACTGAACCCTGTCCTAAATCAAGAATATCTTTAATCTTCATATTTTTTCTTCCCAATTCAACCGTTATGGGAAGATTAATGTCCAAAAGCATTTCTATATTATGCGGATTTTTTACGACCGGCGAAGAATCTTCCAATTCTCCGAGAGAAGCTTTTCTGACTTTTACCGGAGTTTCGTTAACGGGGATTCCTGAAGTCTCTATGCCTTGCTCTTCATTTCCCAAAGCTCTGCTCAACATATCCATATCGCTTGCAGATTCAGCAAAGTCATTTGATTTTGAAGACCTGCCGAATAAACTGTCAATAGATGTTTCGGCAAAACTGTCGAAAGTGAAAAACATGAAATGTGATTCGTCCCCTAAATTGAGACTGATTTTAGACATCATGCATCCTTCAAAAAAACTCTTTTGGATTTCAAAATCCGTTAATTCCGCTTGCGTTACGCTTCCTGTTAAAGAAACAGACTCGCCGTCCAGTTCGGAAGCCATGCTCCCCAACACCTGATTAAACATTTCTTTGATTCCGTCATTATGTTCTTCCGGATTATATTCGACGTTACCGTCTCCGAGCATCATCATATCGGCAAGAGAAGCCGTCAATTTCTTGGAAAGGATAAAATTAACCTGAAAATTCTGATCACCGGAAAAACTCATCAAAAGGGATATTGCAGGAATATCTATAGATTCTTCTATATGCGAGAAATTAAATTGTTCGGTTGATTCCAAATTAAATTTTATATCGGAATTGGTAATCGTCGATATAACGCCGTTTGCGTTTGAATTAAATACTGTTATAAGTTTTTCAATGCTGTTATTCATGAATAATTTCTCCCTCGTCATTAGTCAAATATTCTATTTTAAATGCCGTTTTGTTGCGATGTCGTCCCGGAACTCCCAAAAACTTTCCGGTTCCGGAAACAATTCCCGTCAAATAATCATCAACCCGTTTATCAAGTTTCAAAATCATGCCTTCTCTCAATTCTACAAATTCTTCCACCGTAATATCAATGTTTCCGATCTCGACTTCCAGAGTAACTTTTGTCTGTTCAATGATATGTTGAATGGATTTAGCATCTTCTTCCGTAGATTTTTTCTTCAATAAGGTCATATAGTTTTGACTGAGCAGTTTTTTCAAAACAGGTTCAACCATGAAATACGGAAAACACAATAAAATAGTAAATTCGAAATTTTTGGCGATTACCGGAAAATTTAAGACCAACATGGTTTCGCTGGACGGAGCAATGGTTACCAATTGAGGATTAGTCTCAAAATTATTTATATGGCAATTTAAATGATCAACCTGTTCCCAAGCCTCCTGAAAGTGTACTAATATTCTGTCCGCTATATTCCTTAAAACGCTGTTTTCGATAATGGTGGTAATCGATTCGGAACGCCTGCTTATATTTCTTCCGGTTCCCCCGAAAAGTCTGTCTATAATAAAAAAGGTAAAATCCGGGTCAATATCCAGTAACGCCTGTCCGTCCAATTGATCTATTTCGAAAATGAACATATTGGTAAAATCTGCGGCAGACATGGTAAATTCAAGATAACTGACCTGATCTATTACAGGGCTTTTGACATCAATCATCGTACGCAGAGTGTTGCTCAAATAAGTAGAAAGAAGCCGAGCAAAATTTTCGTGAATATTACGCAAAACTTTTATTTGTTCTTTATTTACTCTCTCAGGACGCCGGAAGTCGTAAAGACGAACTTCCTTCTCCGGATTGCTGCCGGGTTGCGATTTATCGCCCGCCGATTCCTGAGACAAAAGCGCATCAATTTCTTCTTGGGTAAGCAGTTTACTCATATAACGTCCTCGATCTATTGTATAATGTATTGAGCGAAAAGCACATTGGTAATTTCGCCTTCCGTCAAAACCTGATTAACCATACTCTTGATTTCGTCTTTCAAAACGGATCGATATTGTATTTTCGATAAATCGCCCAAACTTTGAGAAGAAAGATAAAAGGAAATATTATCTGTAATCAAAATAACTTTATTTTTCAACTCATCCGGTAATTTTTTATCCGATAAATGATATTCAAATCCCATTTTTACAACTAAAAAATGTCCGTCAGCAGATTGAGGATTAACCACGATGTCTTCCAAATTAAAAATAGAGAACTCTTTAAAATAATCTTTTGCTTCAAGATTTAAATTACTGTCCTCTCCGGATTCGGCATATTCTTTTTTATCTTTTTTCTTCTTTGGTTTCTTTTTCTTAGATTTTGATTTTTTGGATTTTTTCTTTTTAGTTTCTTTTTCTTTCTCTTTTTTATTGTCTTTACTGTCGGATTCCGATGAACTTTCTTTTTCGATGTCTTCAACTTGAGGTGATGCCGGAATCATTTTTTCGGCAATAACAAAAGTAAACAATAAATAGGATAAAATCAAGTTTGCGACAACAATTCCCATGATAATAAATATATTGGCTTTTCCGCTGTTATTCAACATTTATATCTCCGTTAAAATTCATATTCGAAATCATTTAACAATGACCCGTTTTTTTCCGGTTTTAAACTTACCGAAATTTCAACCCTCCGATTAATCGCTCTTCCGGTACTGGTATCATTTGTGGCAATAGGACGAAATTCTCCGTAACCTATAGCCTGAAATCTGGCAGGACTTACTCCGTAAGAGACAAACTTTCTGACAACAGCCAAAGCTCTTGCCGAAGATAATTCCCAATTGGAAGGGAAAGCCGCTGTATGAATAGGTATATTGTCAGTATGACCTTCCACCTTTATTTCGTAAGGGAAAAGCTTAAGAATAGAAGAAATTTTTTCAAGGAGACCTGAAGCATCTTTTCTTAACACGGCTTGTCCCGATCCGAAAAGCATAGGATTGCTGATATTAAAATTAATTCTGTCTTCTGATTTTGTGAAATTAATCATTTCATGAGTTCCCTGCTTTTCGGTAATGTTTTCTATTTCTTCCAAAACTTTTTGCAACTCGTATTCAAGAGCCCCCGCGCCCTCGCTGTACTTGGGAACCCTTTGTTTCAAAATAAAAGCTCCGGCATCAGTCCTTAAAACGCCCATGGCTCCTTTAAGAGATCCCATTGCCTGATTAAACTTACTTTCCTGAACAGATGAAAAAGAAATAAGCAAAACGAAGAAAGTAACCAACAACGTCATCATGTCTCCGTAAGTAAGCATATATTCCGGAGCACCGACGGGCGGACATTCGGGACATTTCTTTTTCTTTGCCATAACACAACCTAATTTTTGGATGAACCCTTTCTTATTTTCGGAGGTATATAAGTCTCAAGTTTTTCTCTCAAAACTCTGGGATTATCTCCGGATTGAATTGATAAAATTCCGGTTAAGACCATATTTTTCATTAAAACTTCTTCCGCCGATCTTACTTTTAATTTGGCAGCTACGGGAATACAAAAAACATTTGCAACCAACGAACCGTAAAAAGTCGTAATAAGAGCCGTAGCCATAGGTCCGCCGATATTGGAAGGATCATCAAGGTTGGCCAGCATACCGACCAAACCTACCAAAGTTCCGAGCATTCCGAAAGCGGGAGCATACGAACCCATGGCTTCAAAAACACCTATCCCTTTTTTATGACGTTCTTCCAAATACTCTACTTCCGTACCCATTACACTTTCTATAATCTCGACTTCATTACCGTCAACGGCAAGTTGGATAGCTTTTTTCAAAAATTCGTCCTCCAAATTTTTAACTTCTCTCTCCAACGCCAAAATTCCTTCCCTGCGAGCTTTTTCGCCCAAATCGACCAAGGTATCTATTACCGCAACGGGATCTTTGTTGCTGCTGAAAAGAGCATTCTTCATAACCGCTCCGACTCCCAAAGCTTCATTCAGAGGCAATGAAGTGATAACGGCTGACAACGCTCCCCCCACCACAATCAAAATTGAGTTTACGTCAATGAAAGCTCCTATCTGACCGCTGATAACGATTGGACCGAAGACAAGAACAATTCCGAGAACTATACCCAGTAAGGTTGCTATATCCATAATTTTCTCTATTTACGACCGATATTAAAATTTAAATTACCAAATATCCGACCTTTAAAATTAACTATTTTCGTAACAATATCTTCCGGAGATTCTTTAACATAAATTTTTTTTCCGGTAGTTAAGGTTACGATTGTATCAGGAGTTGATTCAAGAAACTCCATCAGGTCGGAATTAATATACAATTCCTTACCGTTAATTTTAGTAAGTTTAATCATCATTACTCCTTACTTGAAAACGGTATGACCAAAATATAACTAATAAATATTTAGTCAACCCGTGTTGAAAATAAAATGCCGTAAACCGATCAAACAAATTGCATAAAAAAATAAGCAAAACATTTAACATATTGCAGCATAATAAATTGGGAAGCCCGTCGAAACGGGCTTTATCCCGAAAAGAGGGTAAGCATAAAACTTACCGAAGATTTTTATTAACCGCGTTTAATTTGGTTAATTACAGTGGAAAGCATGGCATTTGCCGTTGAAATTGACTTTGCGTTGGCATTCATAGACTGCTGAGCAAAAATCATTTTCGATAATTCGTCGGTCAAATTAACGTTTGAAGCTTCCAAATGTCCTGATTTAATCTTGGTATTAAAATTATTGCCGCTCCAACGAACAAAAGCATTTCCGCTTACTTCAGTAGCTTTCCAAAGACTTTCTCCGCTTTTCATAAGCCCTCCTTCATTATCGAAGGTTGCAATGGCAATTTGAGCTAATTTTTTGGTTTGTCCGTTTGAATACATTCCGGAGATAACTCCGAAGTCATCAATATCTATGTCCGTCAGGGTTCCCATGGCATACCCGTTTTGTTCTATGGCAATATTCGTACTGGGCGATGCCAATTGGGTAATTCCGTCAAAAGCGCTTGAAGTTCCGGCATTCAATTCAATCCGAACTTCCTGAGCTCCGGGAGCGGAAAAAACAATGGATTCTCCGTTATCAAATTTAAATTCTTTTAAAGAACCGTCTTCGTTAAATTCAACGGTTCCGGATGTTCCGGCGGAAGGACTGACAGAACCGCCGTCAACTTTTGCCGTCCATACCCATTTATTTGAGTTCGGATCAGTGTCCTGAGTATATTCTATTTCGAGAGAATGTTGTTTTCCCAAACTGTCGTAAACCTGAATGGAAGTACTGTGTTTTCCTATTGATCCGTCAATATTCTCTTCCATAGAAGGCAGAATAACGTTTGTTTCATCCAAACCGACAGTCGTAACATTGAAGTTTTGGCTCAAACCGGAACCGGTATTTGCAGCACCGTCCGCAAAAGCCAAACTCGTATTTGAAACTCCTCCTATATTATCGGTAAACAGCATATTTCCGGAACTTGAATCAAAACTTGCAGTTGCTCCCGTAAATTTTGAATTGATAAAAGTAAGCAAATCCTGCACGGTTTCGTTTCCCGTTGTAAAAGTAAACGTCTCGGAAACATTTGTTCCGTCCGGATTTACTCCGGTAATTTCCAAAGTGTCGCCGACAACGTAAGCAGCGCCAATTTGATCCAATTGATTTAATTGAGTATTAATATTTGCCGGAGTCGGAGGAGCGGTTCCGCCTGTTGTCCATACCGTATTGGCAGTCATAACCTGAGAAACGGCTTCTTCATGACTCGGCGGATTTAAAGCAATGCTGAAATCTGCTTCCCCGAGAGAATTAGCTTTAAGTCGCAAAAATCCGTTTGCATCTATGCTGATTTCGGCTCCGTCCGGAGAAGATGATTGGAAAACCGTGTTTATTTTATTCAATAATTCTCCCAAAGTTTGCCCGTCCGTTCCGTAGATGAAAGAAGCAGTTATATCATTACCGTTACGATCAGTACCCTTGATTTCAAATATTTTACCGGCAGTTAAATTAAATCCTTCAATATCATTCAAATCAATATTATTTGCCATGGCTGCATTTATTTTTTCGCCTGTTTTGGTTTTCAGAGCGGCATCCGCCTTCCATTCTTCTCTCGACGAAGCATCCTTATCCAAATTACAACGCAATCTTACGCTGTCGGTGGATTTTGCAGGATTTTTTTCGCCAAACGGTAATTTTATGTCTCCGAGCGAGGTAGTGGAAGCTATTACTCCGTTTGCATCAGCTAAACGTCCTTGTATTTTATACGTTCCTCCCTGAGCCAATAAGTTACCGTCATTATCAATCTGCAAAGCTCCGGCTCGGGAATAATAAGTGCCGTTTCCGTCGCTTGCAATTAAAAATCCGCTTCCGCTTAAAGCCACGTCGGTAATCATACCGGTTTGTTCGATGGTTCCCTGCGAAAAGTTATGATCTATGCTTGAAACTTTTGCTCCCAATCCTATTTGAGTCGGATTTATTCCGCCGAAATTCCCGGTAACTCCTCTTCCCCCGGAAAGTCTCTTGCTGAAAGTATCGGCAAAAGTGATTCTTGCCGATTTATATCCGGTTGTATTTACATTGGCAATATTGTTTGAAATAACATCTAATTGTTTTTGAGAATTATTTACTCCGCTTAATCCGGTAAAAATTGAATTCATCATAATTTAACTCCTTGAATTAGTATTGATAACGCTTCCGTCGTTCGGCGTTATCGCAGGGCTTCCTCAAGAGGTCCGACCCTATTTATATTATCATTGCACTGTCAATGTCAGTAAATATTTTTTCTTGCGTATTATTTGAGTCTATAGCTGTAATAACTTTCTTTCCGCGAACGTTTACCACATAAGACACATCATTCATCATTATTAAAGATTGTTTTCCGCCCTTGGAATTAAGCTGATTAACGGCATTTTCCAATTTCATGAAATCATTTTTGCTCAAATAAATATTCCTTTGATTTAATCTTTGCTCGGCATGAGCAGAAAAAGTAAGATTCCGGTTACTCTCCAATTTCTGATTAAAAATATCCGAAAAAGAAGTATTTACTCGGGGATCCGGATCAGATCGTATTACCGGATTCGGTCGCATCCTGATTTTTTCGGTTATATAA
>PDOO01000021.1 GCA_002742885.1 Candidatus Cloacimonadota bacterium
TCTTCCAGATGAAGAGTAAAAGTGTAAGAATAAAGTCCCAAGCTTGCAATAAGAAGCATGAGAATAAATAAAAATCTTCGATTCATAAAAATCTCCTTGATAAAAGTTAATGTTTTTTTGCGTAAGGAATTTTAAACGTAAACGAGCGTATTTGTCAGCAGATAAATTTTGTTATATACAGAATGCGCAGTTAATCAGAAACAAGGGCTTTTTCATAAAAACCTCCTTAAAATTAAGTCAACATGGTTTACGCGTGAACAACGTTTACATCTTGTTTTAACAGATATAATATTATGCAATATTTTTTAAATAAAAGAGTTATGAAAATATGTCAATGTTTTTTTGACGAATATTTTTTTATACCGTTTTTTATTAATATTTGCAGAGAAGACAAGATGAAACTCATTAAATACAAGCAACGGATAATCTCTGCTTGATAAGGGTTATGCTGCCTGGTCAAACGATTAAAAAAAAAGGTTTATTGCCTGACAGATTGATATTAAAAGCTTTCGGAGAAATCTTGCTTATGCAGAGAAAAAGACTTTTTCTCGGTTTCGAATAAAAATTTCAGTTTTCGAAAGTTTGCCGCGCATTTCCGATTTTACGCTCTTGTCGCTGTTTCTCAAGAACAGCTGAGACATAAAAAAAAGAAAAATTTTTAATATAACCTGATTTTTTACATTTTTTTTGAAACATAAAAAAGTTTATGCGTTTTAAAAGTAAACATTGCAAGAAAAATTATCTTTTTCTGAATCCCTCCTCCTAAAGGCTCTTAACGGAGCCTTTTTTCATTTATATTATTTATTTTTTATCAATTTATATTATTTTGGGTAAAAAAGAAAAAATCTTGTTATTTTTACTTTATTGACTATATTGCATGAACATAAATTTTTTGTTTTGTTGTATGCTTAACGTTAAATTGTAAATTTTTAAACTGAATGATATATTGACATATAAAGAAATTTAAGGAGTAAAAGTGAATAAAGAATTAATAGTGGTGATAGGGGCTTACGGAAGCGGTAAAAGCGAATATTCCATAAATTTGGCAAGAATGAAAAACGAGCAGGGAGAAAACGTTGCTTTGGCTGATTTGGATGTAGTAAATCCTTATTTCAGAAGCAGAGACGTAAGAGATAAATTTGCAAAAGAGGGTATTGAAGTAATAGCTCCCGAGGGAGAGTTCAGCCATGCTGATTTACCTATGCTGTCGCCCAAAATTCGGGCAGCAATTGCAGACAGGAATAAAACGGTTATTTTGGATGTCGGAGGCGATCCCGCCGGTTGCAGAACTTTGGGACGTTTCAGAAAACTTATTGCAGAACGGGGCTACAGAATGCTTCAGGTTATAAATACAAAGAGACCTTTTACGTCCAATAAAGAAGAAATCATTAAAATGAAAGAAGATATGGAATTTATCTCAAAGCTTAAGGTTACCGAGTTTATCTGTAATTCGAATTTGATGGAATACACTACGGAAGAAATTGTTGCCGAAGGCGTAAATACGGTAGAAGATACAGCCAAAGAAGTTAATGTAAAATTTGAAAATTATCTTGTCTTGGATCAACATGCGTTGAAGGTTCCGGACGGAATAGCCTGCAAAAACAGAATCGTTCTTAGTTATTTCCTGAATAAACCTTGGGAACAGCCTAAAATAATGAAAGTAATATGAAAATATTAATAAGAATTTTATCGATGGCGGCGGGAGCTTTTATTTTTTGGGAGCTTTCCGTGCAGCTTAATTGCTCGGGAGGCGGCTGATCATTAATGGCAGATCCGCGGATCGGATCATTGCTCGGTGTTTATGCGGGATATATTTTTTCAAATTTCATAATAAAAAAATTTTTTAAAGGAGAATAAGCATGACTGTTAAAGAAGCATTAAAATTTGCGATACAATATGAAATAAAATCACGTAATTTTTATAAAATTTTAGCTGCTTCTTCAAAATCGGAAGAAGCAAAAAAAACTTTTAAAAGCTTAATTCCTCTGGAAAAAATACACGAAGAGAAATTAACGGAAATTTACGAAAAGAAATTCGGAGTTAAACCGAACGGATTAGATCAGGAAGCTTTTCATAAAATTCGCAAAGATTTTATCGAAACGCCTATGGAAATTTTGAAATTTGCCGTTACTTTGGAAGAAGAAGCAAGCAAAATGTATCGAGATATGGCAGAAGAAAGCGATAACCCGGAAGCTAAAGAACTTTTTGAACAGCTTGCGGAGGAAGAAAGTCAGCACAATGAGTTTATTTATCTGAAAATGGAAAATCTCGAAGGCATTGCGGTTTGGTTTGATCAATCTGAATTGGCAAGTCATTTTGAAGAATAAATTTTTTCGCAAATTATTGAGCTTGTCTCTAACGGCAGGCTCTTTTTTTATCTTAAAATTACATAAATTTATAAAAAGTTTTTGAAGGAACCGGAATATTTAAACAAACAAATTAAACCATTCGGAAAGGAATAATGAAAGCAGGAATTTTAACCGCGGGAAATGAAATTTTATTGGGAAAAACTTTAAACGGCAACCTCGGATTTATCGGACAATTTTTGGCGGAAAACGGGTTTTCTGTTAACGAAAATATTACGGTAAAGGATGAAGAAGATGAAATGGTTTATGCTTTAAAAGAACTTTGGCAACACAACGATATTGTTATTTCAACTGGCGGTTTGGGACCTACTGATGACGATATTACCAAGAACGCAATTGCTCGTTTTTTCGGTAAAAAATTAATTTTTAAGGAAGAAATTTCGGATATTGTCAAAAATCGATTTAAAAAACTCAATAAGCCGGCGCCTGACTGCAACAAGTCTCAGGCTGAGGTTCCTGAAGGATTCGATTGGCTGCCGAATAATTACGGAACTGCTCCCGGATTGTATTTTTTCTCGGGAAACAAAACATTTGTTGCTTTGCCGGGCGTACCGATTGAAATGCAACATCTTCTTGTCGAAGAAGTTATGCCCAGGCTTAAACAAAATTACAAAACCCAAAAAATTTTTATATCGGAACTTCATACAATTGAAAAATCCGAATCGGAAATTGCGGAAATTTTGCAAAATACGCTAATTCCTTCCGGAGTGAATTTGGCATTTTTGCCTCAAACCGGCAGAGTTACATTAAGAATTTACGGCAATTCTAAAGAAAATTGTCTTAAACTTATCGAAGAAATCGAAAAACTTATCGGAAATTATATTTGGGGACGAGATGAGGATACGTTGCCGGGCAGACTTCATTCTGTATTAATAAATTATAAACTGACCGTTTCTGTCGCTGAATCCTGTACGGGAGGTTTAATTCAATCCATGCTTTCTTCTTTGCCCGGAGCTTCTGCTTATTTTAAAGGCGGAATTACGGTTTATTCAAATGAAATGAAAGAAAAATTGCTTAACGTATCGTCTGCTGTTTTGGATAAGTGCGGAGCGGTAAGCAAAAAAACTGCTTACGAAATGTGCAACGGGTTGCAAAGCTTGATGAAAACCGACTTGGCGGGAGCGGTTACGGGAATTGCCGGACCTGACGGCGGAACGGAAGAAAAACCGGTCGGTACGGTACATATTTGCGTAAAATACATGAATAATATTTTGCATAAAAAATTCCTGTTTTCCGGCAACAGAGAGATGATCCGTCTGAAATCTGCCGAAAGAATGCTGTTGATGTATTTGAAAATACTTGAAAAAAGCTTAAAAGAGAATACTCTTGACATCATAAAATGAGGTGTCCGGCAATTGTAACGTTTTAGCATGAAATAAAGCTAATTACAGCATAAAGTTAGTCTTATGAAATATTTTTTTGAAAATTTTTGCGAATTTAGGTTGACCAAAAACAGGGTACCGAGAAATCAAAACTTACAAAGATAATTTCTCTTTGAGAAAAAATAAAAATATATTCATTATTCTTTAAATTTTAAAAAAATAAAAATAAAGGACGTTACAATGAAAAAATTCCAAAAAGCCACCATGGACGGAAATACGGCTGCGGCTCATGTTGCCTACGCCTTCAGTGATGTTGCCGCCATTTATCCTATTACTCCTTCATCTCCGATGGGTGAACTCAGCGATACTTGGGCAGCCAATAAACGTAAAAATATTTTCGATCAAACAGTGGATGTTGTTGAAATGCAATCCGAAGCAGGAGCCGCCGGCGCTGTTCACGGATCACTTTCGGCAGGAGCTTTGACCACTACTTTTACGGCTTCTCAGGGGTTGATGCTCATGCTTCCCAATATGCACAAAATTGCGGGTGAAATGCTTCCGGCAGTTTTCCATGTTTCAGCCCGTTCGCTTGCCGCTCAATCTCTTTCGATTTTCGGCGATCATTCGGACGTAATGTCCGCCCGTAATACAGGCTGGGCAATGCTTGATTCATGTTCGGTTCAGGAAATTATGGATTTGGCATTGGTTGCTCACCTTGCCACTCTTAAAACAAAAGTTCCTTTCCTTCACTTCTTTGACGGATTCAGAAACTCTCACGAAATTCAAAAAATCGAAGTTACCGATTATGAAACAATGAAGGAAATGCTTGATATTAAATTAGTCGAAGATTTCAGAGCAAGAGGAATGAATCCCGAAAATCCTCGCGTAAAAGTCGGAGCCCAGAATCCCGATGTTTATTTCCAGGGACGCGAAACAACCAACAATATGTATGACGCAATTCCCGAAATCGTTCAGGAATATATGGATGTCGTTGCCAAAGCTGTCGGAAGAGCTTATAACCTCTTTGATTACGTCGGAGCCGAAGATGCGGAAAAAGTTATAGTTGCCATGGGTTCGGGATGCGAAACTGTCGAAGAAACCGTAAATTATTTAACTGCAAAAGGCGAAAAAGTCGGTTTAATAAAAGTTCGTCTTTACCGTCCTTTCTCCGTAAAACATTATCTTGAAAAATTACCGAAATCCGTTAAAAAAGTTATCGTTTTGGACAGAACCAAAGAACCCGGATCAATCGGAGAACCTTTGTATTTAGACGTTGTTGCCGCCATGAAAGACTGCAAAGACGTAATGATTATCGGCGGTCGCTACGGTCTCTCTTCCAAGGAATTTACTCCCGCAATGGTTAAAGCCGTGTTTGATCATGCCGACGGAAAAGCTTTCCACGGATTCACCGTAGGAATTAATGACGACGTTTCAAATCTTTCTCTTGAAGTAAAAGAACCGATCAATACCCTGCCCGAAGGAACAATTTCATGTAAATTCTGGGGACTCGGTTCGGACGGAACCGTCGGCGCAAATAAAAACTCCATCAAAATTATCGGAGACAACACTGATCTTTACGCTCAAGGTTACTTCCAATACGATTCCAAAAAATCAGGCGGAATCACTCGCTCTCACCTCAGATTCGGAAAAAACAGAATCCAATCTCCTTATCTTGTCTCTTACGCCGATTTTATTGCATGTCATAATCCTGCTTTCATCGGACGTTACGACGTTATCGAAGGTATCAAGGAAAACGGCGTATTCCTCATTAACTCAAACTGGAAATCGGAAGAAGTTTTTGAAAACCTTACCAAAGAAATGCAGGAAACCATCATCAAGAAAAAAGTTCGTCTTTACAATATAAACGCTCTCGAAATCGCTACCGAAGTCGGTCTCGGAAGTCGTATCAATACCGTAATGCAAGCTGCGTTCTTTATTATTTCCGGCGTACTCGAAAAAGATAAAGCCATCAGTCTTATCAAAAAAGCCATCGAAAAATCATATCTTAAAAAAGGTCGCGCCATTATTGACAGTAACTGGGCTGCCGTTGACAAAACAAACGAAGCTTTAGTCGAAATTGAAGTTCCGGCTCAAGTTGCGGAAAAATCATGTGAAATCAAAAAATTAATCTCGGAAGATGCCGATGATTTCACCAAAAAAGTTATCGAACCCATCATGCGCGAAAAAGGAGACGAAATTCCTGTTTCCGATATGCCGATTGACGGTTATGTTCAATCCGGAACGACAAAATTGGAAAAACGAGGCGTAGCTCCTTACGTTCCGACTTGGAAAGCAGATCTCTGTATTCAATGTAACCAATGTTCAATGGTATGTCCGCATGCCGCTATCAGAGCCAAATTAATTGATCCCGCCGATCTCAAAGATGCTCCGGAATCATTTAATACTCTCAAAGCCATGGGCAAGGACAGCGACAAACAATATAAAATCCAAGTTTATCTCGAAGATTGTATCGGTTGCGGAGCTTGCGTAAACGAATGTCCGAAATCCGCTCTCGAATTCAGTCCCATCGAAAAAGAAAGAGAAATCGGCGGCAATGCCAACGTTGATTTCTTTGAATCTCTTCCGAATGATGTTCTCAGCAGCATGATGGGAGAATTTACCGTAAAAGGAAGTCAGTTCAAGCAACCGTTGCTTGAGTTCTCCGGAGCATGCGCAGGTTGCGGCGAAACTCCTTACGTCAAGCTTATAACTCAACTTTTCGGAGACAGAATGGTTATTGCCAACGCAACCGGATGCTCATCCATCTGGGGAGGAACTTTCCCGACGATTCCTTATTGCAAAAACAAAGACGGACACGGACCGACTTGGGCAAACTCTTTATTTGAAGACAATGCCGAATACGGAATGGGAATGAGATTGGCTGTCGATGCAAATCGTAAACAATTGCGTTATAACATTGAAAAAGCTCTTGAATCGGGAATAACCGGCGAACTTAAAGAAGGGTTGGAAAAAGCTCTTGAAAATTGGGACAAAGTTACCGCAGAAGCAAAAGAAAATTCCAAGAAAGTACAATCTCTTCTGTCAGCCGCTCACGAATCGGCAGAAGGAGAATTAAAGAAAGTTCTTCGCAAAATTATAGAACTCAAGAGTTATATCATCGATAAATCCGTTTGGGCATTCGGCGGAGACGGTTGGGCTTACGATATAGGTTTCGGCGGTCTTGATCACGTTTTGGCATCCGGAAAAAATATAAATATTTTGGTTATGGATACCGAGGTTTATTCTAACACCGGCGGTCAGGCATCCAAAGCTACTCCTATGGGTTCAGTTGCCAAATTTGCTGAATCCGGAAAATCCATTAAGAAAAAAGATCTCGGTTTGATGATGATGAGCTACGGTTACGTATATGTTGCCAGCTGCGCCATGGGTTCCAATAAAAACCAATTGGTTAAAGCAATTCAGGAAGCAGAAGCTTACAACGGTCCGTCTCTTATTCTTTGTTACGCTCCCTGTATCAATCACGGAATCGACATGTCAAAAGCTCAGTTTGAAGAGAAAAAAGCGGTTGAAACCGGATACTGGCCTCTTTACAGATTTAACCCGATTCTTAAAGAACAAGGCAAAAATCCTTTTGTCTTCGAATCAAGAGCAATTAAGGGCGACGTAAAAGAATTCCTTGCCGGAGAAAAACGTTACAGCTCGCTTCGTTTGACATTCCCGGATTTGGTTGACGGTTACTGGGAAGAACTCGAGAGAGATATTAATCTCAGATTCCGATACTACAAAAAATTATCTGAATAAATTCTGACTCATAATTCAAAACCCCGACTGTGTTCCGGTCGGGGTTTTTTATTTTATCTTACAGAAATGTTTATGGTGAAACTTGAACAGTTTGGGAAACGGAATAAATATCGGAAACATGGGAGTTTTGAGAAGCAGAAAATAAATTAACAAATTTCCGAACAAACTGTTTTACCGTTATCCGGAGGTCTTGCTCAATTGTCTCAATTTGGCAAGAAAGTTGAAAATCCCCGGTTCTCATCTGATTTGAATATCAGAGTTACGGAGCCGGGGATTTGAATATTTGAATTGGGGTTTATTTCAATTTAATTGATTTTTCAAAAGATCTGTGAGATCCTGCGGTGAATTTCACGAAATAAATTCCGCTTCCGCATTCTTTTCCTTCTTCGTC
>PDOO01000020.1 GCA_002742885.1 Candidatus Cloacimonadota bacterium
ATAAATCCAGTATAACCTGTAAATTTATTAGGATACATATATTTCCGTATAGATTCTTTGCGTAAAATTATTCCCGGGAATTTATTATTGTTTTCAGAAAAAGCAATAACCGCATCATAAGAGATATTCGAGCCGATCAAAATTTCGGAGTTATATCTAAATCTGTTTTTTTTAATAATATTCCATATTTCATCTTCCGAAGAATTTATGTATCGGGCTAAAAATTCAGAAAGTTTTTTCCCGTTTTTTATTTTTGAAGGCAAAACGTAAACAGAAAAAGAAGGTTTATTTTTTACTATCGGTTGAAAGTCTGAATCAAAAATTTCTCCTCTTACAGGCTTAATTTTTTTTATCCTTACATAGTTATTCAAAGATATTTCAGAAAATTCTTCTCCTTTGATTACCTGCAAGTCATACAGTTTGATAATAAGCAAAGAAAACAAAAATACTATAATAAGCAATGGAGGATTAAAAGACTTTTTTTTAAGCATCTTTAAACGTAATTTTCAATTTGCTCATAAAATAAAATAAAGCAAGAGCAAAAACGGTAAATAAAGAATTATAAATGATAAAAACGGAAGAGTTTATAATTAAATTGAGTAAAGATCCGGTTCTGAAGAATCCGAATAAATAAAAAAATATCCCGTAAAATAAATTGAAAACGAAAGCAAGAGAAGCAACAACGTAAAATCGATCTTTGTTCACGGATTTACCGGAAAAAGAAACGACAAAAAATATTGTCAGCAACATAAAACTTGAAAGACCCAATAATTCGGGCATAAGCAAATCTTCGGCAATAAAAACAGAAAGCAAAATAAAAGCCGTATATTTATTTTCGTCAAAAAATCCTAAAAACATGACGTAAGGCAAAAACAAATTTGGAGTTACTCCGAAAACATTAAAAGTCGGAGCAATAAATGCCTGAAAAATTAATATTGCCGAAGCCTGCAAAAATCTCAGCAGATAAATCATCTATTTTACTTTACGAACGATACAAAAAGGAGTCAGTTCTGCTCCTTGACCCTGAGGATTATCTCTCATTATATCTTCAATTTTATTTTTGCAAACTCTTGAGCTTCCTATCATCCAGCTTCCGCCTATATCGTTAATATCCATAACGGCAACTTTTACTCCGCCTAAAGCTTCGGAAATGCGCTTAGCTTCTTTGCGAGGATTTTTAGGACCTTTAATAACACATTCGCTGTAAGGAGGAACAGGACTGGTGGAAGCTGCATCTATCAAACCCGCCTGCATTCCGGCAACCAAATAAAACCATCCTCTCTTGCCGAATAATTTACCCGCAGCTCCGATAAAAGCGGCTAAAAGTATTTTTAAACTCCCTGTCTCGTCAATTGCGCATTGCATACTGTAAGGAGAACGCAATCCTACTCCGTAAGGAACTTTAGCAACAAAACGCCATAAAAATGATGCTAAAAAACCGACTTTTATGTCTTCAACTCTAACGGCTCGTCCTTGAGTGATAGCCAAAGGACTTTCTGAAATAACAATTATATCCCCGTCTTGCAATTTATTTCCGGCATATTTTTTTATAACTTCTGCCATATCGTCTTCGGGCGTCAAAATATCTGTTTTTACAGGGAATCTGTCGTAAAATTCATTATTTATTTTTATTCTTTTATTTCTCATCGTATGCTCCGTTGTATTGTAAAATAATAACTTCTTCCATTTTATTCAAATCAGCAAACATATCCAATTCGGCAGAACCGGAAAAATTTATTTTATCAGACTTAATTTTTTTTACGCTTCCGACGGGAATTCCTTTCGGAAAATAAAAAGAAAGGTTGGAAGTAATAATTGTATCGCCTATGTTTATTTCAGATTCTATCGGTATCATAGACATTAACGACTCTGTAGTATGTACAGTTTTAAATATTCCTTGCACCCCGTTTCTTTTATTCATTACGGCAACTTTAAAATCAGGATGCGAATATGGTAAAACAACACTGTAATTCAAACCGACCGAAGTAATTTTTCCTATTATTCCGTCATGCCTTATAACGGGAAAATCAACTTTAACGGAATCCTCCTTTCCTTTATTGACAATAAAGTTTTTATCGAAAGAATTTCCTTTTACCGCAATGACGTCAGCAACAAGAAAATCTATATTTTCTTTGGTTGACAACTCAAAATCAGGTAATTTAAACCTTAATTCATTTATTAATTTTATATTTTGTAATTGAAGTCTTGCATTACGAGCTTTTAAAATATCATTTTCTTTTTCGGCATCAATCAAATTTTCATATTTTGTTTTTATTGACAGCCAGGGCCAATACAGAAATTTACTTAAAAAATTCGCCTTTCGTTTTCTGTGATTTTCCGTTCCGACAAGCAGAATAAACGATATAAGCAAGCAAATTAATATACTGTTATACTTTTTTAACACATAAACCTTTATGCTTCAATTTTTTTGATTAAAACATCTCGATACCTTTCTATATCATCAAGTATCATTCCGCTTCCTTTTACAACACAAGTCAAAGAGTCAGGAACGACATGAACAGGAAGGTCAACCGTCTCTGATATTTTCCTGTCCAAACCTCTCAAAAGAGCTCCTCCTCCGGTAAGAATAATACCTTTTTCCGCAATATCGGAAGCCAATTCAGGAGCAGTTTTTTCAAACAAACGTTTCACCGCATCAATCATGTAACTGACGCTTTCCTGAATGGCATTTCTTATTTCTTCCGAAGTTATCGAAACAGTTACAGGGTAACCCGTTCCGATATCTCTTCCTCGAATATCCATTTTCATTTCTTCTTCAAGAGGATGAGCAGAACCTATCTCTTTTTTAATATGTTCAGCGGTTTGCAAACCGACAAGAATATTGTTTTTCCTCCTTAAATAGTTAACGATATCTTCATCCAATTTGTCTCCGCCCAAACGAATAGAATTGTGAACGACTATATGAGACAAAGAAATAACTGCAATTTCCGTAGTTCCGCCTCCGATATCCATAACCAAATTACCGTAAGGCTTTTCAATATCAAGATTTGCCCCTATGGCGGCAGCAACCGGTTCGGAACAGAGATGAACTTCTCTGGCTCCCGCATGCAAAGCGCTGTCGTGAACAGCTCTTTTTTCAACTTCGGTAATTCCGGAAGGCACGCAAACCAAAACTCGAGGTTTAATTAAAAATTTACGTTTTTGAGCTCGTAAAATAATATCCCTTAACATAAGCTCCGTTACCTGAAAATCGGCAATAACTCCGTCTTTCAAAGGTTTTATAACTTCAACTTCATTGGGATTTTTTCCCAGCATATTTTTGGCGCTTTGTCCTATTTCTATTATTTTTTTGGAATTTTTTTTAAGAGCCACAACAGACGGTTCAGAAATAACAACCCCCAGTCCTTTCCTGTAAACAAGAGTATTTGCCGTCCCTAAATCAATAGCAATATCATTTGAGAATAGATCCCAAAATCTATCAAAAAAAAACATTCTTCCTCCAATAAAATTTCACAACATTAATAAAACTGTCAGATAACGCTTATAATCGTAAAATCAGTTTTTGAAGTTATCCAAAAAGGACGGAACATCATCTGCCGAGGAATCGATATGAGATGCCAATTTCTTCTTAAAAGCATCAGGATGATTTCCCGATCTTCTTACCCGATTATTATACTCAATTTTTTCTATTGCTTCATCAAATTCAATTGTTCTTCTGCCTTCTTCCCTGCTGAGTAATTCTGTTTTAGCGGAATCAAAATTAACCTTTGCTTTTGACTCCTCGGCATATTCATCTTCTTTATCTTGAAAAATTGATTTCAAACCGGCAGCAATAACCGTAACTTTTATGCCTTCCATACTTTCATCTTGGATAAGCCCTCTGATAATTTCTGCTTCTG
This sequence comes from Candidatus Cloacimonadota bacterium, assembly GCA_002742885.1. Lineage (GTDB taxonomy): Bacteria > Cloacimonadota > Cloacimonadia > Cloacimonadales. Next base: position 3,861 of record PDOO01000020.1, read on the forward strand.
TTCCTGTTTCGTTGACAATAACTTCACTGATCATATCCAATTCAGACATTTTCAAATCAGAGCCGGCAGTGATATTTATAAGAAGAGATTTACAACCGTCAAGGGAAACATCTTTCAAAAGAGGATTAGTCAATGCCGCTCTGGCTGCAGTCTCAGCTCTGTTTTCGTCATTGCTTTGACCTGTTCCCATAAGAGCATAGCCTTGACCTTTCATAACAGTTTCGACATCGGCAAAATCAACATTTATATAACCGCTTAGATTAATAATGTCCGATACGGCTTTTACCGCTTCCGTTAAAACTTCGTCTGCCTTTAAAAATGCCGTAAAAGCGCTTATATCAGGATAAGCTTCATTTAATTTTTCATTAGGTATAACAATAAGGGTATCAACATGACCTCGAAGCTCCCTTATACCGCTGTCGGCATTCTGTTTTCTTCTTCCCCCTTCATTGTCAAAAGGATAAGTAACAACACCCAAGGTTAATATATTCATATCGGAGGCTATTTGGGCAATAACAGGAGCCGCTCCGGTTCCGGTGCCGCCGCCCATTCCTGCCGCAATAAAAATCATATCTGTTCCGCTGATTGCGGCTTTTATTTCGTCTTTTGATTCCACAGCAGAATCTTTTCCTACTTCAGGTCTTGCGCCGGTTCCTCGCCCTCCGGTTCTTTCTCTGCCTATTTGCAACTTTGTTTTTGCCTGAGATTTTCGCAAATCCATGGCATCAGTATTCACGGCAATAAATTCAACTCCGGATATTCCGGTTTTTATCATATTATTTAAAGCATTGCCGCCGCCGCCGCCGACACCTATAACCTTTATTGAAGTAATATTTTCAGTTTCGTTTATTTGATCAAATTCTAACATGCTGCCTCCTTTATACGGAATGAATAATCTTTAGAAAAATTTCTTTAATCAGTCTAAAAAAACCGTTACTGTTTTTAGACTTCTTTTTTACTGAATCAGGAAATGAGGCAGGCAAATTCTTCCCTGCATAATAAAGCAGCCCCACACTTACGGTATAAACAGGATTTTCAAGTTTTCCGGTTGCTCCTCTCAGACCTGATATATCAGGATATCCTATTGTTGTTCTCATGTTAAATACTTCTTCGGCCAATTCATCAATATTACTGAGTAAAGCCGATCCTCCGGTCAACGTTAACCCGGCAAGAAATATCTTCGACTCGTAATTTTCTTTAATCGAATTATATGCCGTCTCAAACATTTTCCTCATTCGAACTTCTATAATATCGGTGATAAAGCGAACATTATGGATTGATGAAGATCTGCCGCTTACCCCCGAAACTTTTATTTCATCATTATCCGTTACTTTTCTTCCCAGAGCTTTCCCTTTTTCAGTTTTAACAACTTCTGCATCGGCAATAGAAGAACACAATACTGCTGATAAATCTTTATCTATATCTCTTCCGCCGAAAGGTATCACGGCAGTATAATGAAGATATTGCTCGCAATAAAAAGAAAGGTCTATGGTCCCTCCTCCTATATCAAGAAGAACACACCCTAAAGTTTTCTCGTCTTCCGACAAAACAGCTTCTGTTGCGGCAACCTGTCCTACAACAATTTCATGAGCTTTAAAACCTGCCATTTCAATGCATTTTTCAATATTGGCAACAGCATTTTTATCAGCCGTAATAACATGAGTACAAACCCCCAGATGATATCCGGTCATATTGAGAGGATTCAAAATTTTTTTTTGATTATCCACTTCAAATAACTGAGGGATACAGTGCATAATTTTTATGTTTTTGTTGGCTTGCTGTTGAACCCCTACATTACGTTTTGCATCTTCTATAGCTCTTTTAATATATTCTTCGGAAACTTCACCCGCCTCATTATCGTCAAGAAGGTCAATGGAAGTACTTCCATCCGCATTACAACAATCAATATGTTCTCCTGAAATTCCCGCATAAATATTTTCAGCTTCAATTCCGGCAATCTTTTCAGCGATTTCAACAGCCGTCCTAATTGAGTCGGAAGCTTTTTTCATGTCTTTAATTAATCCGTTTTCCAGTCCGTAAGCAACAGATTCTCCGACTCCCTTAACATTTATTTTATTTTCGGCATCAACTTCTGCGATCACGGCAACAATTTTGGTTGTTCCGAGATCCAAAGCAGTAATAATCAATGAATCTTGCATTTTCATTCTCCTCTGACAGCCAATTGATCTTTTGCTCCCGCATAAAGAGCTATACCGTGATGAAATCCCTTATAATTCTTATACCAAAAAACCATTTTCATTACATCTTCCAAACATGCTGTTACAGGCATTACAGCTACTCCGTGCTCACTTTCAATAAACGTGAAATAACCGTCAATAACACAATATTCCGAAATTTTAAAATTTTCATTTTTATAATTTTTCGATACAATTTCTGTTATTTCTTTATGCATTTTAACGGCTTTAAAAACAAAATCATCTTCAAAAGTTTCCCCACAAACCAAATCATTCATTGAAATGGAATCCGCTTTAATAATCGGAATATCTTCATCCGAATATAGACAAGAATAATCCAAAACAACAAAATCAGAGTCAAAAGGAACCAATATTCCTTCATTCGTATTAATGTAAAAAGCGGGAACTCGTTCAGCGATTTCTATCTTCAAAGTTGAGGGAAATTTCTTCTTTACTTTCAGACTTTTTATTCTGGAAATATTTTCATACATCAAGCAAACATCATTTTTGTTAACGTCAAATAAATTTTTGCCTGAAAAGTCATCAGCAAGATTTTCAAGGAATAATGTTTCAAGATGAACATTTCCGGATATTTTTATATTTTTAATCGTAAAAAAATCATTATTTTTAAATACGGATGAAATTCCGCAAAAACATGAATAAATAAACGCCAAAAGCAAAAATCCTCTGACAATATATCGTCCGTAACCGCTTTTTTTTCGTTTTTTATGAAACATCATATACTCACTTCGGGATGCAAATAAATTCCCGTTTGTTCAAAAACATTTTTTATGACATAATTTATCGCTGATTTAAATTCGGCGAATGTTGCATTTCCCACATTTATCATGAAGTTTGCATGTTTTTCGCTGATTGCGATATCCCCTATTCTATGATTTTTTAATCCGCATCTGTCAATCAAACAGCCGGCGGAAACTCCCGGCGGATTCTTAAAAATACATCCTACATTGGGAAATTCCAAAGGCTGATTTTTTTTTCGATACATTATTCTTTCTTGAATTTTCTTTTTCTCTTCAAGAGGATCTGCTTTCGGTAATTTCAATTCTGCCGCAATAATAAATCCCGATATTCCCGAAGTTCTGTAACCGAATTCTATTTCTTTTCGAGACAAAATTTTTCTGCGACAATCCGAAGTCAAAATATGAACATTTTCCGTAAAGTCGGAAACAGATGATCCGAAAGCCCCGGCATTCATCTTTATCAACCCTCCTAAATGAGCCGGAATCCCCGATAAAAAAGAAAGACCGCCTAAACCGTAAGGCAAAAGCTTTGCAATAAGGTAATTTATATTTACGGAAGATGAAACCGTAACTTTTCCATCCGATATATCCACTTGATTTTTTAAGAAGTTACGATCAGAAATAACGGCATAATCAGGATTATCGGAGAATACGGTATTAGAACCTCCTCCGATAATTTTAAATTTCATCCCGTT
>PDOO01000023.1 GCA_002742885.1 Candidatus Cloacimonadota bacterium
AATCTTATTTGCCGAAGCCAAATCTTCCGTTTCGCTTCTTAGAACATAAAATCCTCTCAGATCGCTTTCGGTTTGCGTAATCCATTTTACGTTTACGTCTTCTTCCGATTGCGCAAGACTGAAAGTTGAAAATTCAACGGGCAGTGTTTCGTCTTTGACGGCTTCGTAATGTTCCAGATTACCGTTAATTGCTCCGATAATCAAATCCAAAAGTCCGTCTCCGTCCAAATCAATAAAAGTCGGAGCGGAATATTCTCCTACATCAATTTTTTGGAAATTAGAGCTTACCAGTTCAAACTCCAAAGAGTTCAGTTCTTTTTGTTCGTAATGCTTCAAGGTTCCCGAGAATTCGCCTATAATCAAGTCCAAAAGTCCGTCTCCCTCTAAATCCGTGAAGGAAGGATTATTCAGGTACAGGTTATCAATATCGTTGAAAAAGTCTGTTTTTTTGTTGAAAATTAATGATTTTGGACTTTCTTGTTCGTAATGATACAGTTTATTGCTCAGTTCCCCTGTAAGCAAGTCCAGACATCCGTTTCCGTCTAAATCAATGAAAGTCGGTTTGGCATAGTTATTAACATCAATGTTGCTGAAAGGATATTCTTTAAATTTAAAATTTCTCGAATTTTTTTCTTTTTGTTCATAATAGATTAAATTGCCGTATTTGTCTCCTATCATTAAATCCAAAAGATCGTCTCCGTCCAAATCGGTGAAAGTCGGAACACAATAGTCGTCTGCGTGAATATTGTTAAAGGATTCGGTTATAAAGTTAAATTCCAAAGAATTCGGTTCTTTTTGTTCGTAATGAAACATTTTACCCGTATTTGATCCTATAATTAAATCCAGACAGTCGTCTCCGTCCAAATCGGTGAAAGTAGGAGTTGCAATGCCTTGGACATTAATGCCGTTGAAGTTTTTACTCCTCAATTCATAATTGCTTTGCGCAAAGGAAAGGGTCATCGTTAATGCCAATGCTATAACAAAAATAACTTTTTTCATTTTTTCTCCTTTTTTCTTTTAATCGGACAAGCAATATCGTGTTAATTTTTTTGCCCGATTGTTTTTTTTAGATTGCAACCGGCAAAATATCTTTAAAATCAGTCAATAAAATTGTTGCCTTCATATGATATTCAGGGAGAATATTTTGGGACTCAGGATGTTTTTCGACTTGAGATTTGCGATATGAAAATAAGCTGTTTCTGCGTTTAAGTCATTTTGCCCGATAGTCTCATATTTCGCAATTTATTTTTATATTTGCCTTAAAAGAGCATTAAATACGTCTTGACATCGGATATGCATCATCATTTTTTTTGAATAAAATAATATAATAAGAACCAAAACGGGAAATAACATGAAAAATAAATCAGTAAAATATATTGCATCCAAGTTTTTGAAAGGAAGAAACCGTTTTTTTTATACTTTGCCGAATTCATTGGCATTTGCGGGAATTTTTATGGGAGTAATTTCCGTCTTAATTGTTTCTTCCGTATTAAACGGTTTTCGTACCGACATGCTGATGCGAATAGTTCGGACAGGAGCTGAAATTTATATTTCTCGCGCGGACGGCTCATTGATTTCCGAAACTGACCCTGTTTTGCAAAAACTGGAAAAATCCGAGAAAGCAGCTGCCTTTTCTCCGGTCAATAAATTTGAATTAATCGCAACTAAGAGAGAAAAAACGGTTCCTTTGAGAGTTTTGGGCATAGATTACGAAAAATTTTCGGAAATTTCAGGTTTGAAATATATTATTAGAATAGGAAATCCCTCGTCAGCCGATTTCGAAGAAGACGGCATTATTATCGGATTGGACATGTCGGCAACATTAAACGTAACGGCAGGCGAAGAAATAAGATTAACCATGCCTATAGCTTCGGAACCGACTCCTTTGGGATTGCGACCGAGATCAAAGAGTTTTAAAGTTGTCGGTATTTTTATTTCCGGGATGCCCGATATTGATCGTTATACGGCTTACTTATCCGTAAAAAACAGTCAGTATTTACTGGGGTACGGCAATAAATTTGAACAGATAAGAACAGCAACCGGCAATCCCGAAAAATCAGCCGAAGAAGCCGAAAATCTGAAAAAAATACTCGGAGAAGATTTTATTGTCCGTAATTGGACGGAAGCCGAACGCAATTTATTTCAAGCGACAAAACTTGAAAAGTCGGTAATGTTGATTGCTTTGTCCTGTATTTTTATTTTAACCGGTTTTAATATGTCCGGTAATTTTTTGCGAACAGTAACAGAAAGGAAAAAAGATATAGGAATCTTGCTGGCTGTCGGACTCGAACCGGTAAAACTTGCTTCTGTTTTTCATTTTTGCGGTTTAATTATAAGTTCCGGAGCTTTGGTTGCCGGAATCATCTTTTCTCTTGCAGTCCTTGTTTCTCAGAAAATTTACGGTTGGTTAATTATCCCGATACCGGGATTTCCTTATGAAGAATTGCCCGTAAAAATTCAGGTCGGAGATTTTATACTCGTTACTGTTGTTGTTTATGCGATAACTGTCTTGAGTACTTTATATCCTGCTTTTATCTCAAAAAAGAAGAATTTAATTTCAATAATCAGAAATCAATAGCTTTTCGCTAAAAGTATTTTGCCTGTTTTAACTCAGAATAATAACAAACGATTTCTTTGCCGGGCATAAAAAAAGCCCCCTTGTCTTTTAAACCGGGGTTCGGGAAAATGGCGTCCCCGGTGCGATTCGAACGCACGACCTTTTGCTCCGGAGGCAAACGCTCTATCCTGCTGAGCTACGGAGACGCAATTATTGAGACAAAACAAATTTTAATCCTTTCTTGTCAAATCGAAATATAAGCATTTTTATCAGTTTTTTTAGTTTTTTTCTGTTCACTTCTTACTTGACGTTGACTCGGGAGTCAAAAAATCTGCTTGAATTATTTTTATTTTACGTTTCAAGATAATTTAGGTGCGGAAAATTTCTTTGAAACAGGGAGATTTAATGAATTATCATTTAGTTGTTGATATAGGAAATACAAATATTGTAATAGGGATTTATACAGACGGAGCCTTAGTAAACGTTTGGCGCTTGAAGACGGATGCAAGTAAAACTGAAGACGAATATTATGTTCTTATTGCGGCGTTGCTTGCCGAAAAAGGAATTAAGCTTAAAGAAATTTCAAAATCTGCTTTGGCATCGGTTGTAACCAAACTGACTTCAACTTTCCTGAGATTTTCCGAAAAATATCTTTCCTGTAAAATGATTTCAGTGGACGGCTATACCGACTTGGGGCTTTCTTTTCCGGTAAAAGATCCGGGATTTATCGGAGCTGATCTTATCGTAAATGCTTATGCGGCGGTTGAAAAATACAAAACAAATTGTCTGATTTGCGACTTGGGAACCGCCTCAACCATTCAATTGGCAGGGGCGGATAAATACTTTTACGGCACGGTAATCGCCCCCGGAATGATGATCTCCGCTCAAAGTCTTTTCAAAGAAGCCTCCATGCTTTCCAAAATATCTTTGGCAACTCCTCCCGCCATACTTGGAACCAATACGCAGGATGCCCTCAGATCCGGAATAATTTTTGGAAACGCTTTTATGATAGATGCGTTTTTAAAATACATTCGATTGCAATATCGGCAATTGGGTGAAATAAAATCAATTGTTACAGGCGGTATGGCTGCTTTAATATCAGATTTGACAGAGGAAATTGACGTTATTGACGTAAATCTGACATTGGAAGGACTGGAATTTGTTTGCAATAAATTTTAAAAACGCAATAAAAGCGTTTATTTTATTATTTTTTTTAATCCTTATTTGCCCTGTTTTCGGCGAAACTTACCTGCAAAGCATCAATTTTCCCGGGACGGTTGTTTATAAAAAGCAAAACTTTCATCTTCCGATTACTCATCGGGGGATAAATTTCGTCCGGGGAAGTTCTTGGTTTGTAAATAAAATGAACATAAAAAGAGAAATTGAATTTGATACCGAACATAAAACAGCTTCTTTTAAAATTCAGTTTGGGGGATTGGATATTGCGCCGCCCCGTTATGTGTCCATGGAAAAAATGCTGGATCAGGAAACATCCGTTGTCTTTGAAAATTTATTGAGAGAAAAAATGCTGGAATTTATCCGAAATCCTGATCGCAACAGCGGTACGGGACTTTTCGGAAAAGAGTTTGAAATACCTTTGCCTAAAATAGCTTTACCGAAAACATTGAAACGTCTTATGGGTGACAAAGCTGCTCGTTTGAGTGTGGACGGAACCCAAAAACTGACGGTTTCCGCTATTGCCAAAACTCAAAAAGGCATTCAGATAGGGGAGTCAGGAGCCTCAACTTCCCTTACGCCCAAAATGCAACAGGAACTTAATCTTCGTTTACGAGGAAAAATCGGACAAAAAATACATGTAAATATCACTCACAGAACATCTTCAGAACAAACCTTCGATGAGCCGAGTAAAGTGGAAATAAGGTATGAAGGCGATGAAGACGAAATTATCCAATCCATAGAGGCGGGAAACATTTCTCTTTCTTTAAGCGGATCGAAATACATTGCTTACAGCGCCAACTCTGAAGGTCTTTTCGGGGTAAAGTCAGCTTTAAAAGTCGGACCTCTTGATATTACTCTTATTGCCGGAACGGAAGAAGGAGAGAAAAACAGCGCTACTTATAAAGGCAACTCCAAAGTTGATTCCAGCTTTGTAAAAAGTCAGAAATATATCAGAAGACAATTTTTCTTTATCGATGATCCGAGAAATCTTTTTGTAATATATTCGAACGAAGGAAACGATAATCCTTCTACTCCGCCCAACGGCTGGAACGACAATGCTTTTTTGATAGAAGACAATGCTTTGGTTTTAAAATCTCAGGCGACTCTTCCCGAACCGAATTCGATAAAAGTATGGCGAGACAATAAAAACGGAACCGATAACTTGGGAACGGTGCAGGGAACGGATATAAATAATCCCGGAGGAGAAATTTTCGAATTTGACCTGTTGGAAGAAAACATAGACTATATTTTCTGGGACGACAGCAAAACCATTATAGAATTTTTAAACCGTCAGGATGCAGATTGCGTTATCGGAATTACTTACGAATCTCTTGCCGAACAAGTGGGAGATTTGGATTCTTCCGTAAAAAAAATGAGAATCCTTTATCAGCGAAGCGCCGACGGAAATGCTCCGACGGAAGAGACCCGAAAATACTTTTCCGCAAACTTTTATTCTCTGGGAGGAAAAGGTTTCAGAAACGATACTTTCTCCATGAAAACGGTTTGGTATGACGAATCTGATGAAATGCAGGAAAACTTAAGCGATTCTTTGTCTTATGATAACGGGTTCTCGACTTTCAATGACTGGCTTAATCTTGATACCAGCGGAGACGGAGAAATAAACGGCAATGACGTAACCGTAAATCTTGCTATGGGAATACTGTTTGTTCCTCTGTTAAGACCTTTTTCCATTATAGGAGACGATAAAATTTATGACAACAGCAATATAAATAAAACATCTTCTGTCCAAATAGATAACGAAATAGGTTTTTCTGTGGTCGGTTCCATGAGTAACGAAACCATAAATTTGGACGGATTGAATATTTTGAAAGGAAGCGTTAAAGTAAAGCTCGGAGACGGCACCGTACTGAAAGAAAATACCGATTATATCGTTGATTACGATTTCGGACAAATAACCTTGCTTAATGAACAGGCAAAAGGAGGCGATGCAAATATTACCGTAGATTACGAATATCTTCCTCTCTTTGCCATAGATTCCAAAACTCTTATGGGCGTAAGAGCCGACTACAACATAACCGACGAAATAAAATTGGGCGGAACCGTTGTTTATCAATCGGAAAAAGTAGCAGATAAACGTCCGAAAATAGGTAATGAAAACAGAAGTCAGATTATGGCTGATCTCGATGGACAAGTAGTTGTAAATCCTCCTTTTATGACTGCTGCGGTTGATGCAATTCCTTTGGTGGAAACAGACGAAGAGTCGGAAATATCTCTTTCTGGAGAAATAGCGGTCAATATTCCGACAATTTACGGTGATCCCGATAAAAAAGACGATCCGGAAGCTTATATTGACGATATGGAATCCACTCTTGAACTTTTTCCTTTCGGCATATCGAGAAAAACTTGGTCTTATGCCAGTTTACCCAAGAATAATTTTTATCCTAAAGCCAAACTCTGGTATTATAATCCTGAGGACATCAAGAAAAATAAAGTTTACGATCCCGCAACTTTGGATGATGACGAAAGAAACGAAAATGTTGCAATCATGAGAATGAAGTTTATGCCGGAAAATCTCGGTCAAGGACACAGCGAAGCAACAAAAAATTGGAACGGAGTCATGAAATATATCGGCGCCTCCAATGATTTTTCCGAGAAAAAATATATTGAAATTATGGTTAAAACTCATAAAGGAGCCATGAGTTCCGAAACTCTTTCTTCCCCTGTAATAATGCATGTTGATCTGGGAACAATCAGTGAAGACTTTTATACGATTAACGGGGGCGAAGGCGTTTTGAACAGTGAAGACGGCGTTTTAGATACCGAAGAAAGTTCTTTGGACGGCGTTTTGAATGCCGGAGAAGATATCGGACTTGATATGATGACGGATGAAGAAGAACAGCTTTACGGTTTAAATCCCGAATACGATAATTACGAATCGGATGAGTCGGAAAATGAATATCCGTGGATTAATCTTACTCAAAATAACCTTGTTCTTGACACGGAAGACTTAAACAGCTCGGGAAGTCTTGATATGACAAACAGTTATTCTCAATTCACCGTCAACTTGTCCGGCGATAAATATTTGGTCAGCGAAATTTCTTCAAGCGGGTACAGGATTTATCGTCTTCCTTTCAGAGCGTCCGAGTTTACTAATTTCAGCGATTCGGGACTTGATCCGTCTTTGGAAAGCGTTCGTTATTTAAGAATGTGGTTTGAAGTTGAAGAAGAATGTTTTGTCGATATTGCGGAAGCCGATATTGTCGGAAACAAATGGGATGATCAACCCGTGAAGGATGCCGACGGCAACATCATATCAATTTATGATTTGGAAAGCAATAACGAATATATTTCCGGAGAAATTATCGACAGCGAAAAGAATAACCACTATTTTCCTCCCAAAGGAACCTATGAAACCGATACTGACGGAACCAAATCCATGGAGCAGGCATTTGAATTGAACATATCCAATCTTCAATCCGGTCATACCGGGGGAGTAAGACATAAATTTACGGATAAAACAGACCTTCTGTCTTGGGGAGAACTTCGTTTTTGGATTTATGCCGAAGACGACAGATTCGAGCCTTTTAACGACAGTTTGAATGTTTTTGTGCGTCTCGGAGCCGACAGTTTAAACTTTTATCAGGCTGAAATGACGGTAAAACCTTCTCAGTGGGAGCAACAGATGTCCGAATCAAACTGGATAGATGATTTTATCGTAAAATTCTCCGATTTGGCAATACTTAAACAGCGTTTTGAAGAAGATGAATTGCAAGACACTTATAAAAACGGAAAAATAAAATATAAAATTGTCGGTAATCCGACTCTTTCCAACATAAGACAAATGTATTTGGGGGTGTTAAATCCGAATCCCGTAAAAGCTTTTACCGGTAAAGTTTATTTTGACGATATAAGAGTAGCCGATCCTTATACCGATTCAGGAATTGCCGCGCAATCCGAATTAAAACTGAAATTTGCCGATTTTTCCCAACATACTTTTAATTTTGAGTGGAAAACTCCTAATTTCAGAACAATAAAAGCTCGTTCCAAAAATTCCGGTTCGTCTTCGCAAACGGAATCCGAGAATTTTACGGTGAACAATAAAATTAATTTAAATAAATTTACGTCTTCCGATTGGGGATTGAAATTACCGCTTACTCTTTATTATAAAAATTCAAAATCTACTCCGCGCTTTGTTTCCAACTCAGATATTTTATTGGAAGAAATACAGGATAAAGAAGAAAGAGAAAGAAATATTACGAGAACCGAGACCAGAAAAGCAGCCTTGAACTTCAGTATCGGCAAAACGCCTAAAAATACTTTTATGAAATATACCCTCAAAAATATTTCAACCAATTCTTCCGTATCTCATACCGTAAGCAATAAACCGACGGCAAGGGACACCACGGTACAGGTTTCTCAGAAAGTCAGTTATAATGTTTCTTTGCCCAAAGACAGCATATCTTTCAAGTTATTTAAAAATTATCGTTTTTATTACATGCCGTATAAATTTTCAAACAGCATAACTTTTACGGGAAAATATCCCAAAAGCTGGAAATGGATAAAAAAAGATAAAATATGGCAATACAAAACCGACGGACGTTCGAACACCGATGAAGAAAAAATTGCTCATTCTCATTCCGTTGACTGGGCTTTTTTCTCTGACTTTACTTCTCGTTACGAAATAAGCATAAACAGGGACAGACGTTATCCCGTTGATTTGCACGGAGTAAATATCGGGCATGAAATGAAAAGAAATCAAATTTTTTCTTTAGATTATTCTCCCTCTTTCACGGAAGATTTTATCGGAATTACGGCAGGAGCGAACGTAAACTTTGCCGATAATGTTTCGGCAACCAAAAGCAATGACGATTCTCTTTACTTTAAACACTCGGGGCAGGTTCCAAGAACGGTTAAAGCGGGCATTGTCTTAAAAAACAAAGATTGGCTGTTAAAACTGGCAGATATGTTCGGAACGGTAAAAGAGGTTGAACTTGATGTAGATCAATCTGTTTTTGAAGACGATTTGAATAAATTTAAAGATAAAATAAACGAAGACAAAAACAATGATAAAGATAAGGATTTTTTTGAGGGTAATGACAAAGATAAGGATGAATTCTCTTTTGGAAATGATCCGAAAGAAAAAACAAAGAACAGTTATGATTTAAATAAAAACAATTTTGAAGGATTAGCGGTTGAAGAAAAAATGGAACGCTTAAAAAAAATGAATAAAAAGAGAACAAGAAAAGAAAAAGAAAAGGAAAAAGCAGAAGAAGAAAATCAGGAAAAAGATAAGAAAGATTTTAATATTTTCAAGGAAATGATCGGATATATAGCCAGAATAGAAAATATCAAAATAGATTACATGAACACTTATCGAACGTCTTACAATAATCTGAGACAAATGCCGCCTTTTGAGTATCAATTGAGTATTCCGTACTCCCTTCCTGAAGAAGATTTGTCGGGGAAAAGCGATACGGACGATATTTCTTTAAGTACAAGTTATCCGGTATTTTCATTTCTTTCCACTTCCTGGAAATATTCTTATAAAGACGGTAAAACTTATACTTACAATAAAAACGGAAAAACGGCTAAAGAAGATATTACAACCGTTTTCCCGGATGTAACCGTAAATATGTCCGGTTTGGAAAAATTAATAGGAATGGATAAAATTCTTATAAGTTCCCGACTTTCGAGTCATTATGCCGTTACTTACAGAGAAGACGGAAATATAGGAGAAGATCCGAGTAAAAAAATGTCCGTTATTGCTTTTGAACCTTTGGTCAGCTGGAACAGCAATTGGGCATATAATATTTCAAGCGCAGTCAGTTACAGCATGGCTGATAAAAATCTCAAAACTTTTCAATTGGAAAACGTAAAAAATACGGATGACGAAACCGGAAGATTAAATATCAGCATAGAACACGTTCTGCAAATGTCAAAAGGCATAAAATTGCCTTTTATGAAAAGAGTTATTAAATTAAAGAACGATTTCAGTACTTCTGTATCCTACTCAATGGAAAAAAATAAATCCGTGATGACAGACGCAACTTCCAAAAAAGTGAATAATGATACCGATACCAATACTTTTACCGTCGGAGGTTCTTATAATTTCCATCGAGACGTAAAAGGCGGTCTGAACTTTGAACATAAAGTTCAAAACAACAATAAAGCAGATACATCAATTACTACGCAAAGTTACAGCGTATGGGTGGAAATAAGTTTTTAAAGACGGTTTAATGTAATTGAGAAATTAAGTTTTATTTTTCTTTTGATTTTCGGGAGAAATCGTAAAAGAAATTAAAAACTGTTTGATTGCATTTTTAATAATAAATTTATTTGTTTTTATCTGCTTCCGGTTTTAATAATTCGTCTAATGTTACAAGTTTGTAATTTTTTATATTTCTTTCTTCTTTGTCGAAAGCGACTCCGAGGCAGAGAATTTCTCTTTTGTCGTTCATGTACGATTCATAATATTTTTTGTCTTTTATTTGTTTTAAAGCCGTTTCTGCCGAATTCATTTTAAATTCGGCTATACAGATATAATCAGCGGTCTTGATAACGGCATCTATGCGTCCTTTATTCGTAAGGACTTCGACATCCAAATATTTTTCTTTCATCAGGGTGAAAAGAAGATAAATTATCCTGTGATAATAACTTTCGCGATCTTTTATGAAAACGGTATGAGGTATTTTGGCGTAGATTGCTTTGAGATTGGCAATAAATTCCTCAATTTGGTTATTATCCAAATTATCCTTTAATTCCTTCGTAATTTCAAAAAAACTTGTTTTATTAAAACCCGTAAAAGCTCCGAGCAGGTATTGGCGGAAAGAAGATTGCACTTCCAAATTCGGATAAGCCAGACGATAACTCGATACCATGTTTTGGAAATCCGTTATCTTTTCTTTTACCGTTAAATATCCGGCTTGGAAAAGCAGGACTGTCACATCAATATCTTCTATTTCGTAAGCATCGAAAATATTTTCGCTTACGAGAAAAGAAGATTCTATTTTATCAATGTCGATATCTTTATTCTTTATCATTTTCGTTAAAAAAGTCGGAGTTCCCGATTTAAACCAATAATTGCTGAAACTGTTGTTGCTGAAAAGATTTAAAAGCGAAAAGGGATTATAAATAAAATTTTTGCCGTCCCACGAATAACCGTTATACCAAAGTTTTATGAAACCCATCAGACGATCACGGGAAAAATTAAATTTTTTTTCGATTCTTTCCAGATAAAATGAGTAATTTTCAATGATTTCTTCTTCCGTATATCCCGTAAGATCGGCATAATTTTCGTTAAACGTAATATCATTGAGATTATTCAATTCGCTGAAAAAAGATACCTGACTGAACTTGGATACGCCGGTAATAAAAAGAAACTTGATATATTTGTCGCAATCTTTAACTGCCGAATAGAATTTTTTTAAAATATCTCTGTTTTTTTTAGAGGTTGTCAAGTTTTTTTCTTCCGCGTAATCGACAATCGGTTTATCGTATTCGTCTATGAGAATCACCGCCGGATTTTTTTCGTTTAATTTTATTATAAGCTCTTTGAATTTTTCGGGATATGTTTTTGTCTTTAAGGAAAAACCGTTTTTTTCGGCAATATTGTTAAGCTCGTTGTCGAGCGCCGATTCCAAACCGAGTCCGTCATAATCCAAGCTTGAAAAACTTATTTTGATAATCGGATAAGTTTCTTCAAAGTTATGCTTATCGTAAATCCGTGTACCTTCAAAAAGTTCTTTTCTGCCTTTGAATATTTCTTTTATTGTATTGAGCAATAATGACTTGCCGAATCTTCTCGGACGGGAAAGAAAATAAAATTTTCCGTTTGTAATTAATTTACGGATAATTTCCGTTTTATCGACATAAACACAATTATAGCCTCTTAACTCCGATAATTCCTGTATTCCTATTCCGAGTATTCGGTTTTTCATGAACGCTGCCTTTTTATTGTTTTCCGGCATTTAAAAGTTCTTTTATTTTAATGCTCAATTTTTGCAGAGGAACAGGTTTTGCCATAAAGCAGTTTATTTTATATTTTTCGTAATTGTCTTCATTTATCAGATCGTTGTATCCTGAATAGAGAATTACGGGGATACGGTTGTTTATTTGCCTTATTTTTTCTATCAATTCTGTTCCTTTTAATTCCGGCATAATTTGATCGGTAATAATGAGATCGAAATTATTTTCGTTTTTAAATGCTCTTAATGCGGCTTTCGGATGATCGAAATATTTGACGGAGTATCCCATTTTACGCAATGCTTTTGACATTAAGGCTCCTATCTGATACTCGTCTTCCGCCAGCAGAATATTTCCTTCGCCTTTTATATATTCGGTTTTTGATTTTGATTCTGCTTCTTCTTCTCTTGCCGCAGTTGAAGGTAAATAAATTCTGAATGAAGTTCCTGTATTCAATTCTGATTCAACAGCAATCTTTCCTTGCATTCCTTTTATTACTCTTGCCGCCATCGCCAATCCGAGTCCGGTTCCTTTATTAGCTGATTTTGTGGTAAAGAACGGATCAAAAATTTGTTCCATTATTTCATCAGGAATACCGCTTCCGTTATCGGAAACCGATAAAACAATGTATGAGTCGGGTTTAATCAGAACTTTTCCGTCTTTAATTTCTTCCGTAACTTCTTTTTGATAAAGTTTTACTAAAATTCTTCCGTCTTCTTTGGTAATTGCCTGATAAGCATTGGTTATAATATTCAGAGCAACTTGATAAAGATCGGTCTCATCGCCCAAAACAAATCCTGATACTTTGCTTAATTGAATCTCAAAATCTATATTTTTGGGAATTGAAATCTTTATTTCGTCAATAACCTTTTTGATAACGCTGTAAGAATCAATTAATTTTTTATCTGTTTTGACGTTACGGCTGAAAGCAAGTAAATTGTTTACCATTTTGGCAGCTCTTTCTCCCGAAGCTTGAATTTGAGAAATGTAATTGCGAACTTCCGAATCTTCTTCCAGACTGTCGTAAGCCAGATCCGCATAGCCGGAAAGACACATTAAAACATTGTTGAAATCATGAGCTATTCCTGCGGTGAGAGTTCCTAATGCTTCCATTTTCTCGGCGCGTCTCAATCTCATCTCTGTTTGAACTTTTTCGGTAATATCTTCAATAGAACAATCAATGAGTCCGTTTCGAAAATTGCTGAATTGAATATTTAATTTAATCCATAATCTTTTGTTTTGACTGTTCAGAATATAAATATCCATATCCTCAATTTCTCTCTTTTCATCAAGACAATTTAAAATTTTATTTTTGACGTTAATATTGTCAATGAAACTGAATAAATTGTATTCGTCGTTTTCCGCATTTTCGTTTAAATCCAATATCTTTTTTGCGGCGTTGTTGCTGCTTATTATCTCTCCTTCAAAATTTAAGGTAAGCAAACCGATCGGAATGGCGTTTCTCAATTCTCTGTATCTTTTTTCGGAATCTTTAAGAGCTTCATCCGCAAATATTTTTTGAGTTATGTCTTCTTTTATGGCAATAAAATTGATG
Organism: Candidatus Cloacimonadota bacterium; assembly: GCA_002742885.1. Taxonomy (GTDB): domain Bacteria; phylum Cloacimonadota; class Cloacimonadia; order Cloacimonadales. Next base: position 13,215 of record PDOO01000023.1, read on the forward strand.
ATTTCGTTATTTTCGTTTTTAACGGGAGAAATTGTTGCCGATTCCCAAAAAAATGAACCGTCTTTTGCTTTATTTCTAAATTTTCCTTTCCATTTCTTTCCTGTTTTTATCGTATCCCAAAGTTTGAAATAGTCTTCTTTTGAGGAGTAGCCTGAATTTAAAAAATTGGTGCTTACGCCTGTAACTTCTTCGGGAGTATAACCGCTTATCTTATAAAATTTCTCGTTAGCGTATTCTATTCTTCCTTCGGGATCCGTAATTACTACGGATTCTGAGCTTTGAGAAATAGCTTGAGAAAGTTTTTTGATTGTTACGGCAGATTCGTAACTTTGACTTATGTCTCTTAATAGGGCAATGGAGAAAAGATAATTTGTTTCTTCGTCATATATATTGGTCTTTATAAAAGAAGTTATTATGCTTTCTCCGTTTTTATTTTTTATCCAAATATCAGTCGGTTTTTCGTCGATTATTTCGATATCTTCGGAGATTTCCAGGTCAATGATATCTTTAATATATGAGCCTTTTATTTCTTCTTCCGAGTAATTTAATATTTCTTTAAGATGTTTATTTATTTGAAAAATTTTACCGTCTTTTTTGAATAAAATAATTCCCAGAGGAGCATCATCAAATAATTTTCTGAATAATTTTTCGCTTCTTTCCAGAGCATTTTGTATCATTTTTATTTCGGTAATATCCCTGATCATGGTTAATACGCTGTTAACATTGCCTTTATCGTCGAATTCTGGAATTAAATGCCAATCGAGATAAAAAATTTCTCCTTCCATTTCAAAATCAAAAAAGACTTTATGGCTTTTCCCGCTGTCAATGACTTTTTGAATTTCTCCTTCCCAAAAATCACATTTTTCTTTGGAGAAATAACCCATCTCTCTATGGGTTTTTCCTATAAATTCTTTCTGAGGAATTTTGAGCCTTTTTTCAGCTACGGAATTAACAAAGATGTGTCGGTGTTTTTTATCAAATCTCATGATAATGTCGGAAGCATTGTCTGTAATAATACGGTAAAGATCCATATTTTCTTTTATCGATTTGGATTTAGAAATAACTTCTGAATATTTTCTCAGAGTTTTTGCTAACGAGCAATAAAAAATCATAAATCCTTTAAGAAAATCTTCATCTTCAGAGGCAAAAGTAAAATAACCGTCTCTATTGTTGTAATGCAGTTTAAGAGTGGCGATAAAATATTTTTTCCCGTCTTTTTTCGTTTGAAAAAAAAGAACCTGCTTCTCTTTGAACTCAAAATTATCCGTATCAAGCGAAATTCCCTTATAAAAAGTCCTTAACGGCATATTTTCATATTTAACAATCGAGTGATAAAAGGAGAGTTCTGACAAAGAACAAATATTTTTGTTAACGGTATCGTAAACTTCTTTCAAAGAGAATACGGTAAAAACATCCCGATAAATGTTTATTATGAAATCCGCATGATTTTTTTTAAACTTTTCGTAATTCTTGTCGTTATTTTCTTTCAACAAATTCATAAGAACCTCGATAAAAGAGTTATTTTCATTTTTTTTGAAAAGATATAATCCTTAGAACGTCAAGTCTTGAATAATAAAATTTCATTCTGCCGCATAAAGTTAAAGACTTTGTTTTCTTATTTAAGTAAGAGAATTTTTCCGTACTTTTCGTTTTTTTCTGTTGAGATCTTGTAAAAATAAACACCTTCGGTTACGTATTTTCCGTTCGAGTTTATTCCTTTCCAACTTAATTTATTAAATCCCGTTTTACATTTTTTATTGACGGAACTTACCTTTTGCCCTTTAATGTTGTAAATATTCAAATTTACCGTTTGAGGTTTATTTATTTCGAAGGAGATTGTTGTTTCCGAACGTTGAGAGATCAGGGGATTGGGATAACAATTAATAACTTTCAATTCTTCGAAATACGGCACAGTTTCATTTTCGACGCCTGAAAGCACTCTTATTGTTTTCATGGCAGATGTATGATCATAATCCGTAACTAGAATTTTGTATTCGCTGACATAGGCATTATTTTCTTTTGTTCCGGAAAAGAAACCGTCTTCGGTAAGATTTACGTTTTCGTAATCGGAATCGCTTGTAAAAGTCAAGGCATAGTTATCCGGAATGTTATTGTAATAGTTTGCCGATGAAATTTCGTAATTAAGTCCCGAGCCGTCAGAAATGCCTGATACAAAATTTCCCGGTTCCGACAGATTGTTGCCGAAAATGAATTTTATCTCATTTTCTCGGGTTAATACAACGGCAAAGCGGAAATTTTTCCCGGGATTATTATATTCCGAAGTATTCCATTGAAATGTTATTTCGTCTTCCGTTGCTTTACTGAAAATTCCTTCTCCGTATTCCGGAAAACTTTGGAGATCTCTTCCGAAAGGAGTAATTGCTTTGTATTTTTTCAGATTGCTCAAGCTTCTTAATCCGACAAAATGATCAACGTCGAATACTAAGGATCCGTCGGTCAAGACGCCGACTCGGTCATAATTTTTCCCGTAAAAATTGAATGTAAAAGGCAAATCCGAATAGGCGAAATCATCATCAGTTGTATTTGTGTTAATAAACGTCCAGGTTTCGTCAATTTCCAATTCTTCATCAATATCCGTTTCAGTTTCATTGTATTTTTTCAACATATTCCAGACATAAGGTTCGGTGCCGTTTACGGCGTTAAACTGAGTCTCGAATTCTTCATCATGGTTAATGTAAATATTAGAATCTCCGATGATTTCTATATTCCCGTCGGTCAATGAAACAGGGACGCTTAATGATGTTACGCCGTTATTTTCTATGGGGATGTTTGTTTGAGGACAAATCGTTTCCTCATCGTTGTTTTGATAATTTATAATTGAAAATCCGGTGATTTCTCCGTAAGATGAGTTATCCGGATCATTTTCTTGCACCGCTAAAAATATTTTTGCCGCTCCTGTTTCGGAAACGATTCCGGCAAAATCAGTTATGTCGATACCCAGTTCTATTTCGTTTCCGTAACCGTTCATGCCGTGATCTCCTCCCTGAAAGTTTACGATCGGAAAATCAATTTGCCAATCCGGTAATTCCGCATCAGGATCTTGGCTTATGCCTGCCGCTAATCTTATTTTTTTTCTGCAATTATGATTCATTGTTACTTTTAATCCGAGTTTGGGTTCATAGTCTGCTCTGCCGTTTAAGACAAAAACCATGTTTTCCCAAATTCCCCCTTCTTCGCAAGGAATGGCAAGCAAGCGATACATCATGTAAGAAAATCCGTTGTCTTCCCATCCGCTTCCCCAACTGTTTGCGACTATTAAAGCCCCTCTCTCCCAATCTTTAAGATTAACTTCTCCGTCATTGTTTATGTCAATGTCGTTTGTAAATTGTCCGTCTCCGTTTATGTCGTAGCAGACATTATCGTCAAATCCGACAAAAGTCATGGCATGATTAGGCTCATGCGACCATTCCGTAATAATGCTTTTTCCGGCATATTCTCCGTCCGGAATGTAATCCATGCTTATCGGTGAAACGCCTGCCGCAAAGTTAGCGATTCCGCCTGTTTCATCGCCGATCCCTTTATCTGTCATCCATTGCTTTAAATTGTGTAATCCGTCTTCGTCGGAAACGTCAATATTCAGGTGATTTTTTATTCTGTTGGTCATTCCTGCCCGGTAATTATCGTAACCGCTCATCCATCTCGTGTTTCCGCCTTCGGCAAAATGTCCGCCGTAAGTTGTTATGTCCGGGCAACCGACTTTATCTATAATTGTCCATCCGTCAAAAGGATAAGAACCCATGCCTGCGCCTCCGTTCAAAAAGTTCCAGGTAAAATGAGTCGGGTATTGATTTCCCTGAACGTCGGCGTTTGCGCCTCTTAAGCGGTTCATTTCATAGCCGAATTGATAATAAACTCCGCTTGCCTGACCGCAGCTTCCGCCTTCTTGCTGAATAACGGGAGGAAAAAACGGAGTGTTTGCGTTATTAAGCGCTTCCGGCAACTCTCGCTCATTTCTGAACATTGTTGCGTTAAATTGCGGTCTTTCCCGAAGTTCTTGCAATTCTTCCGGACTTAATTTTCTTAGACCGTTTACGTCATAAAATTTCTTTTCTGCCGATAATGCAAATATCAGGCAGGCAATTGATATTGTTATAATTATTTTCTTCATTTTTTGCCTCTTATTTATCAAATTCGATTAATCTGTTATTTTTTATTTAATTATAGTTTTTTCTTTTTTGAAAACTATGCTTTTTAAGCAAGTTTTTTTATTGATTTCCATAAAATTTTTATAAAGTTTGCAATGTCTCGTCCGTGAGAGATGTAACTTATTTCATCATCATAGATTACGGGAATATCGACAAAAGCAAAACGAGCTCCGGATTTGCCGAATTTTAAAAGTATTTCCGTTTCAAATTGATAACGGCAGGTCTCAAATTGCATTTTTTTTATAAAATTAAGATTATAAAGCCGGAATCCCGATTGCGAATCAAAAACTTTTTTCCCGAGAACGGAAGAAACGGCAAGTGTTGTAATCGTGTTGCTGAATATTCTTGCCGGAGGCATGTTTCCCAATTTAAATTTACGTCTTCCGATAACAAGATCGGCATTGTATTTTTTACGTTTTTTCATAAGTTCCGGTATTTTTTCCGGTTTGTGCTGTAAATCGCAATCAATGGAAATTGCATAATCGAAACCTCTTTCAACAGCTTCATTGAATCCTGCTCGCAAAGCGGCTCCTTTTCCTTTGTTTTCCGTAAAATTTAAGGCAATGACATCCGATTTTTCCAAAATCTCTTTTGTCCTGTCTCGGGAAGCATCGTTTACTGCGATTATTTTTAAATCCGGAGCTGATTTTTTTATCCTTGAAAATAATTCTTTTAAATGTTTTTCACCGTTATATATCGGGACAATTATAACCGTATCGGACATGTTTTTTTTCATTGCTTTACCCTTTTTCGAAATATTTTTTCAGTTCGGCAAAGGGAATTTCGCCTTCTCTGATAAGTTCGATTCGCTGCTCTTGGGAATAACAGCGAACAATGGAGGACGGAATCGGATTTACCGGTAAAATTTCATCTTTAGGCAAAGCGCCGAAGTCAAACCAATTTCCGAAATTTTTTTTTATTTTGGAAAGATTTACGGCAAACGGTTTGCTTGCTTTGTTTATGCTGGTCGATAAAACAGGCTGACCGATGCGCAACATAAGTTCTCTTAAATAAGCCGATGTCGGAACTCTGAAAGCAACCGTTCCGCATATTCCGATTTTTTTAAAATCCGGATGTTCGGAGTTCAAAACAAAAGTAATGTTTCCGGGCCAATATTTTTTCATCAAAGATAATTCGCCGGGAGAAACTTTTACTCCGTATCTTGCCAGTTCGGAAAAACCCGGAATCAAGACAATGAAACCTTTGCCGGGCGGTCTTTCTTTTAAGCATGAAATTTTTTCTGTTGCTTTTTGAGAACCGTTAAGGCAGCCTATGCCGTACATTCGTCCGGTGGAATGTAAAAAGACCGCATCGGGATTTTTGTTCAGTTCGGCTGATATTTTATCGATATTATGCAGTATTTTCATGATTTATTGTTTCTTTTTTAAATACGGTTTTGGATCAACCGATTTACCTTTTTTTCTCATCTCAAAATGAAGTTGAGGAGTCTCTGCCGAACCGGAAGAACCGGCTAAGGCTATTTTTTGATTTTTCTTTATTTTATTGCCTTTGGTAACCAAAAGTCTGCTGTTATGGGCATACACGGAATGAAATCCGTTTTGATGATCGATGATTATTAATTTGCCGAAAGCCTTGAATCTTCCCGCAAAAGCAACTATTCCCTCATCTACGGCTTTTACGGGCTGACCATCCTGCGCTTCTATGTTTATTCCGTTATTCTCAAGAGAAATCCGGTAGTTGCTGTTGCTGTATTTCCCGTAATCTCTGATAATTTTTCCTGTCAGCGGCCAGTCCAGTTTTTCTGAAGAGAATTTATAAGCGTCTTCAAATTCTTCGGTATAGTTAAGTTTAAGATTGGCTATAAGATCAGCCAGCTCTTTGGAATTTTGTTCCAGCTGTTTTTTTTCTTTGAGATATTGCTTTTCCAGTTTGCTTAATTTTTCTATTTGATTGTTCAAGTCAGACATTTTTTTCTTATATTTTCGATTTTTTTTGGCGGTAACGATTCGTGTCCATTGAGCGTCTTTCCAAGCTTTTTCCTGGCGTTTTTTTTCTTTTCTCAAAGAATATTTTTTATCCGTTTCTTCGTTATATTTATCTATGGTGAGATGTATTAATTCTGCTAACACGGTACAGTCTATTCCTGTGTTAAAACGCTGTTTTTTTTGAATTTCCAGAATCATCAGCTTTTGAAATTCTTTTGTGCAAAGTTCTCTTATGTTTTCCAATTTGAAGTCGGTTGCCAAAATTTTATCTTTTGTTTTTTCCAGTTGCTTTTTGGATTTCAGCTCGGAATTTCTTATCCGGATAATTTTTTTTTCGTTGGAGTTTATTTTAGATTTATATTGTTTGGTGCTTTTCCGAGCTTTAAGTTTTCTTTTCCCGGTTTTTTCCAGATTTTTGCGCGTTTTTTCAATTTGAGATTTCAAATTCTCCAGTTGCTTTTCTTTCAATTCTATATTTTGACCGGCTAACAGCGTTGTCAGCAAAAATACGGCAATAAAGAAATTTTTCATAATTACAAGAAACCTGACCTGTTTTTATATTATACGGTAAATCCGGATTATTCGGCATACTCGTTCTGTTTTTTTTATTAAATTTCATCAGGTTAAAAATCAAATAAGTTGTCAACAGGAAAACCTGTTGCGCTTTAACCTGCCGTCGGGTAAAACAGGAGATGCATTTATTTCCCTATGCAGAAATTATCGAAAATATTGCGCAAGAGATCTTCGGAGCTTATAATCCCTATAATTTCCTCCAAAGCCTGACTTGCTTCTTTTAAATCGAAAGCGGCAAATTCTATTCCCAAATTATTTTGAAGAATATTAATTGCCTGTTCCAATTTTTCCAATGATTTTTCAACGGCGGCGGCTTGCCTGGCATTTGATATTATGCCTGATTTCAATTCTTGAGGCGTAATTTTTATATTTGCCAGCAATCGCTTTTTCAAATCAGAGAGTTTTTCGTAAGAAAGAGCAGAGCAAATAACAAATCCTTCTTCCGAAAATTTATTTAATTGTTCTTCGGTAAAAAGGTCGGATTTATTTAAAACCTTGATTATTTTATTTTCCGGAACGACTTTTTTCAGTTCCTCAAAATCATCCGTTTCTTCAGGGGAATCCGTAATATACAAAATGAAATGAGATTTTTTGACAATATCCCGAGAACGTTCTATGCCTGTTTTTTCTATGTGATCGCAGGTTTCCCTGATTCCTGCCGTGTCGAATAATCTTATTAAATAACCTTCAATCGAGACGGCTTCTTCCAAATAATCCCGAGTTGTTCCCGGAATGGGCGTAACAATAGCCCGCTCCGATTCCAAAAAAAGATTGAAAATGCTTGATTTGCCGACATTGGGTTTTCCTGCCAGACTGACTCGTAAACCTTCTCTTATAATTTGTCCTTCGTCGCTCGAATCGGAAAGAGATTTCATATCATTAAAAATATTTTGCAATTGACGTATAATATCGTCGAAATCAAGAGTATCCAGACCTTGTTCCATAAAGTCTATTTCCAATTCAATCAGAGTTCTCAGACGAGTTATATGATCAAGCATGATTTTGATTCTTTTGTAAAGCGAGCCTTCCAATTGTTCCATTGCCAAAGAATGAGCTTGTTCTGTTTCGGCTTCCAGCAGATCTCCTATCGCTTCTGCTTTGGTAAGATCTATTTTATTGTTGAAAAAGGCTCTTCTCGTAAATTCTCCTTTTTCCGCCAAACGACATGTTTTCAACAATGCTTTGAGTATTTTTCCGGCAATAAAATAATTTCCGTGGCATGAAATCTCAACCGTATCTTCTCCCGTGTAGCTGTGAGGGGAACGAAAAACGGAACATAAAACTTCATCCGTCAATTTTCCGTTATCTATTATCTTGCCGAAAACTATATTGTGTGAATCTGTATCGGATAATTTCTTTTTACCTTTAAAAATTTTATCGACGTTGGCAATTGCGTCTTTTCCGCTTATTCGCAAAACATGAAGTCCGCCTTTGCCTTTCGGGGTCGATATTGCGGCAACAGTATCTTCTTTATAAATCATTTTTTCACCTTATGTATAATGTAAAAGATATTGCGTTTTCAAATTGCTTCAAAAACAAAGGCTTCCGAAGAAGCCTTTAATATTCTCAGGGCGCTAAGACCTCATTTCGGAAATTTTATTTTATTTCCCGGGTTTCGTGTTTTAACCAAGCTTTTTCTTTTTCGTTGAGGAAAGGACTTAATTTTTCAAATACGGTTTTGTGATAATCATTCAACCAGCGGATTTCGTCTTTATCAAGCATTTCCGCTTCCGTTAAATCCAAGTCCATCGGGCAAAGAGTGATTGTCTCAAATTGGAAAAATTCTCCGTATTCCGTTTTCATGTAAGGCATAGTAATAATTATTGTTTCGATTCTTATTCCGTATTTTCCTTCATGATAAAGTCCGGGTTCGTTGGAGGTGCACATTCCGACTTGCAAAGGTTCTGTTGAACGTCCGCTTATGCTTTGCGGACCTTCGTGTACGGCAAGAAAATGTCCCACTCCGTGTCCGGTTCCGTGGAGATAGTTAAGACCTCTTTCCCAGAGAGCCGCTCTTGTTGCCGTGTCCAATTGTCCGCCTGTGTAACCTTTCGGGAATTTCAATTTTGCCAATCTGATATGACCTTTCAAAACAGAGGTGTAATCTCTTTTCTGTTCGGCTGACGGATTACCCGTTGTCATGGTTCTGGTAATATCGGTGGTTCCGTTCAGGTATTGACCGCCCGAATCGACAAGCAACATTCCTTCAGGTTTGATTTCTGCGGCGCTTTCTTTTTGGGCGGAATAATGACATAATGCTCCGTTTTCTCCGTAACCGCTTATTGTATTAAAGCTTAATCCCATGAACTTATCGCCTTTAGAACGAAATTCTTCTAATTTATCGGCAATTGTAATTTCATCATGAAAGGTTTTTCCTATATTTTCGTCAAGCCAGCACATCCACCGCACCATGGCGATCCCGTCTTGAATATGAGCTTGTCTCATGCCTTCCAGTTCAACTTCGTTTTTAATTGATTTCATCAAAACAGATATGGTTCGTTTTTCTTTTAAATTACAATCTTTTTCGATTGATTCCTTTATTTTCTGATTACAAAAAGCCGGATCGATTAAAACGCTGTTATTTTTTAATTTCGGCAAGTATTCGTAAAATTCATTATATTCTTTGAGGATGACTTTATCTTCCGTAAGCGATTTTTTTACTTCTTCCGGCAACTTGGATGAATTGACGAAGAGAATTGCTTCTTTATCCGTAATAACGGAATAGCTTATTACAACCGGATTGTAAGCAATGTCTTTTCCTCTGATATTGAAGGTCCAGGCGATGTCGTCAAGCGAGGTTACGATATGGACGTTCACTTTGTATTCAGCCATTTTTTCTCTGATTCTCTTGAGTTTGGAGACTGTTGATTCTCCGGTGTATTTTTCCGAAAGTCTTAAAACTTCCCCGTTCGGAACCGGAGGACGTTCCGTCCAAATAATATCCATTAAATCTTCCCGACAGAAAAATTCGGCTTTTTCCAAAGATTTTTTTAATTCTTTTACTTGATTTACGGATAAAAGTTTACCGTCGAATCCGATAATCGGTTTTTCCGTTTCTTTAAATTTTTCAGAAAGGTATCGGGTGTAAGAAGGAACTCCTTCCAAACCGAATTTATAAAGTTTTATACCTGAGTCTTTCAATTCGGAAGCTGCTTGAATGTAATATCTTGAATCTGTCCAAAGTCCTGCTTCGTCTGTTGTTACGACAACTGTTCCCGCCGATCCCGAAAATCCGGATAACCATTCTCTGGCTTTCCAGCAGGGGGCAACGTATTCGCTTTGATGAGGGTCGGATGACGGTATTATCCAGGCATTTATTCTTCGTTTTTTCATTTCTTTGCGCAATGCGATAATTTTTTCTTTTACATTCATTTTTCTGTCCTTTTTAATATTTCGAGTTTTCCGTAATTTCCGTCGAATCCCGGCGGATTGAATCTGAAATTTCCGTTTTTTACGGCAATAATGGAATGAAGCGTTTGCGACTGAATTTGATTGTCAAGAAGTTCTTTGCATGAGTCGTCGGACAATCTCCATAAATTTATTTCAGTTTTGGCAATATCTATTATTTTTTTTGTCGTCTCGATTACTTTTTTTGATTTGACTGATTTTGTATTTAATGATTCTGCAACCGCTTCCGACAACGGGATCAAATGTTTACTGCGACGTTTCAGAGGGATTAAGTTTTCGTCGCTCAATTCCAGACAGCGTTCATTTACGCCTAAAATCATTTTTTTGCCGCAAACGGGACAAATTAAATCTTCCGGAATATTATCCGTAAGAATAAGTTCTTTTTCGTGTCCGGGGCGGTCTTTTCTGTGTCCGGTATTGAAATAACGTCCTTCTTTCGGGTTAAATTCCGCCGTAAAAACAACTTTGTTTAGACGCAAGGCTTTGATAATATCGCTGTATGAAATGTCTTCCGTGTCCAAAACGGTAAATTCCCGACCGATTCTGTTTAAAGCTGCGCTGTGGCAATCGCTGTTTGAAATCATGGTCATTTTATGCAAATCGGGAATTTTCCCCAGCATTTCCGGATCTGCGCTTAATCCCGTTTCGATTACTTTAATTTCTTCGGTAAATTTTCCGTAAAATTCTTTTATCGATTTTAATCTGTTTTTGGATCCCAAAATTCCGTCCGGCGTCATAACGTGAGCAGGTATTATTTCTATTTCCGGGTGAATATTTTTTATCTCAAAAAAGTATTTTTCGGCTTGAGCTTGGGATTCCGTTGTGATAAAAGGTCTGCCTATAGTATTCTTAATTCCCGATTTTTCCAGAAAGAGAGCCGTTTTTTCGACTGATTTGAAATCAGGGAAAAGTATAACGTGATGAGCGGTTATTTTATTTTTGTATCCGGGTATGCGAGAAGTAAAAATAACTTCCGTCTGCAAGGCAAAATAAGACGAATCTCCGGGCAACGAAAATAAACCGGGGCGGGTTTCTTTTAATTTGCGTTTAAGTTCGTTCATGCGCGCCGGCAAAAGACAATCGCCTGTCCCGAAAACGTCTATACCTTTATATTTCATGGTTTGAGCCACGTCTTCAAGAGTGATTTGTCCCACTCCGCCGGCGTATCCTGAATGCGAATGAAGATCAACTGCAAGATTACTCATTAATTCTCCGATTAAATTTGCCGTGAAAAATATTACTCGGCTGTTTTAATCTTTTTTGATTTTTAAAAATTAATTTCAAGCTGACCGACAGGCTTAAAACTTTTGCGGTGATGGGGCGTAATGCCTTTTTCCCGAATAATTCGGAGATGTTCCGCCGTCGGGTAGCCTTTGTGTCGGTCAAATCCGTATTCCGGATATTCTTTATGCAATTTCAGCATGATGTTGTCTCTGGTAACTTTTGCCAAAATCGAGGCGGCGGCAATTGATGCGTATTTTGAGTCTCCTTTGACAACCGCTTCTGCTTTGCAAGGAAAATCTTTCGGTACTTTATTGCCGTCTATCAAACATAAATTCGGTATAATTTCCAATTTCAGGGCAGCCTCGGTCATGCCGGTTAAAGTCGCCTGCAAAATATTCAGCCTGTCAATTTCTTCAGGAGAAATTATCGCAATCGAAAACGCCGAAGCCGATTCCTTGATTTTATCGAAAAAATAATTTCGTTTCTTTTCGGAAAGCTTTTTAGAATCGTTTAAACCGTCCGGTTTATTTTTCGGATTAAGGATTACGGCGGATACGACAACCGGTCCGGCTAAAGGACCTCGACCGGCTTCGTCTATTCCGGCAACATAACCGAACTCTTCAATTTTAAGCAAGTCATTTGCGAATAAATCTATTTTTTGCGACATACGAAAAATAAGCGTCCGAATTTGTTGTCCAAGGTTTCAGGTTTTATTTTAAGCAGATTATTCTCCGTTTCCATGGAATAAATGCCCGTTAACTCCAATCCGCTTGATTCTGTAAATTCTTTGAAAGCCGCCACCGGTAAAATTACCTGAATATGCGATTCTTCTTCTCTGATCAGACCGGTCGGAGATTCCTTGAAAAACACCAGTTGCGAAATTTGAAACATCTGAGATTCGGAAAGTTCTCCGGTATGAACAAAATAAAAATCGTCATGGTCTTCTATATTGACGAATCCGTCGAAATTTTCCCGGCAATTATTCTTGGTGGAAATATCAAAGATGAAAATACCGTCTTTTTTCAATCCTTCTTTTACTCGGCTCATGACTTTTTTTATTTTAGCGTCATCGTCTAAGTAATTGATGCTGTCAAAAAGCAATAATATCAGGTCATAAGTTTCGCAGGGGAGAGGAGCCGTCATATCTTCAAGATAAAGTCGGGGTTTTGTCGGTTTGGCAAAAGCAATGTCCAGCATTTCCGGAGAATTATCGGAAGCGTGTACGTTTAACCCTTTTCGAGCCAGTTCAACAGCTATATTTCCGGTTCCGCAGGCAAGTTCCAAAATATGCTTCGGGCTGCAGCTTTTTTCTTTATTATAACGTTCCAGAACGAATTTTATCCATTTGTCGTATTCCACATGTGACATATAATCATCATAATTCCTTGCGAAAAAACGATAAACCGGCTCTCTTGCTTCAAATTTGTTTCCGCAAAATGATTCGGCTGTTTTCAAGAGACGACGAACGTTGATTTTGCGGTCTTCTTCTTTGAGATAAGCAATTTTATAATCCGTAAAAATAAGTTTTTCTCCGGAAAAGCTTAACTTGCTTCGGTAAGTTTGGTTGAGCAACAGAAAAGCCGTTAAATCTTCCGAACTTCCGTTGCTGAAAACAAACTTGTATTGCGGTTTGAAATCGGCATAAAGACAGGTTGATTCAATTACGGGAAAATTAAATTGTTCACCCGGTTTATTGCCGGTTCCGGAAAAAACGGTTTGCTCCGCCAAGTCTTCTTTTTCCGTAAAAGCGAACGGATTTTCGGTTATTAATTTTGACAGTTTGGCAAAATCTCCGCTTTTCGAGATAACCAGATTGTAACGATTTCCGGACAAAATACAGTCTTCTTCGACCGTCGGTATTTCTTCGTCGGAAAAAATTACTTTGCAGTCAGACGTTAAATTATCCGTTTCTGAAATGACAGCATTAATATTTTTGCTTCTCAAACTCAAGGAATCATAAAATTCTTTCTTTAACTCTTTGTTTATTTCTTGTTGAATGACATATTCCGTATCTTCTTTGAATTCATGAAAGAACAATGCCTTTATATCTGAATCTCCGTTCGGTTTGATAAATATTCTCATTTTATTTTTTATCGCTTGAACCGGGAGTGTTAAACGGAACATTTTCTTTGCAAAGAGGACATTCGTCAGCTTCCCAAGATTGAATATCTGCCGTTAAAAGAGCTTCTGTTTTGGCTCCGAAATCGACTTTTCCGCCTGAACGATCGACGATTACTCCTATAGCCGAAACTTCGACTTGATGTTCTTTCAGGCATTCGATAACTTCAAAAACGCTGCCGCCGGTAGTTACGATATCTTCTATAATGATTGCTTTTTGTCCGGGTTGAAGAGCAAATCCGCTTCTAATGGTCATTTTACCGTCTTTTCTCTGAGTGAAAACGAATTTTTTGTTTAAGTTTTTGGCAACTTCAAATGCTAAAACGATTCCGCCCATTGCCGGTCCGACAATTACATCCGCTTCGATGTTTTTCAGTTTTTCAGCCAATTCTTTGCATAAAATTGCCGTCTTGTCCGGCTGATTTATGATTTTTATCTTTTCGATGTAACGATCGCTGTGTCTTCCTGAAGTTAATTTAAAGTGTCCCCTCAAAAGAGCCTGACATTCCTGTAATATGATTTCGATTGATTTCATGATTCCTCCGTTCTGATTTATTTTTTCAATATTTTTTTTGCTTTTAAAATAATATTTTTGTTTACTCCCAAAAGTTCGGCTACTCGCAGAGCGTCATGAGGCGGCTCGGAGTTCGGCTCTATTTTCAGTAAAGAATAATCCATATATTCGTGAAGTCTTTTCAAGCCTGTTTGCAGTGATTCTGTTTGAGAGGAAAGTTCAAAGTTTTCCGGCAGATTTTTTAATCCGGCAATTCTGAAATGTCCGGCTTCAGAAATTTCTGATGGTCTGGAAAAGTGGGTTGCGGCAATCATCAGCGCTTCTTTAGACAAAAATTCTTCAAAAACTGCTCTGCAAAAAGCATCTCCTTCTGCCGGGTTGGTTCCTCTTCCCAATTCATCTATAAGATAAAGTCCTCGACCGCTGATTTCCAATGCTTTGTTTATTTGGACAACTTCTTCTCCGAATGAGCTTAAATCCATTTTTCCTGTATCGACGGCATAACCGCTGTAAAAAATGAAATCGAAAAGCGGAAGTTCGGCTTTTTTTGCCGGAATGGGAACAGCATAAGAAGCCAGCAGTGCAATCTGCCCGATTGTTTTTAATATTGTTGTTTTGCCGCCCATGTTGGCTCCGGTTATGATATTAACTTTCTTCTCTATTTCCAAATCCTGTTTTTGATAATTTATATCGGATTTTTCGAGATGCTCGGAAACCGGAATATTAACGGCTTCTCTTAAATATATTTTTTTCCCTTTATTTATTTTAGGAATAATGCAATCGTATTTTTCAGAAAAATCAAATCGGCAGACAAGCCAATCCAATTCTCCGATTTTCTCGTAAGCTCGGAGAATGTCGTTTCTGTATGATTTGATGTATGAAGACAGTTCCCGACGCACTTTTTCTTCTGTTTTTTTTATTTCTTCCGTTTTTTCCGTTATTTTCGAGTCGTAAGCTAAAATATGTTCGGGAATTTTTACGCTGAATGTTTGATTGGCAAAATTTTCCGATTCCCTGACAAAATAATCCGATTCGGTAAGTTGACGTATCATGTCTTGCTGAAATCTGGAAACCGAAATTTTTCCGCCGATATTTTTCAGTCCGGTTTCTTGTTCAACTCGAGAAAAGTGAAGTCGCATTCCGTTTTTTCTCTTTCTGCTCAAATCCGCCAATTCTTCCTGAGTTGCTTTTAATTCGGGCGAATAATTTGCGCTTATTTTAAAAGATGGAATATTTTTTTTATCGGGATCAAGCTTGGCGAAAAGATTTTCCATTGAATAACACAATATTTCTGCGATGTTTAGCTTTTTTAGAACAGCGAATATTTTTTGATAAAAGAAAGCGAAATGTTTTATTTCGTAAAACTCGTGCAATTCCAAGGTTTCTCCGCTTCCCGCTCTTTTAATCGAGAACCGAATATCTTCGAAATGAGACATGTACATTTTTATTTCTTCTATCGAGTTTTTATTTTTTTTTGCTGTTTTTATGAAATTTTCTATTTTTTCGTATTCTTTTTGAGCTTCTTCTTCGTCTCCCGCCTTAAAATGCTCTTTTTCGGCAAAAAATTCTTTTCCCTGAATCGAATTTAAAATCAGATTTGATTCAAGATTATCCAAATTTAATGAAACTTTGTCTCTTTTATTTGCAAAAAACATTTTTTTTCCTTTCAATATTGTATATAATTATAATTTTACCTCTAAATTTAATAAGCTGCAAAGGGCAAGTAAAATAAATATCAATTGTGATTTTTTTTGTTTTTTTGGCTCAAATGAAACTGATGTTGACGGTCAATTTTAAGTCTTTTTATATTTTATTACGATGGAACTAAATATTTTCTTGACATTGCTTTTTCTTGATAAAATGTTCGACTTGCAAGAGAAAATAAAAGACGGTTTTTTATGATAAAGATAGAATTTGAAAAGTTTTATAACGCCTTAGATAAAGTCCTGAACAAGGATTGTCCGTTTTCCGAAACAGGTAAAAGCGCAAAAGAAACACACCTCCTTATTATAAACGGTCAAAGTTGCGATTTTGAAAAAAATAAAAACGGAGAGACTAAGGCATTGGTTGTTTTTAAAGAAAAACTTGCCAATTTCTCTTTTGCCGACAGTTTTTTCCCAGATTACGCATTTACTTCTTTTCTTGATGATTTTATCGCAAAGAACTTTTTGAAAAACTGTATTTTTTCGCAAAACAACGATTTCCGTTCTTTGCAGATAGGCATAAGGAGTACTTACGGAGAAGCCGATGCGAGGATGCCGGCTATTAAAAAATTTGTAACTTATTTTTTCGGGGAAATCTCGGAAATCGGAATTTTCAATTTAAATCTTGTTTTAAGAGAACTTATTACCAATGCCATAAGGCACGGGAACCGGGAAGATGAATCCAAAAGCGTTGTTATAAGTATATATATTAAAGAAAAAAACAATAAATTATTAATAAAAATTCAAGATCAGGGGGAAGGATTTGATTTCTTCGGTAATTTTACTGCCGAGAAAAACAAAAATGATATCCTGCGCGAAAAACACAGAGGGCTGAGTATAATTCATGAGTATTGTGAAAATATTACAACCGGATCGGGTGAAATTTCCGTTGAATTTTTAATTAAATAAAATACTTGGGAGGATTAATGGAAATAAAAATTTACGAGGGAAACCTTGAGCTTATTGTAATAAAAAACCTTATCGCGGCAAACTTGGATGAACAAATAAAAAAGGCTAAAGCCGGTTTGAATGAAAATAAAGAAATTGAAAATGTTCTTTTGAATCTTGAGTCTGTTTCCGAAATAGACTCTCTCGGAATTAATCTTATTGTCGGTTTATATAAACAGGTTAGCGGCGAAGGTAAAACTTTTTCGGTTATAAACGCTTCTAAACCCATAAAAAATTTATTTAATTTGTTTAAACTTTCTTCTTATTTCGAAGTATCGTAATTACTCGGGAGGGTTAATGATAAATCAAGATTCCGAAATGTTGCAAATGTTTCTGGAAGAGGCTCAAGAACATCTCGCAAATCTTGAGCCGGGTCTGTTGGAATTGGAGCAAAACAAAGAAGCTCCCGATCAGGAATTAATTAATGAAATTTTCAGAGCAGTTCACAGCTTGAAAGGAGCTGCCGGATTTTTCGGATTTGAAGCAATTACCGGTTTAAGCCATGCCATGGAAAACCTTCTTTCTCTGGTCAGAGACGGTAAACTTAAACCTAACTCTGAAATGATTACTGCTCTTCTTGACGGAACGGACAGGCTTAATCTTATGATCAAAGATATCGACAACAGCGAAGATGTCGATTATGAAGATAACTTGAAATTATTGAACAGCTTGATAGACGGAAAATCTTCTTCCCAAACAGTTCGTTTGGAATATTCGGAAATAGATTCATTGCCCGATAAAATCGCTAAAGAGTTTGATATTGATATTGATGATTTGAAAAATGCGGTTGTCAAAGGTCATTTCTTGTATGCCGTTAAGGCTTTTACAGGAAAAGATATGAAAGCCAAAGGGAAAAATCCGGTTAATTATCTCAAAGATATTGATAAACTGGGTAATCTTCTCGGGTCTTATTCGGATTTCTCGGAAGTCGGCTCTTTGGATACTCTTAAAGAATCGGAAATCGCTTTTGTTTTTCTTTTCTCATCCGTTTTGGAACCTGATTTGATTGCGCTCGGATTGGATGTGGAGGAATATCAGGTTGAAGAATTGAAATTTCCTGAATTTCAAAAACAGAATGAGTCCGAACCGGAAGACTCTGTTGTCGAAGAAAAAAAGAAAAAAAATGAATCTGAGATCGAAACAAAAGCAGATAATCAAGTTGCCGAACAGGTTGCTCTGTTTGAGAAAAATATCGAAAAAAAAGAATCGAATAAAACTGATTCCGGGACTTCAGGCGTTACAACCAAGGAATCTCTTCGCGTTCATGTTGATTTATTGAATGATTTGATGACTCTGGCAGGAGAGTTGGTTCTGGCGAGAAATCAATTATTGCGTATGGCATCCGACAGCGCAAAAAAAATACCGGGGTTGCAAAATGTGCTTCAGGACATAGATCTTACCACTACCATGTTGCAGGGAAAAATCATGGAGACAAGAATGCAGCCTATCGGGATGGTTTTTAATAAGTTTCCGCGAGTTATTAGAGATATGCAACGCAAACTGGGAAAGAAGATAAATCTTGAAATGTCCGGAAACGAAGTTGATTTGGATAAAACCATTATTGAAAATCTTTCAGATCCTCTTACTCATCTTATTAGGAATGCTGCGGATCACGGCATAGAGTCTCCGGAAGAACGCAAAAAAGCCGGAAAACGCGAACAGGGAACCGTTTGGCTGAAAGCATACCATGAAGGCGGAAAAGTAAATATTGATGTTATAGACGACGGAAAAGGATTGGATCCCGAAAAACTTATCGGCAAAGCAATCGAAAAAGGCATTATTACCGAAGCTGATGCTCTGAGAATGGATGAAAAATCAATTCATAATCTTATTTTTGCTCCCGGGTTCTCTACGGCTAAAGAGGTTACCGATGTTTCCGGAAGAGGCGTGGGAATGGATGTTGTCCGAACCAATATCGAAAAAATCGGCGGCAATATTACCATTGATTCCGCTTTGGGCAAGGGAACCGTTTTTAATCTGAAACTTCCTCTCACTCTTGCGATAATACCTTCTCTTATCGTTACGGTCAAAGAAATGAATTTTGCACTTTCTCAAGTTGCCTTGAAAAGAATTGTTCGGATTCGCGCCGACAGGGGAGCCGGCGATAACAATCAATTGAAAATAGAAATGGTTAATTCATCGCCCGTTTTAAGATTGAAAAATAAACTTTTGCCTATTATTTATTTAGATAAAGTTCTTAATTTGAACAGAGATGACGAGGAACCTCGCAAGATGATCAGAGTTTTGGTTCTTCAGCATGATGAACATGAATTCGGACTGGTTGTTGATGAAATTTTTGACAGCGAAGAAATTGTGGTAAAATCAATTCCCAGATTCTTTAAAAATTCTTTGGCTTATTCCGGAACGACTATCATGGGAGACGGCACGGTTGCCCTGATTCTTGATGTCAGCGGTATTGCCGCCAAGAGTAAACTTAATTTTACGGCTGTCAAAGAAAAAAGAAAGAAGACCGAAAATGAAATTGCGGATGAAGCAAATCTTGAAAAACAAAATCTTTTGCTTTTTGAAAATGCCGAAAACGAACAATTTGCTCTTAATTTGGATTTGATCAAGCGTATTGAAGAAATAAGTACGGATAAAATCGAATGCGTGGGGGAAAAAGAATATATCGAACATGAAAATAAATCTCTCAGAGTTATCCGAATGGAACAGTATCTTCCTGTTCGTTCTCCTAAATCCGAAAGCGAGCATTTGTATGTCATAATTCCCAAGTTAATTGAAAGTCCCATGGGGATAATTGCTCATAAAATTATTGACTCTATTACGGTAAGTACATCCATCGATACCGATAATATCCAGGCCAGAGGGTTGATCGGATCTTCTCTTATAGACAATAATATTGTTCTTTTCCCGGATATCTACGAGTTGGTTGATATGGCGGAACCTGAAAAATCTTTTGCCAATAAAAATACGCAAAATCAGAAAATAAATATCTTGATTGTAGAGGATACGCCTTTCTTCAGAACAGTTGAGAAACAATACTTGCTTTCCGCCGGCTATAATGTTGATACGGCTATAGACGGATTGGACGGTTTGAAAAAAGCTAAATCCAAAAAGTATGACTTGTTCATTGTTGATCTTGTTATGCCTCGTTTGGACGGATTTGAGTTTGTGAAAAGCATACGACAGGAAGAAGGATTGACCTCTGTTCCCGCCATTGCCGTAACTACTCTTACCAATGAGGAAAGCAGGAAAAAGGCAATTGAGGCAGGATTCAATGCTTACGAAGTTAAGATTCGCAAAGAAAAGTTATTGGCAGTTATAAAATACATTTTAAACGAGAGAAATAACAACTGAGCTTATATGTTTTATTAAGCAGCTTTTAAAAGAGCTGCTTTTTTATGTATCGGTTATGTTTTTCTTATTATCTTTTATTGACTAAACAAGGAATATCTTATGAAACCTTTAATTTTGACCACCGCTCTAACCGGTGCCGAAACAACTAAAAAAGATCAACCTAATTTACCTGTAACCCCGGATGAACAGGCGGCTTGCGCCAAAGCATGTTTTGAAGCCGGTTCGACCGTATTGCATTTGCACGTCAGAGAAGATGACGGAAGTCCGTCGCAAAGATTGGAAAGATTTGAAGAAACGATTTCTAAAGTAAGAAAAGCAGTCCCGGAAATGTTGATCCAAATAAGCACCGGAGGAGCTGTCGGCGTATCTTTTGAAGAAAGAATGGCGCCTTTAAGTTTAAAGCCGGAGATGGCAACTCTCAATGCGGGAACTTTGAATTTCGGGGATCAGGTTTTTGTTAATTCTCCTCAAGATATTGTAAGGCTGGCAAATTACTTTAAGGAAACCGGGGTTGCTCCCGAGATAGAAGTTTATGAATCCGGCATGATTGATTATGTTGCAAAACTTGTGAAACAAGGCATCATAACGCATACTCCTCTTCACTTGCAATTTGTTCTCGGAGTTCCGGGAGGAATGAGCGGAAAAGCTAAGAATATTCTCTATATGGCGGAGCATTTAAAAGAAGAAATTCCCTCCGCAACCTGGGGCATTGCCGGAATCGGACGTTATCAGCTTCCCGCCGCCATGATTGCCATGGTTACCGGAGGACATATCAGGGTCGGTTTTGAAGATAATATTTACTATAATAAAGGCATTAAAGCCGACTCAAACGAACAATTGGTTGCGCGAATTGCCAGAATAGCGAAAGAATTTAACCGACCTCTGGCAACGCCCGAACAGGCTAGAGAAATTCTCGGATTGACATAGAGGATAACTTGTTTTATTTGTTTTTCTTTTCCGTAACTTTTTCTCTTGCCGGAAATAAGCAAAAAAAATTCTTTGTCATTTTAACTGAATACTAAAAGTTTTTAAGGAGTAATATTATATGGCTTCAATGTCGGATATACGCAGAGGAATGATTATAAGCTGGAAGAACGGACTGTATGAATTTACGGAATTTTTACATGTGAAACCCGGTAAAGGCGCTGCTTTTGTAAGAAGCAAATTGAAAAACATCCAAACCGGGCAGGTTATTGAAAACACTTTCCGGGCAAGTGATCGTTTTGAAGAAATACGCGTATCGGCAAAAACGATGCAATATCTTTACTCGGACGGGAGCTTTTTCGTGTTTATGGATAATGAAACTTATGAGCAATTATCTGTTCCCGAGTCAGTCGTAGGCGATTTAAGCAAATTGATGGTTGAAAATATTAATGTGAAAATCAAGACCGATCCGAAAGGCGAAATTCTCGGCATAGAATTGCCCACAAGCGTAGAAATGACAATTGCCGATTGCGAACCTAATGTCAAAGGCAACACCGCCAGCGGCGGAGGAAAAACGGCAACCACGGAAACAGGACTGAATATAACGGTTCCTTTCTTTGTGGAGGTCGGAGATAAAGTAAAAATAGATACCAGAAACGGCGCTTATCAGGAAAGAGTATAATTCTCTTGACAAAAAGCGTTCAGCCAAAGTTATTTTTAATATAAATTCGGAGGATAAATGGCACAAGGAAGATCTTTCGGAGCAAAACTTGCTCACGAAATCAGTACGGAAGGTAAAGTTATTTGCCCCAGCTGTAATACAGAAGTAAAAAAAATAAAAATTGTTCGCGCCAGAGCATCTAAAGTCGATTCATGGGCTCCTCGTTACGAATTCAAAAATATTTGTAAATGTAACGAAAAAGATATCATGGCGGGAAAAGTTTAATATTTATACACCTCACACCCTACAAAAATACCCTCCAGAAATACTCACTTACCGCCCGGTTTGTGGGTATTTCTTTTTTTTGTATCATTTCACCGAATATGAGGTTATATGAATAATGATTCTTTAAGGAGATAAAATGAAAAAGATTTTGTTGTTTGCATTTTTGATGATTATATCTTTCGTCTATTCTGTAATTCCTTACCCGGGCAATGATTGCAGCGGAGATTATCCGGTCTCTTCGGTTTCGAAAATTTATTCTCAAAAAGATGAAAGAAGGGAATTGCCCCGGAATGTCTTGGCGATTATGGTTGAATTTCAAGATGTAAAATTCATCAGTGAACCTCAATATCCCGATTTTTTAGCGCACGATAAAAGATATTTTGAAAAGCATCTTTTAAATACGGTTGATTATTGGTTTGATGCATCTCACGGGCAGTATGAGTTTAAGTACGAAGTTTATGACAGAATTACTCTTGATAACGATATGCTTATTTACGGAGCGAATGACGACGGATCTGCCGTTGCGAATATGGTTAAGGAAACAGTTGAAAAAATAGATCCGGATATTGACTTTAACGATTACGACGCTTTTATTATTTTTCATGCCGGAGCCGGTCAGGAAGCCTCAGGATTCAGCGGTCCTGAAGAGTTAATTTGGAGTACCTTTATAAATCGAGAAGATTTACAGGAAGTTTTTGATCCCGAGAATGACGAATATCAGGGGATTGAAACAAACGACGGTAAAATTGTCTGCGAATTTGCAGTTTTGCCTGAAACCGAGTGGGTGCCGACTTTTGTTCCCGGCGAAGACCCGGTGTTGAATATTTTCGGGGTTTTATTGCATGAATACGGACATCAACTGGGTTTGCCTACTTTATTTGACAATGTCAGCAGCAACGGAAGATCTCACGGTATAGGACAATTCGGTATTATGGGCGAAGGAGCTTGGGTTGCCAACGGAAACGTGCCTCCGCTTCCTTGCGCTTGGTCAAGATATTATTTGGGATGGGAGAATCCGGTTGTCATAACGGAAGAAAGTTTTAACAATAAATTGGATTATGTCTTATCGTCGGAGGAGACAAATCCCCGGATGTATAAAATTCCGGTTTCTTCGAGAGAGTACTTTTTATTGGAAAATCGTCGGCAAAATCCCGATAACAGTTTTGAAACATGGAAATATTATATTAATGAAGACGGTGATCTCGGAGAAATTTACAGACCTTCTTTTACTTTTGAGCTTTCTGAAGATCAGGAATATTACGAGTATCCGAATGAAGATAAACCGATTTTTGATTTTTACAAAAATCGTTATCGAGGCTGCGAATGGGACTTTTATATGCCCGGTATAGGCACGACAGCGGATTATACTGATAACTCGGGAATTTTTATTTGGCATATTGACGAAAACGTTATAGACGAAAAATTTACCGATAACTTTGATGAAAATCATGTCAACGGCGACGCTTTTCATAAAGGCGTGGATTTGGAAGAAGCAGACGGTCGACAAAATATGGATTTTTATATCGGAGAATTTGCCAACGGCGGTCCTTTTGATTCTTATCGGGCAGGCAACAACAGTTATTTCGGAGGAATTCAAAATCCTGATACCGGCGAGTATTCCATTCCTTCGGCGGAAAGTTATTACGGCGGAATAACAGCTGAAATTATTGATATAGGAGAAGCAGGGGAAACAATGACTTTTTCTGTTCAATATCCCTGGGTTTTGGATCCGGGAGATTCATTTGATCATGAACTGGATGCAAAATTTTCCGCTTTGGTTATTAAAAATGAAGACAAAAAAGAATTTTTCCAAATCCATTCCGGAGGGGAATTGCTTACTTGGGATTACGAAAATCACGGGGTCTCTTTTGATGAAGCGGACTCGGTAGTTTTTAATCCGGCTTATGACGAAAAAAACGGAACCGTTTATATACCGACGTATTCGGCATCGGGTAATGTTGAGGCATATTGTTATCAAAACGGTGAATTGGGAATTTTCGGCATTTCTTCATATCTTGATGCAGAAAGTTATTGCTGGGCTTCTCATCCCCTGATAAATATGAAAGATTCCGAATCGGAAATTATTTTCCTCTTCAACGGAAAAGAAGGTTCTAATTCTTTGATATATATTTTTGATGAATCCGGAGAAGTAAAACGCGTTTTTGAGTTTGATGAAAAAATATCCTGCAATCCTGTTTTGCATGATGATATTTTATATGTGGTGACTGAAAATGAGGAAGCCGGATTTAAATTGATAAACATTGATATTGATTCGGAAGAAATCGGCGAGACAGTTTTACCCGATATTTCTGAAGATAAATCTGTAATATCTTTGGTTGCCGGGAAAATCTCTCCCGTAACGCCGTACGGAGAACCTGTTGCGGAAAATGATTTTCAATACGTTGTTACGACTGCCGAAAACGACATCTTTTTATATGACGGGACCGGACGGCTTTTTGACGGTTTCCCGGGGCTTATCGAACCGGAAAACTCTGCTTCTCCCGTTTTGGCGGATGTTACCGGAAACGGTCTCCTCAATATTGTTTACAGCGGTGAAAACGGGGTTGCTGTTTACGGATATGACGGGGATTTGGTTAACAGTCCCGTTCAAATGTTGTCTGCCGAAAATGAACAGGGATTTTCTGCGGGAGCGATTGCGGTTAATTTTATTGAAAACGGGTTGTCCGAAATTATCGGAAACTATTCGCTGGGACGCTTGAATATTTATTCCGAAAATGTATCTGAAATTCCGGGGATGCCGATTACGGTGCCGGGCATAAGTAAATGTCCGCCGACACCCGAAAAGTCGGGCGATACGCTTTTTGTTTATATTTCTGCTCTGAGAGGTCAGGTTTACAGACATTTTATTCCCGATTGCGAATTTAGTCTTGAAGAAAGTTGGACGGCTGAATTCGGAAATCCTCAAAGAACCGCATTCGGTTTAATTACTGCTCCGAATAAGTTCGAGTCCAATACGACTTACGTTCCCGGTCAAGTTTATGTTTATCCTAATCCTTACACTAAACTTTCGTCTCTCGAAAATGCAAAATTAAATATTATGATAACCGAAAAAACTGAAGTGAGCGTAAAAATTTATGATATAGCCTCAAATTTGCTTTATCAAAAAAAGGCGGTTTGCGAGCCTTATCTCAGCAGCAGAGAAAAATTTTTAATCCCGGTCAAAGATTGGACATCGGGCGTGTATTTTATAGTAATTGAAGCAGACGGCGAAACGAAAAAAATAAAATTTGCCGTTGAAAAATAATTGGAGGAAATTTTGAAAAAAATAATTTTAACGATAGTCGCAATTATCTGTGTAACGGTTGTATTTGCAAAAACCGATAAAAATGCCGCTAAATACGGTTTCAAAATGATGGATATTCCGTCAAGCAGCGCCATGCTCGGTTCCGGATTCGGAGGGATACTCTATGCAAAAGATGTCTTTTCGTTCGGCTCAAATCCCGCTGTCGCTTTGCAAAACAATGTCAATAAAGCAGAATTTTCAGCCAATTCATGGTTATTCGATACGGTGCTTTCTTCTGCCGGAATATACCGATCTTACGGCAAATACGGTTTGGGAGCTCAATTTCGTTATCTTGATTACGGAAAGATGGAAGAGCGTTTGGATAACGGAGAATATATCGGAGATTTTGAACCTCTCGATATGCATATTCAGATAAATTATGCTTATCGTTTGAATCCCGATTTTTATCTCGGAGCCAATTTCAGTCTTGCTTACGAAAAAATAAACACAGCCTCGTCTTATGCCTTAGCCGGTGATTTGGGCTTGATTTATCTTACTCCTTTAAAAGGTCTTAAAGCCGGATTTGCTTTAAGAAACATGGGAGCTTCTTCCGAAATGGACAGTGAAAAAATAGATTTGCCGTTTAGAGCCGAAACATCTTTTGCTTACGAAAAAAGCATTAACGAAAACCTTTATTTAGATACCGAATTAAATATTTCCCAAAGCGTCAGCGATGAAGCTCCGAAAGAAGTTCTCTCTGCGGGACTGACTGTCTTCCGACATTTAATTGTTCGCGGAGGGTACATGATTAATTATGACGAAAATGATTATTCTCTCGGATTCGGAGTGCTTTGGAAACGCTTTAACATCGATTATGCCTATGTTCCGTCAAAAATAAGCGGCGAAGACAGTCACGCATTCGGACTTTCTTTAAAACTGTAAAATCGTATTCAGTCTTCAGCTGATTTTCATAAAATATTTTAACCGGGAGGAAACCGTTGAAAAAGATAATATTTATTGCCGGATTTCTGATTTTTTTATCAGCAATTTATTCAGAAGAGCTTATTGATAACTTTTTGGTAAAATTACCGAATTCTGCAACTCCTGCTTTGGATTCATTTGACGAATTTATTCTTGATTCTGAGATGAGAAACATAGAAAGATCGGCTGTCGAAAAATTATTTTCTTTTGACGGTTTTACTTGGTATAACGTTAAAACAAAAACAAAATTCAATGCAAAAATTTTGGATGAGATCACTGAAAGGAGCAATAATTTTACCGTTCAGCTTAACAATCTGAGCCAACTTTACGCTTTGCCGAATGACCCTTATTATAATATTCAACAATTTGATTTAGTTGATTATCCGCTTGCTTGGGATATTACGACCGGGGCTGAACATGTTTTAATTGCGGTTATTGATTCCGGATTGTATTTTGATCACCCTGATTTGAAAAATTCTTTTTATATAAATGAAAATGAAATACCTGATAACGGTATTGACGATGATCAAAACGGTTTTGTCGATGATTGGAGAGGGTGGGATTTTGTGGATGCTCCCGAGCTTTACAATATCGGAGTCGGAGATTTTATTGAAAGAGATAACGATCCTTCCGACGAAAATTCTCACGGCACCCAGGTCGGAGGCATTATTGCCGCCGAAGCCAATAACGGAATCGGTATTTGCGGTTCAAATTGGAATGCAAAAATTTTGACGATAAGAGCCGGATTTAAAACAAATCAGTTCTTCGGCTACCTGCAAGATGACGATGCTGCTTCAGCCGTTATTTATGCTGCCGATATGGGAGCTGATGTCGTTAATTTAAGTTGGGGAGACAGCAAATATTCTCCTGTTATTGCCGATGCCTGCGAGTATGCCAAAGCAAAAGGATCCATTTTGGTTGCCGCAGCCGGAAATAACGGGGCGGAAATGATAAGCTATCCCGCGCGTTTAAGTTCCACTATTTCTGTCGGTTCGGTTCGATCTGATTACACAATTGCCGGATTCTCCAATTTCGGGGAAAATCTGGATTTGGTTGCCCCCGGACAATCTATTATTTCAACTTATTCTTTGGAGGAGGGAAATCTTTATTCCGAAAGCAGCGGAACGTCTATTTCTGCTCCCTTTGTTACGGGAGCAATTGCCTTGTTGCTTTCCGTTAATCCTAATTTGAATTTCTCTCAAGTAAAGTCTCGTTTGGAAGAATCTTGCCGGGATCTGGGTGATCCGGGAAGAGATGATTTTTACGGTTTCGGTCTTTTAAATGTCAACGATTTAATTTCCGATCAAGCCAATTTTGAATTATCGATAACTTCACCTATGGATTATGACGGATTGTCTGAATCTTTCGATATTTACGGTACGGCAACTTCTCCTCATTTTTTCAGGTACAGCATCATGTATTCTTCGGTTCTTAATCCGAGTCTGTCTGACTGGAAAGATATTGAAACGCATGAGAATACTCCTGATTATCATTATGAACCGGTTGAATCGGGAAAACTCGGCTCTTTCAACTTATTGCCTCACTTGCCGGACGGCGAATATCTTATTCGTTTAGAATTGGATTTGAAGAAAAACGATGATTTGTATTATTCGCTTATGCACGTAAATATTGATCAGACTCCTCCGGAAATTTTTGCGGAAAGAACCGGCATTTCTGAAAGGTACGACGGAGCGGTTCCTGTTTATTATTGTCATATTGCCGCCGACGAAGCTGTCACGGCTAAAATTGATATTGAGAATTCTGAAAGCAACGAGATATTTTCTGCTTACAGTTCTTCCGCCGATTCTCTTTTAACGGTGCGTCTTCCTCAGTTTTTGCCTGCCGGCGAATATTCGGTAAGCATCAGGCTTAAAAATTCTTCCGGATTGACATCAGATTACTCTTTCCCGAACACTTTCAGTTTTGATTTTGCCAATATTGATATTTATGACAATAGTCAGAATGTTGTCGATACCTGCATGGCTGCGGTTTCAGATCAGAATAATTCTTCTTTGATTATGATGAAGCTTAAAAATATATATAATGACGTTTATTATTCGGAGTTTGACGATAACGGTAATTTTACGCTGAAAGAAAAGCTTCCTTTTAAATTTTATCCGCAGGATTTTTATTCTATGGGCAACGAAGATTTTCTGATGGGAACAAGATATGATTCTCTTTATGTCTGGCGAGTTGTCGATAAGAATTTCGATACTGTTTCCGATTACGGATTTACGGGAGAAAACTCTGTTGTTAAAGCCCATTTTATTCAAATTGATGATGATGACTATCCGGAAATTGCCGCAATAAAGAACTTGGCTCAAGCTCGGGTTGTGAATATTTACGATTATGTCGGAGGCTCTTACGCATTGGTTTATCAATTGGTAAATACTACTGATACATACAGCAGAAATACATTCACCTCGAATGTCATAAGCGGAGATTTTAACGGCAACGGGAGGAAAGAATTAATTGTCGGTGATATGGACGGAGATGTTATTTGCTACGAGTTTGAAGGGGGAAGCTACAATGAAATTTGGGTAAAACGTCTGCCTCTTCCGAATAATTATTTCCTCGGTAAAACTGTTTGCGAGGGAAAAGAAAAATTTGTTGCGACAAGCTTTGTGCCGAATGCCGTTAATCCCGAATTATCTTTCTGGGTTATTCAATTATTCGGATATGACGAATCGGAAGACGACTTTAAGGTTGAGCATTCTCTGTTGCTTGATCAATATGAAAGCGGAAGCTCCATGAAAATGATTGATTTTGATGATGACGGAGATCAGGATATTGTGCTTGCGGCTTCGCCTTTCCTTTACTACATCGAAATTGACGACAGCAATATGAAACCTGTCTGGGTCGGAGAATCAGCTCGAACATATTCTGCAAGCGTAATTAAAAAAGGGGGAAAGTTATTTTCTTTTGTTAACATAAATTCCGGAGAAGCGCAGTTTTTTGCCCAAACTTCTGAAGAAAGCGAATTTTCAGGACCTTCTGCGCCTGATAATTTCAGAGGAGAAGCTGTTTCCGAAAATCAAATTAATCTTTATTGGGATCCTGTTCCGGGAATGAATTACAGAGTTTTCAGGGGAGAGGATACCAATCAGGCTGAGCTTATTGCGGAAGTATCCGCAAACAAATTTACGGATACCGTTAATTCCGGAAAATCTTTTTATTATGCCGTTGCATCTTTTAATGAAACGGAAGGTCAATCCCGTTTAACTTATTTCATAAATTTGTCTGCCGGAAATATTCCCGGAGTTGTAGAAAACGGCGTAAGAATGACGGGTAAACGAGAAATTCGCATCAGGTTTACGGAAGAAATGGGAATTTCTGCAAATAATATTTCCTGTTATTTGTTGAATAACGGTTACGGCAATCCTTCGTCAGCGAACTCTTCTTACCAGCAAAAAGAAATAATTGCTTCTTTTTCCGAAGATTTTGTTCCGGATTCCGACTATATTTTGACTTTATCGGGAATTTATTCTCGTTCAGGAGTCAAAATGCCCGATAAATCATTTCCGGTTAAATATAAAGAGGACAGTTTTCCGCCTGAGGTTAAGGATCTTAAAGTTGAAGGCAATACTTTATCGGTTACTTTTAACGAAATTATGGACGAAGAGTCCGTATCGAATATAAAAAACTATAGATGTCTGTATCCTAAGGTTGATCCTCATAATCAATTGTTGAATGCCGATTATCAGAACGATAAAGTAAAATTAAAATTTAAGTCTAAAATAAAAGTTTCCAATGAACCTTATAAACTTGAAATTGCAAAGTTGAAAGATTCTGCCGGTAACGAGATAGCTTTAAATAACAGGATTGTGGATTTCGGCTTGACAGAGATAAGCAATTTGAACTATGTGGAAGTTGTTCCTAATCCGTTATATTGTAATGAGTTCGAGCATTTCAGGTTTTTGAATTTACCGCTTAATAAAGCCGGCTCGATAGCAATTTATGATTTTAGCGGCAAGCTTGTTTACAAAGAAACCATTGCTCCGCGAACAATCAACAATAACGAGTTTACATGGAATGCAAAAAATAAATCATCCCAACCTGCAGCATCAGGAATATATTTTTATGTTTTAAAATTCGATAAGGACATAAAAAAAGGTAAAATTGCCGTAATTCGCTGATTAAATAAAAACGCAGTTTCATAAGGATATAAAAATGATAATATTGGATTGGAAAAATCGTCTTACCGAAGACACGAATGATTTTTTCGAAAGAAAACTTTCCGCAAATGATTATGAATTTGAAATAATTTATAATGCTTATCCGCAACGTCAACACGGTAAAATACCTAAAGAGGTTGTTACTTTTGTCGCTAAAATATTGGCGGAAAGAATTTCGAAAAAGCCTGACGAATACTTGGATTTCATTAAATTTTGTCGGGATAATAAAGGTGAAAACGGCAAAATAATGTTTACCGTTATAGTTTCCAAGACAATGAAACAAGATGCGGATATGATTTTTTCTCTCCTGAATGAAAAATATTTGGAAGAAAAGGACACGGGCAGCTTAGCTTTGATTAACGATAAACTTATTCTGCCTTTGCTCAAGAAAAATTTATTCCCGTATTTGGAAAACGTTATCTCTTGGTTCAGAAGCGGCGGCGCCGAACAAAAAAAACAAATAATTAAAATGCTGATTAAATTATGCAAAATTTCCGAGGATAATTTGTCGGCTGTTTTTAACAGAATGGAAAGTCTTTGGCTTTATGCCGATAAAGACAGAGAAGCAATAGATGCTCATGCGGATTTTTTGAAATCAATCGGTAAAATAAATAAAAATTTTTATTTGGAAATTTTTGCCCGTTACTCATTGACAAGAACACCGGTATTTATCGAAATTCTTTGCGGATCCGTTAATTTTTTCGATGAATCCTTGTATCAATTGGCTGAACATTGGGCTGAAAGCGGTAATTCAAGAATCAAAAAATCAGCTGTTATTGCTCAAAAAATTTTAAAAAGAAAAAGGAAATGAAATGACGGAATATATTACCAAAGAAGGAATGAACAGACTTCAAAAACGCCTTAATGAACTGGTTTACGATGAACGACCGATTGTCGTTCAGCAAATTCAAACTGCCAGGGAACTCGGGGACTTGAAAGAAAATGCGGAATACCATGCCGCCCGAGAAAAACAGCGCCATATAGACAATGAAATCGGAAAAATAAAACAAAGAATGGGCGTTTTAAAAGTTATTGATCCGAGCATTATTTCAAAGGACGCAATAAGATTCGGAGCTCTTGTGGAAGTTAAAGAAGACGGAACCGATAAGGCAATAAAATATAACTTGATCGGGGTTGACGAAGTTTACGAAACAGATGACCCTTATACCAGGATTTCAATAGCCTCTCCCATCGGCAGAGCCATGATCGGAAAAAAAGTCGGGGAAAAATTTATTGTTAAAGCGCCGATCGGGGACAGGCACTTTGTTGTATGTTCCATAAAATAGCATTGTTTATAAGTTAAAGGAGTATAAAATGACAAAAAACGGTAATTCAACTAAGAACTTAGTGTATTCTCGCAAAAGTTTTTGGAATATCGCTACCAAAAAAGAACAGCGTGTTGCCATGAAATTTGCCGATGAGTATATTGATTTTCTTGATAATGCAAAAACAGCCCGAGAAACTGTTGATTTTGTAGAAAAAGAATTGGAAAAAAAAGACTATTTCGATTTAACCAAGTACAGCGGTAAGAAAAAAGTTTATCGCATTAATTACGGTAAAAGCATGGCTATTGCCAAAATCGGTACGTCTCCCGTTTCCGAAGGCGTGAATATTGTTGCCGCTCACGTTGACGCTCCTCGGGTTGACCTTAAACAAAATCCTATATGTCAGGATAAAGAAACTGCTTTGGCTCTCGGAAGAACTCATTATTACGGCGGAATTAAAAAATACCAATGGCTTTCGACTCCGCTTGCTTTGCACGGCGTTGTTATTACCAATGAAGGCGAAACCGTAAAAATATGCATAGGGGAGAAAAACGACGATCCGATCTTTGTTATTCCCGATTTATTGCCTCATCTTTCAGGTAAAATTCAGGGCGGCAAAAAAATAGGCGAAGCCGTTACTCCGGAAAACATGCACGTTGTTATTGCTTCCATGCCTCTTTCCGAAAAAGAAGCCGAAGATTTGGCGGATCCGGTTAAATTAACCGTTCTTAAATATCTCTATGACAAATACGGAATTACGGAAGAGAACCTTTTCAGCGCAGAATTGGAATTGGTTCCGGCAGGCAAAGCCAGAGATTGCGGAATAGACAAAAGCATGGTTTTGGGATATGGACAAGACGACAGAATTTGTTCTTATACTTCTGTCAGAGCCATATTTGATACAATGGATAACGAAAAAACCGCCGTTGTGCTTCTGGTGGACAAAGAAGAAGTCGGAAGTGAAGGAAATACCGGTGCAAACTCTGTATTTTTAAAAGACTTTATCGGAGATTTGCTCAAGTACAACGGAGAAGAATACGACAGTTATAATTTAAGAAAAACATTGGTTAAAAGTCAAATCTTATCGGCTGACGTTAATGCTGCCATTAACCCTAATTTCCCGTCTGTTCATGAAGCTGCGAATGCCGTTCATTTAGGATTCGGCGTAAGTTTGACCAAATATACCGGATCTCGAGGAAAAGCCGGCTGTAACGATGCCAATCCGGAATTTATGGCGAAATTAATGCGTATTTTTAATGAAGAAAAAGTTAATTGGCAAATAGGAAGCCTCGGAAAAGTTGATGAAGGCGGCGGGGGAACGATTGCTAAATTTCTTGCCGAGTTGGGAGCCGAAGTTATTGATTGCGGTACAGGACTTTTGGGAATGCATTCTCTTTACGAATTATGCAGCAAAGCTGATTTATATTCCACTTATCGAGCATATAAAGCATTTTTCGTAAAAGGATAGTAATAATTAATTATTGCGGCTGTCTTTACGGGCAGCCTTATTTTATTGAGGTCGGCATGTTAAAATTTTTAGCCGTTTTATGTCCTTTTCTTTTTTGGGTAAGCTGTTCTTCAAATAAAGAATCGGTAAAAGAAAATTTTCCCGTGAAACAAAGAATCGAAGATATTGAGATGAATGTTTCCGATAACTCCATGAGAATAAGAGAACTGAATAAACTGAAAGAGTATTCGGATACAGACAGGTTAACTTTGAGAATAGAAAAACTTGAACATGAAGTTCAGTTGCTCAAAAACCTTAAATTTGAAGCTGAATCAGATTCGCAGTCTGAGTCCGACAAGAATTTTGTCATCGACACATTGGCTGTTCAAAACAGTTATGCCGCAGCGAGAGAAGCTTATTTGGAAAATGATTTTGATAAAGCTATTCGTCTCTTCAGAGCATTTACGGCAAAATATCCGGAAGATAAATTGACGGCAAATTGTCAGTACTGGATCGGTGAGTGTTATTATGATCGAAATTCTTACAATTCTGCGATAGACGAATTTCAAAGAGTTATCGATTATTATCCTACTTCTCCGAAGGCTCCCGATTCACAACTCAAAATCGGTTTATGTTACAAAAAGTTGGGCAGATTGGATCAGGCAAAACTTGAACTGAAAAGAATAAAACGTTATTATCCCGGATATGAAAGACAGGAATTGGTTGATAAAATTATCAGAGAAATGAGATGAAATATTTTTTTTGCTTATTTTTTTGCGCCTTGGCAATAAATGTATTCGGTTTTAACTCTGAAAAAGATGCTGAAATCTTAATTGCCGACGAAATTTTTTCTAAGGTTAAAGAATACGATAATGTTTATCTTGAATACTTCGGCAATACCCCTTCTCGGAAAATTGATTCTCTTTTGAAAAAAAAACTGCATGAAAACGGGAATACGGTTTACAATTTGCCTGATTCGGCAAAAATTCGCATAAGTCTGACTTTAAACGATAAAATTACCGATTCTAAGAATACGGGGTTCTTTAATAAAAAAATAAAAAATACTAAAGTTTATGAAATAACCGTTCAGCAAAGCAGTCTGGTTTCCGGAAAACTGAATTACATTGAAACTTTTACTCTCGCTTCGGAGTTTATTGAAAACAATGATGACGGTTCAATATTGGAAACTGTCATGGTCAGTGTCGTTATCGGAAGTTTTATATATTTGCTTTACTACGGAAATCATTAGGAATGAAAATGAAAAATTATTTTAAAATTATCGCATTAACTGCAATTCTAACCGTTGTCGGATGTTCCAATACCAAACTTTACGAAAGTTGGTCTGCCGAGAAAAAAATGAACCGAGCAAATAAATTTTATGAAAAAGGAAAATTCTCGAAAGCAGCCGAACTTTACGAACTTGTGGTTTTTGAAAGAAATTTGTCTGAAACCGCTTTTGCTCAAATGAGATTGGCAAATTGTTACTTCAACGATAAAAAATATTTGGAAGCAAGAATCGAGTATCAGGAATTGATAAAACTTTTCCCGGATTACGATGAAATTGCAACTGCTCAATACAGAATAGGTTTATGTTATATGTACGATTCTTTGGATCCGCATTATACGCAAGAAGAAACAGTTCTTGCCATTGAAGCTTTTGAAACCTTTCTGGAAAGATTTCCGTCCGATACTCGCAGAACCGAAGTTTTTGAATATTTAAAAGAAATGAATTACAAACTTCTTACGGCAAGATATTACAGGGGATATATTTATTACCGCATGCAGGATTTCAGCTCTGCTCTTCTTTATCTTAATGAGATTATAGAATTGGGAAACCATGACGAGTTGGAAGAAAATTCTCTTTACTATAAATCTAAAATATACTTATACCGAAAAGACGCTCAGGCTGTTTTGAGGAGTTTGGAAAGAATGAAAGGATATTTCCCTGATTCCAAAAAGACTCGAAAAATTGAAAAAGAATACAATAAACTTTTAAAAAAACTTGAAAGTTAAAACAAGGTTAACGTGTTGAAGATCGGGCTTTTCGGAGGAACTTTTAACCCGATTCACTTCGGGCATATTGCTTTGGCAAAATCTGCATTTGAGAAATTGAACTTGGATAAAGTTCTGTTTATTCCGTCCGGAAATCCGCCTCATAAAGAAAATGATTTTATCTTAAACTACCATGATCGTTGTCGTCTTGCAGAAGAATCTCTGAAAGAATACGAAAATTTTTTTATCTCCTTTTTGGATGATCCGCGTTACGGTAAAAGTTATACGCTGAAACAGGCTGAAAGGGCAAAAAAATTATATCCGGATGCTGAACTCTATTTTTTAATCGGGGAAGATAATGTGCCTAAACTGCAAACTTGGTTTAAAATAGAAGAACTATTTAACTTGGTTTTTTTTGTCGTCTTTAGCAGAGAAAATACCGAATCTTTTAATCGGGAAGAATTGCCTTATCTTCATAAATTAAAATTTATTTCCATGCCTAAGGTGAATATATCTTCATCTCAAATAAGAAAATATATTTCCGAAGATAAATCTGTTGACTGTTTGGTTCCGGCTCCGGTAAAAGAGTTTATTTTGAAAAAAAATATCTTTAAGATTACGTGAAATGAGCAAATTTAAAAAAAAAGAAAAGAAAAAATTCGTCAGAAAAAATATAAGATTAAAAAATCGAGCTTTCAAAGATGTTGATGAATTTTGCGATGACGAAGTTGTTGAGTTGAAAAAATCGGATGTGATAAGCGAAGCAGGTAACGCAAAATCGCAAAAGTCGGACTTGATTTTAAAAACCGGTCGAGTCATGGAAGTTATGAGCAATCATAAATGCCGGGTTAAAATAGACGGGGTATTTTTTGACTGTACAGTCAGCGGACGTTTAAAGCATATCAATTTCAGAACCAGAACCATTGTTGCCGTCGGAGATTTTGTTAAAGTCGATTTTTCCGAAACTCCCAGGGTAGAAGAAATAATGCCTCGCCGAAATCGTCTTGCCAGATTCAGCGGTCATAATTTCCAATCCGAAATAATTTTGGCATCCAACATAGACCGAATTATCATTACCGCAAGTTATCTCGAACCTGCTTTGAACTTAGGGTTGGTTGACAGATATTTATGTTTTTCCGAAATTGAAAATCTTGAGGCAATTGTTTGCATAAATAAAATAGATTTGTGCCGAGATGAAGAAGAATTGGATAAATCTTTGGAATATTACGAAAACGCCGGAATTAAAATATTAAAAGTCTCGGCAGAAACCGGCAGGGGAATTGAAGATTTAAAAGAATTGTTAAAAAATAAAGATACAGTCTTTTCCGGACATTCGGGCGCCGGGAAATCATCTTTAATAAATAAAATTCAGCCCGGGTTGAATCTTCGGGTTTCGCAAATAAGTTATATTCACGGAAAGGGACAGCATACAACTTCTTCCGGAAAATTGATCGGTTGGAACTTCGGCGGTCATCTTGCGGATACGCCGGGCATTAAAACATTCGGATTGTATCGGGAACATAAACCGCTTATCCCCAAAGTTTTTCCCGGATTCATAAATTTTTCCGGAAGCTGCAAGTTTGACGATTGTACGCATACGCATGAAAAAATATGCGGCGTTAAACAAGCGGTTGAAGAAGGAGAAATCCCGGAGGAAAGATATAACTCATACTGCCGTATTTGGGATTCGTTATGAAGAATATAGGAATATCGGTTAATCCGCATTTAGGGAAAAATACTGCGGTTACGGATTTATTGACGAAAGTAAAAAAAAAATACGATTTCAACTTTTATTGTCAGGCTAAATCCGAAAATTTTTTGCCGGAATTTGTTTGCGTCATTGATGATATTGATAAATTTAATAAAAAATTGGATATTATCTGGGTTTTCGGAGGAGACGGAACAATTTTGCATTCCATAGATTTCTCTCTGAAAACTGATGCTCCTGTTTTGGGCATAAATTTGGGACGGCTGGGCTTTCTTGCCGATACGGATATGTCTGAATTCGAAAAATCGTTAAATTTGCTTATAAATAAAAAATACAGAATACAAAGCAGAATGCTTTTGAAAGCTTCGTTGAAAAGAGAAGGAAAATTAATTTATTCCGCCTGTGCTTTGAATGACGCCGTTATTTATAAAGGAACGGTTCCTCATCTGATAAAAATTAAGGTGTATGACAATAAACGATTTGTTTTGGAAACCAGATGCGACGGCATAATTGCTTCTACTCCTACAGGTTCCACTGCTTACAACCTTTCCGCCGGAGGTCCTATTTTATCGCCGGTAACGGAAGCTTTTGTCGTCAGTCCTCTTAACCCTCATCTTTTATCTGTTCGCCCCTTGGTCTTTCCGGCTTCCATAAATCTTGCTTTTTTGGTTCATGAAATTGTGGAAGAAGCTATTTTGCAGTTGGACGGTCGCAATGTTTTTAAATTAAAAGATAAGGACGAACTTTTTGTAAAATCCGATTCGCGGAAAGTTAATTTTGTAAAGCTTAACAATAAAAATTTTTTCCAAATTTTAAGAAAAAAAATGCACATGGGTAAATCATGATTAAATCTCTTCTGATAAAGAACTTCATCATTATCGATGAACAAAAGATTATTTTTGAACCGGGTTTCAATGTTTTGAGCGGAGAAACAGGCGCCGGAAAATCTATTTTGGTCGGAGCCGTTAATTTGGCTCTCGGAGCTCAGGCAAAAGGAAATCTTCTTCGAAACAAGGCTGAAAAAGCCGTTATCGAAGCTGTTTTTGACTCTTCTCAAAATGAGGAATTAAAAGAATTGCTGAAAAAATACGAAGTTGAAGATTGCGAGAACGAATTTTTTATTTTGCGAGAAATTTTGCCTAATAATTCCAGTAAAATATTTCTGAACGGAAGACGGGTAACCAACAGTATCATAAGAGAATTTCAACGTGTATTGATTGATTTTCATTCGCAAAGAGACCAAAACCTGCTTTTGGAAAGTGAAACACAATTAGCTTTTTTAGATAAATTCGGAAATTTGGAAGAACTTGCCGAAAATTTCGGAAAACTTTATAATTACAGGCAAAAACTGAAAGCAAATTTAGTTGAAAAAATTCGTGCGGCAGAGGAGATGAAAGAAAGAAAAGAACTTTATTCTTATCAGCTGAAAGAAATTGAGGAAATGGATTTAACGCCCGGTGAAGATGTTCGACTCGAAAAAGAAATGAAGCTGTTGTCTCATGCCGAAGAAATTTTACAAACATCAGATGAAATAGAATTTATTGTAACCGGCAAGGAAAATTGTCTTGCCGATGAATTAAACAAAATTATTCATAAATTATCGTATTTCGAAAATGAAGCTGATTGCATAAATGCGGCGTCGGATCATTTTAACGAAGCAATTGCTCATTTGTGCGACGGAGTTGAGGAAATTTCCCGGCTTAAAGATATTACGGATATTGATGAAGAAAAAAAAGAAGAAACCGAAGAACGTTTTAATGCGATAAATATTCTTAAAATGAAGTACCGAAAAACTATTGATGAAATTATAGATTATGCCGAAGAAATACGCCGGTTTACCGAAAATTTTTCTGCAAAAAATAAAGATATTGAGATATTAACCGATGAAATTTCAGCCAAAGAAAAAGAAATGAAAAAGAAAGCCGAAGAGCTTTCGGAAAAAAGAAAAAAAGCTGCTTTGGATTTCGGCAAGGAAGTTCAAAAGAATCTTCGTTTTTTGGCAATGCCTAATGCTGAGTTTGAGGTTCGTTTCGATGACCTTTCGACATTCGGCGTTACAGGTTCGGACAGGATAGATTTTTATTTTAAAGCCAATAAAGGTCAGGAGATGCAACCTGTTGCGGATGCTGTCTCGGGAGGAGAATTATCCCGTCTTCTTCTTACTTTGAAAAAAGTTCTCGGAGAAAGAATGAAAGAAAAAGTTATCGTTTTTGACGAGATTGATGCCGGAGTCGGCGGAAAAACAGCTAAAATTTTGGCAAAGTTTATTAAAGATGTCGGATTGCATCATCAAGTTTTATGCATAACTCATCTTCCGCAAGTTGCTGCATTGGCAGATACTCATTATTTTATTCAAAAAAAGGAAACGGAATTGACAACAGTTCTTGATATAAAAAAAATTGACTTTAACCAAAGAATAAATGAGATTGCCAGAATGCTCTCAGGGGATTCTTCCGAACGTTCTCTTGCTCATGCGAAAGAATTATTGGAGGAAAACAAAAAATTTACATAAACTTTAACTGTAAGGTTTAAAAGTTTAAAAATAAGGATGGAGGAAATGAAATTAAGACAAAGCACTAAAAGCGGAATAGCTTTATTGGTATTATTTTTATCTTTTTTGACAGGTTTAAAATTTTCAGGACTTTACGATAATATTACAGGAAAAAATACTCATAAGAAAATTAAAATAAAGTCAACTGAGGACATTTTTGAAAATGCTTCGAATTATACGAAATATATTTTCTCTTTTTCTGAGAAAAACTTAAATAAACTTGATAAACCGGTAAACGGATTTTTGGCAGAAAACGAAAATAATCTTATCTTATACGAAAAAAACCCGGATTACAGACTTCTTGTGTTTGAAATACCCAAAAATTCGGAACATGAGTCTTTAAGTAAATTTCCGGAAATTGCCAAGTTGGAAGAAAAAGAAATTATTGCTTCTGATCCTCCCAATAAAAGCATTGATATAAAACAACATATTAAAGATAAAAAATTAATAAAGAAGACCGTTGAAAGAGCCTTAACCGAAAGAAATCTTTCCGGAAGAGAGATTGCCTCTTTTAAAAAAGAACTTTTTACCATACAGTCAAGAATAGACAGCCTGAATAGTTTAGTTTTCATGCAAAAAAGAAACAATGAGCAAGTCTTGGTTAAAGCCGTAATTATAAAACATTCAGACAAAGAGAATACTTTTGCGCATGATGGTTTATACTTCCTGATTTATTTCTTTGCAGCTTTAACGGCATTTTCTTTATTCATAATTATAATCAGCTACATTGTTATGTTTATTACTAAATTGATGACTTTTGCGGGTATAGAAACACAGAAATCCGCAGCCGATTATAAAAAATACGGTTATGAATCGAGGAAGAAAAAAATTAAGAGAATATACAAAGACCTGGAAGAAGAGGATAAATAGTGCTTCCTTGTATATGGGTAATACTCAGTATTTTCTTGCTTTGCTCCGAAATATTTTGGGGAAAATATTATTTCCTTGCCGGCGGAACAGCATCTTTATTTACTGCAGTATTGTCTTATAAAAGCATATCTTTTGTTATGCAAACGGTAATATTTATAATATTATTCGCTGTTTTAAGCTTTTTGACAAAGAAGTTTGCCGATAAATTTACCGGCAATTGATTTTAATTTTTTAAGTAAAGGATAAATTATGGTTCAGTTTACCACATTTTATGTCGGAGACACTTTTTTCGGCATCAATATTTTTCAAGTAAAAGAAATTAACAACAATATGCGTTATACCAAAGTTCCTGACAGTCCCGGGTACATTAAAGGACTTCTCAATCTCAGGGGACAGATTATAACTATTTTTGATCTTGCCAAACGTTTGGGACGGGAAGAAACGGAAATTAAAGAAAAAACTCGGAATTTGATTATTAAAACGGATGAAGAAACCGGGAAAATCAGGGCAAAAGGACTTTTTACGGAGAAAGTCGGAAATGATGCAGTCGGATTTATTATAGATAAAATCGGAGATGTCGTTGAATTTGACGAAGAAGAAATTGTCCCTGCCCCGGCAAATGTTCATGACGTATCTAAAGAGTTTATTCACGGAGTTTATGAAACTGAAGATGATTTGCTGATTTTGTTAAACGTTTCCGAAATTATAAATACTCAGGCATAATGGATTGTAATGAATTACGTTAAATCAATTGATTTTGACAGACAAAAAGCTGAGATTATCGATCAAACTTTGTTGCCGAATGATTTTAAATTATTGAAAATTACCGATTACAGAGAAATGATTGAAGCTATAAAAACTCTTCGGATCAGAGGAGCGCCGGCTATTGGAATTGCTGCTTCGGTTGCCTGTTATCTTGCTGCAAAAGAAATTCAGACAAAAAACGGGAATTATAGTGATTTTCTTGAAGCCGTAAAAGAAATAGAGGCTTCTCGTCCGACTGCCGTAAATCTTTTTTATGCTTGCAACGGAATCAGAGCAATTAACGCTGAGATTAAAAATTTGCCCGCTAAAGTTTACGATTATGCGGAAAAATTAAGGGATTACGAAATTGATGCTTGCCGTAAAATGGGAGAAAACGGAGCAAGGCTTATTTCAAAAAAATCTTTGAAAATATTGACGCATTGCAATACGGGAAGTTTGGCAACTGTCGGAATCGGAACGGCTCTGGGCATGATTCGGGTTCTTGCGGAATCTCATGATGTCCATGTTTTTGTCGATGAGACAAGACCTCTGTTGCAGGGAGCGAGATTGACTGCCTGGGAGTTGGGAGAAAGCGGAATACCTTATTCCTTGATTACCGACAATATGGTTGCTTCAGTTATCAGATCCGAAAAAATTGACATGATAATTACCGGAGCGGACAGAATTGCGGCAAACGGAGATTCTGCAAATAAGATAGGAACTTTCAATTTGGCTGTTTTGGCAAAATATTTCGGAATCCCTCTGTATATCGTTGCTCCGGAAACAACCCTTGATTCAAAAATCCGCAACGGAGAAGAAATTATTATAGAAGAACGCAGTCCCTCGGAAGTGAAACAATGGCGAGATGTTAAGACTGCTCCCGAAAACGCAAACGCAAAAAATCCCGCTTTTGACGTTACGCCCTCCGAATTGATTAAAGCAATTATAACCGAGAAAAATGTCTACTCTTATCCTTATCAATTCTAGTTCAGGCAAAAGATTTTTTATTATTTTGGCGCAGGCATCTTTATGCCTGTTTTTTTTATCTTTATCGGGAATAGAAGAAGCGCCGTCTCCGAGGGATTATTCTGATTTGGTTAAAACGGATTTTCCTGTTTATGATTATCTCTTGCCGAAGGGAGACAATGCGCTCGGGGTTCGGGATTTTGCTTCTTTAAATTCTTTTTCCGACAAACAGATTAAATCTTTTTTTTCTCTGAAAGCATATCGCAAAAATGTGTCTGTTAATTATTTCTGCCGTAAGCAAGGTTTCGCCTCCGGCGTTTTTTATAAATCCCGCATTTTTGATTTCTCGGTCAGACACGCTCGATTTGATCATAAAATGAACTCTGAATTTTCCTGTTTGAAAATGAAATTTAAACCGAAAACGGAATGGTTTGATTTTTTTTATGATTTCTCATTTTATCCGAAAAATAATTTATCCGACAATATTATTTCGGTAGGTTTAAGCCGTCCTTTGTTTGATTTTAAAATTCGATCTGATATTTTTCAAGGTAATTCTGCTCATGTTCTGATCATGCCGGAATTGCGGATAAAGTCGGATAAGTTCGGAATCGGAACAGGTTATGCTTTCGGTAACCTTAATTCGGAAGACGGTTCCGGCTTGGCGGGACATCTTCATTTTTTTATGAGAGATAATTTTTTGTTTAAAATAAATATAGGACATCGTTTGAAACGTTTTCCTCTTAATGAATATTTTTACTCTGATTTATTTTATTTTTATTCTGATTTGGATAACGATTTACTGAAAAATATCCGAGCGGAGACTTATTTTAACGGAATTTTCGAGTTGAGTTCTTTTATGGGAAACCTTGAATTGTCTTTTTCCGGTATAACAAGCAAAAAAGATTGGCAATGCGAAGTTATCGAAAACAAGTGCAATCCGATTCTTGAGGATAAAGAAAACTCTGTCAATAAATTGAAGTTCGGTTATAAAAAAAATAATTTTTCGCTTAAGATGATTTATTTGCTTTCTGAAAGAAAAAATATTTTGCCGCAGTTTAAATTGG
This sequence comes from Candidatus Cloacimonadota bacterium, assembly GCA_002742885.1. Lineage (GTDB taxonomy): Bacteria > Cloacimonadota > Cloacimonadia > Cloacimonadales. Next base: position 56,010 of record PDOO01000023.1, read on the forward strand.
TTTCGAGTTTGAAAAAAAGATTGTTCCATTTTGCTTACTTGAATGTCGGGGGAAGTTTTAATCATCATTTTAAAATCGGTCATAAATACGGAAATTCAGGAGTCCTTTTTGTTTTTTTTGAATATGCCGGTTATCGAAATATTGTTCCTATTCTGGGATTTAACCTGAAGTATTTTGATTGCGATACTTTTATTGAACCCGAGAAATCAATAATTCTCGGTATTTCTTATAAAAATAAAAAATATGCCGAAAGAAAGCGAAAAATTTTATAAAATTAATCTCGATAGAAACATTTTTTGATTTTTGCAAACAATAATGCTGGACGATCTTCAAAGGTTCATAAAATTGACCGTCGGTGAGCTTTTTCTTGGAAGATTTATTGCATATAAGATAAGTTTTTCGATTATTGCTTTTGCAGGGAATTCTGTAATTTACCGTGAAAAGATTAAGTTATCGGTAAATCATAACTTAATATGCAAATTTTTTTAACCGGATGGAGACGCTAATATTATGAAATTAGATAAAATACTCAGAGAAGGCATTCTTTTCTTTGTTTTATGTTTTGTTGTGTCTTCCATTGTTTTGTTTTTGGGAGATTACAGTTATATCTCTTATTCTAAAGAAAAATCCGAAAACAAAAAAGTCAGATGCGAATATAATGCTTTAAAGAAACATAATGAAAGATTAGAAGAATTAAATAAAGAATTTAATGATAATAAAAAACTTGAACAGATAGCTCGTGAACACGGGTATCAAAAGTCCGGGGAGAAAGTTTATCGCATTATCGATGAAAAATCCAATTAAATATATCCTTTTTTTACTGTTTTTGCCGGAGTCGGAATGAAGAAAATTGCCATTTATCCCGGGACATTCGATCCCATAACAAACGGACATATAAATATTCTCCGAAAAGCAACTTCTATGTTTGATGAAGTAATATTGGCTGTGGCTGCCATTACGGGAAAAAATACGCTTTTCTCAACAGAAGAAAGAACAGATTTATGTAAAAAAGCAGTTTCGCATCTCAATAATATTTCGGTAACCGGATTTGACGGTCTGGCGGTTGATTTTGCCGAAAAAAAGAAAGCAACCGTCATGATAAGGGGGCTCAGAGCTGTTTCCGATTTTGAATATGAATTGCAATTGGCTTTGATGAATAAAAAAATAGGGCAGGATATGGAAACTATTTTTTTGATCCCGGACTACCGATACATGTACTTAAGTTCAAGTATGGTTCGACAAATTGTGAAGCTTAACGGTAATCTGGGAGATTTAATTCCGCCCTGCGTTGAAAAAGCATTAAAAGAAAAATATAAATTATCGGAGCAGTAATGGAAAAAAAATTAAATGTAAAATTAGATGAAAAGGTCGCAGAAGGAGTTTATTCGAATTTATTTATGATTGCTTCTTCTCCCTCGGAATTTGTTCTTGATTTCGGCAGAGTAACTCCCGGAGTTCCCAATGCAAAAATTTACAGCAGAGTACTTATGACTCCGCAAAGCGCTAAACAATTGCTTCAAATGCTTCAAACTAATATCGATAACCATGAGAAACAGCACGGAGAAATAAAAATCCCCAATAAAACGGACGATAAGAAGATCGGCTTTCAGTCAGACGGACAAATTTCTTGACGCTGAATTTTTATATTTAGTTTTTGTTTTTCAGTATTAAATTAAGGAGATGTTTTATGTTAATCAAAAATAAAATTATACTTTGTCTGCTCTTAACCTTCGTTTTTTTCAGTTTACGGGGAGAAGAACAGGTTGAATTAATCGGTGATCATCAAAACGGAAGAGTAAAACATTTTCTTTCAGAAGAAATAGGCATAAGATTATTGGATGATTTCGGCAGTCCGATTTCCGGAACTAAAGTGAAATTTACGGCTGGATCGGAAGCTTTATCCGTAAAAGATACTGTCTCGTTTACTGATTCGGAAGGTTATGCGGGAACTCTTGTAAAACTGGGTAAAGAAATGGGAGATTACTCCGTTAAAGCCGAAATCATTTTGGCTGAAAAGAAAATCGTCAAAAAATTGGTCTTTACTGCTTTTGATTATAAAAAGATTATTTTTTATATTATCGGCGGCTTGGGAATGTTCCTTTTCGGCATAAAAAAAGTATCGGATTCTTTGAAAATTCTGGCAGGGAACGGATTAAAACGATTTCTTGAGATTGTTATAAAAAACAGAGTTCTCGGAGTAGGAGTCGGGCTGACCATAACTGCTTTGCTGCAATCATCAAGCGCAACAACTGTTATGACTCTCGGTTTTATTAATGCCGGGCTGATATCTCTTAAGCAGGCTATAGCCATAATTATGGGAGCCAATATCGGTACAACGATTACGGCGCAGATTATAGCTTTTAAAATAGGCGCTTTGGCGTTGCCGGCGATTGCCGTAGGCGCAGGACTTATTCTGTTCGGCAAAAGCATGAATACCAGGCAATGGGGAAATATTATTATCGGTTTCGGTTTGCTCTTTTACGGATTAAGTCTAATGACCGGAGTCGTAAAACCGTTGCGATCAAGCGTTTTTCTTTCTGATATGTTTATTACGCTGAGCCATAACCATATTCTGGCTGTTTTGGCAGGTACGATTATGACGGTTTTGGTTCAGAGCAGCAGCGCCACCGTGGGAGTAACCATTGCTTTGGCGGCGGGCGGTCTGATTGACCTTCCGGCGGCTTTGGGTCTTGTTCTCGGGGATAATATCGGGACTACCATAACTGCAATGCTGGCAAGTTTGGGAAGCAACACCAATGCTAAAAGAACTGCCATGGCTCATGTCCTTTTTAATCTTTTCGGGGCATTTTACATGATTATTCTTTTGTATTATTTTGATGACACAATAACCCGGCTTATGGAAAAACTTTCAAAAGACATTGCTCGTCAGATAGCGAACTTCCATTCCATATTTAATATTTTCAATACCATTCTTTTCTTGCCGTTTATAAATTATCTCGAAAAAATTGTTGTTCGGGTGTTTAAAGAGAAAGAAGATAATTCCGGTACGGTAGCCAAATATTTGAATAAGGGGCTTTTGAATGAACCTTCTTTGGCAATTGATCAAGTGAAATTAGAGTTGGGCTCAATGCTGAAGGTTTCAAAAGAGGCTTTGGACGAATCATGTTTGTCGGCAATCAACGGCAGTTCCAAACATATAAGAAAAGCTTATGAATTGGAAGACCTGTCTGACCGTTATCAAAGCGAGATAACCGAATATATTATAAAACTTTCTCAAAGCGATTTAAGTTTAAGCTCTGCCCAGAGAATTACCGTTTTGCTTCATATCGTGAATGATTTTGAAAAAATCGGAGATTTTGCTCAGGATATAGCCAAGCTTACGGAAAAACAATCAAATCGCAGTCTTGAATTAAATCCCGAGCAAAAAGAAATGATAGAAAAAATGTCAGGTATGCTTTCAAGTATCGGACAAGATGTATTGATTGCTTTTGAAAATAATGATCAGCAAATTGCAAAATCCATTATCTCCAGAGAAATGGACGTAAAAGAATATTTTAAAAGTTGCAGAGCTAAACTCATTAAATCTATCTCAAACGGAGCGCCTGCTTCCAATGCCATCGTAACTGATGATATTCTTGCCAATCTTGAAAAAAGCGCAAGTCAATACGTGAATGTTGCCCAAGCCGTCGTCGGTATTTTGAGCGATGACGATAAGGCTTTATACAGCGATGTTCTTTTTGAATCTTTTCAATTCTCATCCTAACCGGGGATAAGAAATATAAAAAACAAATAAAAAAAATAAATAAAGGGAGATAAGCTGATGAATAAAACTATGCGCAATGTAATCATCATTATCGTATTGCTTTTAACAGCCTACTTTCTGTCGCCTTTGGTAACCGGCAAACCGGCAAAAACCTTTGACGGATCCAAAGAATTAAAACTGGGTCTTGATCTTCAAGGCGGTATGTTGATTCGACTTGAAGTCGATAACTCAAAATTACCGGATGACGAGAAAGATGCAGCAGTAAGCGCGGCAGAAGAAATTATTCGTAACAGAATTGACCAATTCGGCGTAGCCGAACCTTCAGTTCAACGTGCAGGAGACAACCGTATAAATGTTCAGCTCCCGGGATTGAAAGATTTCGGAAGAGCTAAAGATCTTATCGGGAAAACTGCTTTATTGGAGTTTAAATTATTGGCTCCTCAGGATAAAGTGAAAGATACTTACGAAAGAATCGATAAGTATATTGCTCAACACCTTGATAAATATGCTTATGCAACTTCCGTTCTTGACGGAGAAGATACTGAAAGCGTTGATATTTTGGGAGAAGATGCCGATTCTGTCGGAACATCCGAAGAAATAGATTATTCCGATGTTTTCAGCTCTCTTGCGAACAGCTTCGGAATGGGAAGAGTCAGCGCTGCGCACGTTCCGATAATCAAAAAATTATTAAAAGATCCGGAGATAAAAAAACAAGTTTCTCCCGGATTTGAATTGGCTTTGGAAAAAGAAGACAAAAGAAATCCCAATAACGGAAGAATTTTATTCTTGATGTACAGAAAAGCCGAACTTACCGGTAAATATTTGGAGTCGGCAAGAGCAAGTATCGGTCAGGGAATGGATCCGAAAACATCAGGAAAACCTTACGTTTCATTGAAATTCAATAAAAAAGGCGCTAAAAAATTCTCTAATGTAACGGGAAGAAATATCAATAAACGTCTTGCTATTGTTCTTGATGACGTTGTCTTTATGGCTCCTCAAATCAATGATAAAATCCCCAGCGGCGAAGCTCAAATTACCGGTCTTACCGATTTGAACGAAGCTCACGATTTGGCAATTGTTCTTAAAGCCGGAAATCTTCCGGCTCCGGTTGAGATAGTTGAAGAAAGAACGGTCGGACCTACTTTGGGTCAAGACAGTATCAATTCCGGCTTCACTGCTGCCGTTACAGGACTTGCCATAGTTGCTTTATTTATGCTTATTTATTATAAATTATCAGGGTTTATCGCTGATATTTCTCTTTTGGTAAACGTCGGATTTATCTTATCCGTACTTACTCTGTTTGAAGGTGTTTTGACGCTTCCCGGCATTGCGGGTATCATTCTTACCATAGGAATGTCGGTTGACGCAAACGTATTGATTTTTGAAAGAATAAGAGAAGAACTTTCCAAAGGTAAAACTGTCAGAACTGCTGTTGACGGCGGTTTTGCCAGAGCAATGGTAACTATTTTGGATGCAAATATTACAACATTGATTACGGCAATCGTGCTTTATCAATTCGGAACAGGTCCCATTCAGGGATTTGCGCTGACTCTTATGATCGGTATTGTCGGTTCAATGTTCTCGGCTATTCTTTTCTCAAAAGCAATATTTGATACTTTAATTACCAATAAAAAACGTGAAAAACTGAGTATTTAGGAGGCAGAATGAGAATTTTTGGAGCAACAAAAATAGATTTCGTGGGCAAACGAAAAAAAGCATTTCTTGTCTCAATGATTTTAATAATTGTCGGTTTCGTTTCTTTAATCATGCCGGGAATAAAATACAGTATTGATTTTGCCGGCGGAACATCCATTGAGTTGGATTTAACGGTTGAAGGCGTTCCTGATGTGGAAGTCGCCGCTTTAAGAAAAGCTCTTAAAGAAGACGGATTTGAAGATGTCGAAATTCAAAATGTCGAAAAATATTTCTTAATAAGATTGAATACGGCAGAAAATTCCGGCGAACGCGGAACAAAATTAATTGAGTCCGTTAAAAGACATTTCCCCGATAATATCGGCGGGAACTTAATCAGAATGCAGGAAGCCGTAGGTCCGAAAATCGGCGGTGAGTTGAAATCAAAAGCTGTTTGGGCTATTTTCTACTCGCTGTTGGGCATTATCCTTTATATCTGGTTCCGTTTCCAATTTACTTTCGGAGTCGCCGCAGTTATCGCATTGTTCCATGATGTGATAATTACACTGGGAATTTTAAATATTATCGGCGTGGAAATCAGTATCGGAGTGGTTGCCGCCGTTCTTACTATTATCGGATATTCTTTGAACGACACGATTGTTGTTTTTGACAGAATTCGCGAAGACCTCAAGGTTTATCGTCGCGAGTCCTACGAAAGCGTTATTAACCACAGTATCAACGAGACTTTAAGCAGAACTATTATTACGTCTCTTACGACTTTCCTGGTTGTTGTTTCACTGTTGATTTTCGGTGGTAAAGCAATTTCCGATATCGCCGTTACTCTTCTTATCGGAGTTATTTGCGGTACTTATTCTTCAATTTTTGTTGCCAGCCCTATAATGGTTGAATACTTTAACAGACAATTGAAGAAAAAAGGATTGAAGAGAGGATAAAAAGTTAAGTTACGAATGTCGCTCTTCGGAGCGGCATTTTTTCTAAGGCAATTTATGAAAATATTACTCACCAACGATGACGGTTATCAAGCTGTCGGAATAAACATTTTAGCAAAATATCTCAGAGAAGCGGGGCATAAAGTATATATTGTTGCGCCCAAGCATGAACAAAGCGCCGGATCTCATGCCATTACCGTAAATAAACCTGTATTTACCGAAAGAATAAAAGAAAATATCTGGTCTGTGGATGCGAAACCTGTTGATTGCGTTTTTATTGCTTTGGAAAAATTGATTGATGAAGATATTGATTTGGTGTTATCGGGCATTAACAGCGGACAAAACATGGGGGAAGATCTTTTGTATTCCGGAACGGTTGCCGCTGCCGCGGAGGCAATGCTGTACGGCAAAAAAGCCGTTGCTTTATCAATCGAAAATTACGAAAATCAGAAATTTGAAACGGCGGCTTATTTTACGGTTAAATTGATAGAGGACGGGATAGTTGATCTTATCGGCGAAAAAGAGATGCTTAACATAAATTTTCCCGATGTTGAGATTGATCAGATAAAAGGCGTAAAAATTACGAAGACAGGGCATAGAGAATATTCTAATTTTGTGCATGAACAATATACGCCTTCCGGGAAGAAGGTTTTTTGGGTCGGCGGAAACAGTCCGGAAACCTGTAATTCCGAAAATTCCGATTATCTTGCCGTTTCCGAAAGATTTATTTCTATTACTCCTGTATATCCCGATTTTACCAAGAAGGAATCAATTAAAAAATTTAAAAAATTTATCGAAATTAAGGGAAGACAATGAGATTTGAAGACCAACGCAAGATTATGACGGAAAAAGCGCTTATCGGACGAGATATAAGAGACGAACGAATCATAAACGCATTTTTAAAAGTTCCCAGGGAATTATTTGTTCCTGAGATTCTCAGACAATATTCTTATTTGGACAAACCATTGTCAATAGGTTATAATCAGACTGTTTCCCAGCCTTATGTTGTTGCCAAAATGCTTCAGGAATTAGAGTTAAAAGAAGATGACAGTGTCTTGGAAATAGGAACCGGTTCCGGTTATGAAGCAGCTTTATTGGCTGAAATTGTCAAGGAAGTCTGCACGGTGGAAAGAATTGAAGATTTAGCCCGAAGAGCCAAAAAGTTGTTGAGAAGCATGGGGTACGAAAACATTAATTTTAAAACGGGAGACGGTACCAAAGGTTGGGAAAAAGGAGTTCCGAGCAGAAAAAGTTTTAATAAAATAGTTGTTTCCGCCGGCGCTCCGGAGACTATTCCGCCAAAGCTTAAAGAACAATTGAGCGAAGACGGAATTTTATTGATTCCGAGCGGCACTTTGGAGGATCAAAATATAATCAGAATTCGCAAGGAAAAAGGAAATTTTAAAACTGAAAATTTGGGAAGCTGCGCCTTTGTGCCGCTGATAGGAGAATTCGGATGGGATAATGGAAATTAGTTTATCTTTCTTCCATCATTTCAATTACTGATATTTTTTTATAATCTTTCGGTATTTCAAAAATTGCCGAATCAATTTCTTGATCTGAAACCGTAATTTCCGGGAAATCGGCTTCGGGTTCGGTATTAAGCCCGTCGGCATTCATCTCAAATATAAAATACCCTTTTCTTCTCAGTTCATCCGTTTTGTTGAAAATCGGGTCTTCCGGAAGCTCTTTTCCTCTCAGCATAACCTCTTCCTGGAAATCAACCGCAATATCGTTTATGTCGTCCAGAATACGATACAACTTATCGACATTTACATTCTCTTTTTGAATATTCAATAACTCCGGACAAATCCAAACATATTTTATAACCTCATCTTCGGAAGTTATTGCGTAGGTTTCAAAAATCAAACCTCCGTGTTCGATATTTTCTTTTTTTTCCGCTTTTACGTCTTTCAAAGAATCAAAGATTTGTTTGCTCATCTCATATTGTTTATCTATTTGACCGAACATCATTTTTTCGACTTCTTCTCTGCTTTTTTTCAATTGTTTGACAACGGCTTCTATTTGTTTATCCGAAGATATCTGCATAAACTCTCTGAATGATTTATTGTAATTGTTCAAAGTACTTTCCGAATAAGTTCTTTTTTCGCGGTTTATGTTTATGACTTTGTCGGTTTTAAGGTTGAACAGGCTGAGGGAATTTTCCTCGTAAACGGCATAAATATCGTTTTTATTATATTCTTTTGTTATTTTGCCGTTCTGATTTTTTATGACGGTTAAATCTGCAAAAGCGGTTGAGCTTAAGATTGTAAAGGCTGCGATTATATTTATGATTTTCATTTATTCCCCCGATTTTTCATCAAAATTTTTTAAGTAAAAGATTGATCGCCGTATTTTCTGTAAAGTAAATTCTGATTTTGGCGATCGTAAAATTATGCTCATTTATTCTCCGAAAACCCTGAATCTGTCAACTTCCCAAGATTCGGCTTTTTGGGGCGATGAGCAGGTATATCTGAAAGCTATGCGAATTTTTTCGTTTTTATATTCAGAAAGATCAAGCAACCCTGAAAAGACCATTTTCCATTTACCGTCGGAAAGATTTACGGATATTTTTCGTTTGTCTGATTTCTCTAAAATGTTTTTATCGTAATTTGATAAAATAAAAACATCTAAGCCCGGTTTTATGTCATGATGATTTTTGGCATTTTCAAAAGAGAAAAACGGATTTTTGGTTTTGCTTAAATCAATTTCCGGAGAAATAAGCCAGTATTCTGCCGGTTGTTTTTTGCGAAATCCTTTTGCTTTCATAAAATAATTATTGCCGTAAGATGAATGAACCCAGCCCGGTTGACCCGATAAGCTTATTTTTTCCCAATTTTCAGGCTCTCTGTCAAAATCTTCTTCGATAATTATTTTGGAACCGGCAGGGATGCCGATACCGAAGAGGTTGACCTTAAAATTAAAATCTTTGCCGTCGCTTATGAGCATTTCGTCATTTAAAACGCCTTCTTTTACGGGGGTGAACTTTATATCAAGAACGTGATTTCTTTCTCTTTTCAAATCGGAAAGAGTAAGGCGCGACGAAAAATTTTCCGAATTTGCCGTTTTTACCGAGAAATTTTCGGGACAGGTTACGGTTAATTCTGAATTTTCGGCATTTATCGCCGTAATGACGATTTGGTTCACGGCGCTTCCCGAATTAATTTCCTCCTCGTAAAATTTAACCTCTTTATCTGAAACTCTTAAGATCGGATTTTTTTTAACTTTGCCCCAAATCATTTCGGCAAATTCAGGATGATCTATAAAAGGATTGCGATTGCGCTGGTATAATTTGTCTATTTTATTGTTTCTGATTATTTCTCTTGCCGAAACGGGATCCAATGCATTCCATTCTAAAAGAGTATTTAATTTTCCCAGTCTTTCTCCATAAGTTCCCGTACTGTCTGAAATTTCCAGATCGTAAGTATTGTTATCGCCTTCATAGCGTACAGCCATGTAAAAAATCATTCTGGCAACGTCGCCCTTTATATCGTCGGCAGGTTCAAAAGAATCGTAATCGTAATATGCGCCTTCAGCTTCCGGATGTTTGCGACCGCCCCAGTCGTAATCTCTGGTTCCTCTGTCTCCGTTAACCGTTCTGTCTGCCGGTCTTATATGATGAAGATCCGTAAATGCCGTATCCGCCAAATTCGGAAACCCGTGTGATTTTACCCAAATATGTTCTCTGTTCCAAGTATTTTCATAAGGAATCGGATAGTCTTTGTAGTCAACGTCCCAACCTTGATCTCTCCATTTCCAGGCTTGAGATCTTCCAGTATAAAACAGTATGATATTGCCTTCTTTGGAGTTGTCTTTGTCCAGATCTTTTATGATTGAGCCTATGGTAGTATCGGCATCATCGGTATAATAAACATACTTTTTTTTGTGAATTATCAGGTGATGAAGTTTGTTTTTTAATTTTTCTCCCCTCAAGTTAAGAGCTTCGTCATAAGCTTTTTTATATTTTTCCGATATTTCCGATCTTATTGCTTGATTTTCCGCTTTTAAGGTTAAAAAAACAGAAAGAAGCACAGTTAAAATTAATATTTTGTATTTCATTCTTTCTCCCGGAATTTATTGTTTATTTTTCTTTAAATTTTATGCTTCTGTTGTCAAACTAAAAAACAAAACCGTTAATGACAGAGGTATGTTGCATTGACCGGGTATTTATAAGGATCAGAGTAAATATTGAGAAAAAGACAGTGTCAGGCATAAGCTTCAACTTTTAAGAATAAACTCCTCTTGACAGTATGATCTTTATTTTTTTTATTCCGAAAAGCTGTTGATTTTCGAAAGAGCATTTGCGATGAAAATCTTTAGAAATTTTGAAATCGGGAAGGATATGAATAAATCTGTTGTTTTGGCTGAAAAGCCCTCTGTTGCGAGAGATTTGGCGCGAGTATTGAAATGTAAAAATAAAAGAAACGGCTTTTTTGAAGGTCGAGAATATGTTGTAACTTGGGCTTTGGGTCATTTGGTTACTTTGGCGGAACCGGGTGATTATGCGCCGGAATGGAAGGAGTGGAAGACAGATATCTTGCCTATGATTCCGGACAAAATAAAACTGAAAGTTATTCCTAAATCAAAAAAACAATTTAATATCGTCAGAAATTTGCTTAAGCGTAAAGATATTGATGAAGTTATTATTGCTGCGGATGCCGGGAGAGAAGGTGAATTGGTTGCCCGTTGGATAATGATTTTGGGAGGATGGAAAGGTAAATTCAGACGACTTTGGATATCATCGCAAACCGATAAAGCGATTCTTGACGGTTTTAAGAATCTCAAACCGGGAAAAGATTACGATTCTTTATTTTATGCGGCTCAAGCCAGAGCGGAAGCCGATTGGATTATGGGATTAAACGTTACTCGATGCCTGACTTGTAAATTTGATACGCAATTAACCGCAGGCAGAGTGCAAACTCCTGTTTTGGCGATGATTGTAAACAGGGAAAAAGAAATAAATGAATTTGAACCGGTTGAGTATAATCATTTAATTGCCGAAATGACTGATTTTTCTGTTGTTTGGCAGGCTTCCGACGGAAGCCGACGCATAATGTCTTCCGATAAACTTCAAAAAATAAAGAATGAATGCTGCGGTAAAAAAGCCGTTCTGAAAAAAATCGAAAGAAAAGAAAAAAAGAAGAAACCGCCTTTGTTGTATGATTTGACGGAATTGCAGAGAGAAGCAAATAAACAATTCGGATTTTCGGCAAAGAAAACCCTGAACACGGCTCAAAGTTTGTACGAACGTCATAAATTAACCACTTATCCCAGAACCGATTCCAGATATATTTCTTCAGATATGGAAAGCACTGTTCCGGTTCGATTAAAGCATTTGGCGGAGGGGCGTTATTCCGGAACCGTAAAAAAAATCCTTTCATCCCCTTTAAAACTCGGAAAGAACATAGTTAACGATGCAAAAATAAGCGATCATCATGCTATTATTCCGACGGAAATAAAAATGAATCCCGCTAACCTTTCAACTGAAGAAAAACAAATATATAATCTTATCGTAAAACGATTTATTGCGGTTATGATGCCTGATTGTAAATCGCAGATATTAACTCTTGTTTTCGATATTGCCGGGCATATATTTGCAGCAAAACTAAAGTCTGATTTGGAACCGGGTTGGAAAATATTGGAGTCAGAAGAGGATGAAGATGAAAGCTTAAACATTGCTCTTGAATCTGTTAAAAGTTTGAAACCGGGGCAAAGTTTTAACATTAAATCGCTTTCTTGCAAAAGACTTAAAACTTCGTCGCCGTCAAGATATACGGAGGCATCTTTGCTTACTGTTATGGAGAACCCTGCCAAATTTATTGAAGACGAAGAATTTAAAAAGACAATTTCAGGCGGCTTGGGAACCCCGGCTACCAGAGCTGATATTATAGAAAAATTGTTGTATAATTTTTATGTCGAAAGGAAAAATAACAGTCTTATGCCGACTTCAAAAGGTTGCGAATTAATCCGAATCGTTCCCGATATTTTAAAAAGACCCCTGCTTACCGCTCAATGGGAACGAGAATTATCTCTTATCGCTGCCGGGAAAAAAAGTAAGAATAAATTTGTTGAAAATATTATAAAGAATACAGAAAAGCTTGTTGAAACGGTTAAAAATTCTAAAGAAAAAATAAATATCTCCGATATTTCCGATAAGGAATGCCCTGTTTGCGGAAAACCGATGTTGCCGAGAAAAGGCAAAGGGAAAAATAAAATTTTGGTTTGTGCTGACAGACGTTGCGGTTACGAAATGTTTCCCGAGGATAAATCCGGCGGAAATAAAATGAAACGAACCGGTAAGCAGAGAGCGATAGAAAGAAATTTAGTTCGAAAATACGGAAAGGATAATCGCGAACAAGGCGGCACTTTAGGCGATTTATTCGGAGATTTGCTTAATTAATCGATTATATCCGCTTATAAAGATAAAAAATATCGATTTGTTTAATTATTTTTTTTATAAAAAACAAGGCTTTTTGAAATTTTAAAACTTTCTATATTTCAAGCCTTTACCGGAGATGATATTCTAAATGGAAGAAACAAAATCATTTGTTAAGAGAGTATTTCTTATTATTTGCTTGACACTCATACCGGCTGTAATCGGATTACCGATGTTTTTCAAAGAAAGTTCATCTTTTATGGCAGGATGGCTGGCAGGCGCTTTTAATTTTTGGCAAATGTCGAAAAAAGCTTTGTTTTTAGCTGATCTTACCGAATCTCAGGCTAAAGTTAAAACGGTAAAATTGTTTTATTTCAGATATATTATTGTTTTTGCTTATTCTGTTTTTGCGGTCGGCTGTTTTAGACTGAATATTCCGATGTTTGGTTTGGGATTGATTATTCCGCAATTGGTTATTGTCGGCAAAACAATTTATGATGCTTTAATGAACAGCTCATTCGGAAAATATTTAAAAAAATAAACGGGAGTAGCGCATGACTGTAAAAAACAAAATAAAACTGGTCTTTATGCTTATTCTGGTTGCGGAAATTTTACTGGTGTCAATTTTGGATTACAAAATTAATATTAATCTGAAAGACGGATTTTCCGTGAAATTGTCAAAAAATCATTCAACTTTGCAAGACAAAATCACCGAAGATTTTCAAATTGATGCTTATGTCGCTTCTGCAGCTTATGTAAAACCCTATGAAATTAACAATTGGCAAGATTTTTTTAAATACTTGAAAGACAGATCAAACCCTGTTGCCGTATCTGTTTACGACAATCTGTCTGATGTCGCTCGCAAAGTCGTTAACGATGCTCCTGAAGAACCCGGAGAACATCAACTTAGCGCTTTGGATATGTCTTTGCAGAATATTATTCTTTCCTGCGACTTGTACGGCGGCAGCCTTAATCTATGCAAAAGCGACGAAACTGACTTCCTTAAATCTCAGTACGCCGAAAATAAACTTACCGATACGGAAAGAATGCGACTTAATCGCCTTTGTCTTGAGACTGCCTTCCCGGCGGAAGTTCTTTCCTGTCAGCATGCCGTTCCCGAAATTAAACCTTTTTGGTTTGTTCCGGCAAACTACAAAACCTATCTTTTCAGTAAAAATATTTTTGGGGAAAAATCGGCTATAGGGACTTTTAATCTTTTAAAAATGCTTTTTGTTACAGATATTGTTTTGCTTCTTATTGCATGGTTTGTCAGAAAATCTTTGCAGGGCAAACCTTCCAAATCACAAGTTTTGTTTGAAATGGTCTATACTTTCTTTGAAGATTTGGTTGTCGAGACTTTGGGCAAGGAACGCAAACATTTCACTCCTTACATTGCTACTTTATTTATCTTTATATGGACATGCAATATGATAGGAATGATTCCCGTTCCCGGATTTATGGAGCCGACGAGAAATTTAAATGTTCCGCTCGGACTCGGAATTTTGGCAATTGTCATAGTACATATTGTTGCTTTTAAGGCTAAGGGATTTTGGGGTCATCTCCAAGGTTACGTCAATCCGATAAAAAATCCTCTTTTCGTTTTGGATTTGGTCGGTGAAGTCTCTAAAATGGTCTCCATCTCTTTCCGTCTTTTCGGTAATATTCTCGGGGGAGCTATTATTATTTTGGTCGTTTCTTCTCTGGTTAAATTTATGATTATACCTGTTGCTCTGAACGGATTTTTCGGGATTTTCGTAGGAACTGTTCAAGCGTTTGTATTTACCATGTTGGCTTTGACTTATATTGCTGTTGAAGTCTCGGAATAAAATAAAAAATAAGGATTAAAAAATGGAAGTTTCAACAGAAATTTTAAAACTTGCCGCATTCTTTGGAGCCGGTATCAGCGTAGGCATCGCTTCATTGAGTGCCGGCATGGGAGAAGGGTACACTGCCGGACATGCTTCGACTGCGATCATGAGACAGCCGAAAGCCAATGATACCGTTGTGCGCTCCATGCTTATAAGTCAAGCCGTTACGGAGACGGGAGCTATTTTTGCTTTAGTAGTTTCTCTTCTTTTGATCTTCGGAGGATTTTTCACGGATGAAGGAGGATGGTATAAAGCCGCTTCTCTTTTGGCTGCCGGTTTGGCAATAGGAATAGGAAGCGTAGGTCCCGGGTTCGGTTCCGGATACACAGGCGGGCAAGCCATGAAATCCATCGGACGCATGCCTTCTGAGAATAATGCGCTTACAGCCAATATGCTTATCGGTCAGGCATTGTCTCAAACCAGCTCTATATTCTCGTTGGTTGTTGCTTTGTTGTTGCTTTATTCAACTCCGAACCAACCTTCTAATATTGCTTTGGAAACTGTTATTTTTAAATCAACTGCTTTTCTTGCCGCCGGTTTGGCTATCGGGTTGGGAACTCTCGGACCCGGTTCAGGCATCGGTTATGTTGCCGGTTCTGCTTCGGATATGATGGGGCGTTTCCCGGGAAGCAAAGGAAAACTTTCCCGAACGATGTTTCTGGGAGCAGCAGTTTCCGAATCAACAGCGATTTACTCTCTTGTAATTGCACTCTTATTGATTTTTGCCATTTAAAATTAAAAAAAAATAAAATACAGATTAATGAATTAACTTAAAACATTCATTTGGAGGAATGATGGAACAATTAGGATCAAGCATCTCGAAAGCAGCCGCATTATTAGGTGCGGGAATTTGTATGGGAATCGGAGCTCTCGGACCCGGTGTAGGAGAAGGATTTGTTGCCGGCAAAGCCTGTGAAGGTATTGCCAGATCTCCTGAAAATGCCAACCTTTTAACTCGTACTATGCTTATCGGACAAGCTGTATCCGAGTCTACCGGTATTTATTCTTTGGTAATTTCTCTTCTTTTAATATTTGCCAGCTGATTAATTTGGAGAAAAGATGATAAGCATAGATGTGTCTTTTGTCTTGGTGATACTGAACTTTTTGCTTTTGATCTATCTTTTAAAGTCTTTGCTGTATAAGCCTTTGATGAAATTTTTGGAAGAAAGGCAGCAACAGATTGCTCAAGATATCAGCAGTGCGGAAGCCGATAAAGCAAAAGCTCGGGAATTTGCAGCCGAGAAAGAAGATGAACTTAAAGCGGCAACGGCAGAAGCCGGAAATATCAGAAATGCCGCAAAAAGAAAAGCGGAAGATAACGCCGCCGAGATTATTCGTCAGGCAAAAGATCGCGAAAAGAAAATACTTACGGAAACTGATGCTCAAATCGAACATGAAAGAAAAAAAGCTTTGGAAACAATTCAAGGCGATCTTGCCGGTTTGGTTTCCGCTCTTTCGGCAAAAGTTCTCCAAAAAGAAATTGACAGTGATTTGGACGAAGAATTAATCAAGCGTTTTCTCTCCGAAAAGAGGTAACCGTGAGAAATTTACTTGTTGCCGGAAGATATTCTAAAGCGGTTGTTGAACTGATTGATAAAAAAGAAAGTAACGAATTTTTGAAGGAATGCCGGTATCTTTATAATCTTTTCGGCGAATCAGAACAGTTTCACCGTTACATTTCCGCAGAGGTTGTTAAGGTTGCGGATAAGAAAAAGATAATTGAAGAATTGACGAAAGAATTGAAATTCAAAAATATTTGGACTTCTCTTTTTAATCTTTTGGCTGAAAAGCAACGCTTAGGCATTCTGACGGAAATTCTTGAAGAAATCGATAAAGAGCTTTTGGCTCGTAAAAATTGCCTTAAAGTTGAACTTGAACTTTGTTCTGAAAAGTCGGATAAGGTTCTCAAAAATATTAAAGCTCTTTTACGGAAAATATTGAAAACCGATGTTGAGGTTAATATCAAATATAATCCTGAACTTATCGGCGGTTTTGTTGCCGGAACCGAATCTCTTATTGTGGACGGATCAATAAGAAATAATCTCGTAAAATTTGTATCCGTATTTAACCGTAACCAGTAATATGGTTATAAATCATTGAGGATAAAGATGAAAATTCAACCGGATGAAATCAGTGAAATAATAAAACAAAAGATTCAAAATTTTAAATTTGATTTTGATATATCCGAAACCGGAAGAGTTGTTCAGGTCGGAGACGGGATTGCCCGTGTTTACGGCATGGACAATGTGATGTCGGGAGAAATGATACTTTTCCCGGGCGATGTTTACGGTATGGCGTTGAATCTTGAAGAAGATAACGTCG
This sequence comes from Candidatus Cloacimonadota bacterium, assembly GCA_002742885.1. Taxonomy (GTDB): domain Bacteria; phylum Cloacimonadota; class Cloacimonadia; order Cloacimonadales. The sequence continues at coordinate 72,882 of PDOO01000023.1, forward strand.
GATGTATTCTTTTCGGAGACTCAAGCCTGGTTAAAGAAGGCGATATTGCTAAAAGAACCGAAAGAATTCTCGAAGTGCCGGTGGGAAAAGCATTGCTCGGACGCGTGGTAAACTCTCTGGGACAACCCGTGGACGGTAAAGGGGAAATCAAAGCGGAAGAATATAAGCCTATAGAGAAAAAAGCTCAGGGCGTTATTCAGAGGCAACCTGTGAAAGAACCTTTGCAAACCGGTTTAAAACCTATTGATGCGATGATTCCCATCGGACGCGGTCAGAGAGAGCTTATCATCGGCGATCGCCAAACCGGTAAAACGGCTATTGCCATTGACACTATCATTAATCAAAAAGATACAGATGTTTATTGTATTTACGTTGCCGTAGGACAGAAAAAATCTTCTGTTGCAAAAGTGGTTAAAACTTTGGAAGAACATGATGCCATGAAATATACCGTTGTCGTAAATGCTTCTGCATCTGATCCTGCTGCCTTGCAGTACATTGCCCCTTACTCGGGCGTTACCATGGGCGAATATTTCCTTGATAACGGAATGCACGCTCTTATAATTTACGACGATTTGTCAAAACATGCCGTTTCTTATCGTGAATTATCGCTTCTCTTGCGTCGTCCTCCGGGACGCGAAGCTTACCCGGGAGATGTGTTTTACCTGCATTCAAGACTTTTGGAACGAGCCGCTAAGCTTAACGACAGCCTCGGAGGAGGTTCTCTTACGGCTTTACCCATCATAGAAACAAAAGCAGAAGATATTTCCGCTTATATTCCCACTAATGTTATTTCGATTACGGACGGTCAGATTTATCTCAGCAGCCGTTTGTTCAACTCAGGTATCAGACCTGCCATTAATCCGGGACTTTCCGTTTCTCGCGTGGGGGGAAGCGCTCAAATCAAAATGATGAAAAAAGTAACCGGACAATTGCGTCTTGATCTCGCTCAATATAACGAATTGGAAGCATTTGCCAAATTCGGTTCCGATTTGGATAAGGCCACTCAGGCTCAATTGCGCCGAGGCGAAAGACTTATCGAAGTTTTGAAACAGGATCTCAATAAACCGCTTCCCGTTGCCTATCAAATATTTATAATTTTCATGGTTAACAACGGTTATCTTGATGAAATAGAAAAAGAAAAAACAGCTGAAGTTGAAGAAGTCCTTTTCAATACTTTAAGCGAACAGCACGCCGATTTCGTAAAAGAAATAACTGTTGCTTCCTTAACTGACGAAATAAGCGAAAAAATGCACCGAATTTGTAAATCCGTTGTTGAAAAATTTTAATTCGGGAACAGATTATGGCTAATCTACGTGACATAAAACGACGGATTGAAAGTGTTAAAAGCACTAAGCAAATTACTAATGCCATGAAGATGGTGGCGGCTTCCAAATTGCGTCGAGCTCAGGATCGCATTATTGCCGCTCGTCCTTATGCAAATTATGTTGATTTGATGCTCAGGACTATCAAAAAGAAAAACAGAAACACCAACCATGCTCTTATTGCCGGAAACGGAGATAAAAGAGAAATTTTGGTAGTTGTTACTGCCGATAAAGGTCTTTGCGGATCTTTTAATTCCAATATTATTAAAGAAGCTAAAAATTATCTGGATGAAAACCCCGATACTGCCGTAATTTGTCTCGGTCGCAAAGCCGAAGAGGAAATGAAGAAAATATCGGATAATATTATAGCTTCTTATATCGGTTTATTTAATGAAATGAAGTTTACCGAATCAGCGGATATTTCGCAATTGCTTTTGGATTTGTATCTTGAGAAAGGATACGGAAAAATAAAAGTCCTGTATAATGAATTCAAATCGGCTATTCAGCAAAATTTGATATTTAAACAGATTTTACCTATTGAAACGAATGATTCGGATATAGTTTCGGAAATTGATTTTATTTATGAACCGGATGAACATTCCATTATTGATGAATTAGGTAAGAAATTCGTTAATGTCGATATTTGGCGTATAATGCTGGAGTCTTCGGCAGCCGAACAAGGCGCCAGAATGACTGCTATGGAAAGCGCAACCGATAATGCAAATGATTTAATATCATCCTTATCTTTGCAATACAACCGCGAACGTCAAGCCGTTATTACCACCGAGATTATTGAAATATCCTCCGGTGCCGGCGCCATTAATGAATAATTTAACAGATAAAAAACAGAGGTCGATATGACAGAAGGTAAAGTTGTTCAGGTAATCGGACCGGTTATTGATGCGGAATTTCCGGAAGGGAAATTACCGGCTATCTATAATGCTTTGAAAATAAAAACAGAGGAACACGGAGACTTGATTTTGGAAGTCCAAATGCACCTCGGTGAAAATAAAGTCCGTGCCGTTGCCATGGATGCGACGGAAGGAATGGTAAGAGGAATCCCCGTTTTTGATACCGGAAAACCCATTACCGCTCCTGTAGGAAAATGCGTGCTGGGAAGGATCGTAAATGTTGTCGGAGAACCTATTGACGAAAAAGGACCCATCGGCGAAAAAGAAAGATTTCCCATTCACAGACAAGCTCCTCTTTTTGAGGATTTGGCTACGGAAGAAGAAATTTTGGAAACCGGAATTAAGGTTGTTGATTTGGTTGAGCCTTATCTCAAAGGCGGTAAAACCGGTCTTTTCGGAGGAGCCGGAGTCGGTAAAACGGTTCTTATTCAGGAACTTATTCGTAACGTTGCCACCGAGCACGGCGGATTTTCCGTTTTTGCCGGCGTGGGTGAACGTACTCGTGAAGGAAATGACCTTTTCCTCGAAATGAGCGAATCCGGAGTTATTGCCAATACTGCCATGATTTTCGGGCAGATGAACGAACCCCCGGGAGCTCGTCAGCGCGTAGCGCTTACAGGTTTGACCATTGCGGAGTATTTCCGCGATAAAATGAAGCAGGACGTTCTTCTTTTCGTTGATAACATTTTCCGCTTTACTCAAGCGGGTTCCGAAGTTTCTGCTCTTCTCGGACGTATGCCGTCCGCTGTGGGTTATCAACCTACTTTGGCTACGGAGATGGGACAATTGCAGGAACGCATCACTTCCACAAAAGAAGGATCAATTACTTCTGTTCAGGCTGTTTACGTGCCTGCCGACGATTATACCGATCCTGCTCCCGCTACGACATTCTCTCACTTGGATGCTACGACAAACCTTTCCAGAAGAATTGTGGAACTCGGTATTTATCCGGCAGTTGATCCTCTTGAATCTTACAGCAGGATTCTTGATCCGAAAATTGTCGGAGAAGAGCATTACGGAATTGCTCGCGAAACTCAAAGAGTTATCCAAAAATATAAAGATTTGCAGGATATTATTGCTATTCTCGGTATGGATGAACTCAGCGACGAAGACAAGCTTGTGGTCAGTCGCGCTCGTAAACTGGAAAGATTTTTCTCTCAACCTTTCTTTGTTGCGGAGGAATTTACCAATATGCCGGGACAATACGTACCGCTTAAGGAAACTATCGAGGGATTTAATGCCATCTTGAAAGGTGATTGCGATAAATGGCCGGAACAGGCATTCCTTTATTGCGGCAACATTTCTCATGCTCAGGAAAAAGCTGAAAAATTAATGAAGAATATGTAAACCGGATTGAATTATGGAAAAAATAAAATTAGTTGTAATTCAACCGCAGGGAACTAAGATTGATAACGAATTTGATCATGTGATTATTCCGGGAATCGAAGGAGACCTTGGCGTTTATGTCGGGCATACTCCGCTTATTACCAAGATTCGACCCGGGATTTTGACGGTTTCAGACAGTGAGAATAAGGTTCTTTATGCTTTGCATGACGGGTTTGTAACCGTTGAACCTGACAAAATTAAAATTGTCTGCGAAACTGTCGAAAAATACAATGAAATTGATGTAAACAGAGCCCAAGCTTCAAAAGAAAGAGCTGAAAAACGTCTTTCGGAAGGCGGTGAAATAGATTTCCGGCGTGCCGAAGCTTCCCTTAAGCGCGCTTTGGTGAGGTTGGAAACAGCTCGATAAAATTACTGAAAGCGATCTTCGGATCGCTTTTTTTATGCTTTTTCTTTGAAAATTTATCTTAATCGAAAAGATATTCGTTCTTTTATTATTTTCTTTTATATTTTATTAACTCTTTTTAAATAGACCTGTTGCCTTCTGTTTTCAGATTCTTTTTTTTGAGAAAAATCAATGATCCTGTTTGTAATCAGAAACTATGTTTCTTATTTTTGCGAATTATTTTTTTGCATTAAAAATGATGAAAAAAACGTGAGATAACGACTTTTTGTAATTAATTATTGACAAATTATACTTAGCCGGTTTGTTTCTCCCGTTATTAAACCAAACACATAATTGGAGGAATTATGAAAAAATTTATAGGTCTTGCTTTAGCCGGATTATTTATGGCTTCCGGACTCTCTGCTGAGTTCATGAACCCGAAAACCGGATTAAAAGCTATGGACGCAAAGAAGATTCAAGCCGAAACACGCGACATCGTATATGCCAATATCGATGATCCTAACGGTGTTGAATTCCCGGAATGGGAATTTGTTTATGACGAAGATGTTGACATCGAAACCAACTTCTATGATTACATGCCGGGAAGCTATAATGCTATTCCGATGAGTGTTAACGAGAACGGAAGAGTATTTATCGTTTTCCATCGCACACCTACTAACAACCCGGGCGAATTGCGTCGTGTTTATTTTGCTCAGATCGAAGACGGTGTTCTTGTTTCGAATGACAACGTAACCTCAGAACCGGGACATCAAGGTTATGCCGGGCTGGCATTGGATCCCGTTTCAAGCGATCCGTTCTATGTATGGCATGAAAATATGGATGATGATGCCAGCTATGAAGTTCATATGGCTTGGGAAGCTTATTCATTTGCTCCTACTGTAATTAAATCAGGATTTCCGGTTATAGATAACTCCGAAATTGCAGGAGTTGACACTCCTTTCGCAGATGATGAATTTATCTGGCCTTATATCTTTATCAGAAACAGCCCGGCAGGCAACGGAATGCGTCGTATATTCGTTATTGCCAATAACTATAAAACACATGCCGAAAATCCTTCAGAATCGGCCTTGATCGCTTATGCTGATTTTGATGATGCCGATGTAAGCAATATTCAAATAAATGCTTTTGCTGAAAAAGATTGGAATTATGAAACTGTTCCCATGTTTGATGCTTGGAACGCCGGTGAAGGCGGATGGGTGCGACCAATGAAAGCTCCTTTCGTTACTGAAGACGGAGCAGTTGTTTTTATGGGACACCTTGTCGGAGATAACTATCATAACGGTGATGCAAACTTATTCTATATTCATACAGATGATATTGCTAATCCTGATTGGCAGGCATCTTACTCTGTCGGATTTAAATCTCTTCCTTATCCCGCAAACTCTGCCGGCGGAGGAACAATGGGCGTTCTTCATGAATCATTGGGATATACAATGGCTAATACCGGACACTTTAACATTGTTGAAAGTTCAGACGGGAAATTGAGATTTATCGGCGATATGGCTTTGGGAGGACAAGACGAAAGCGATCCTTCAAGCGAAGTTTATTTCCCGGATTTCCAATATGTAAAAGAATTTGTTCTTGATCCTGTTTCAGGCGAATATGAAGTTGTTGACCTTTTCCCTCAGGGCGTAGACATTCATGATGACCAGCCGGTGCTTCCTTGGGATTTGAATGAAGACGGAGAATATGATAATACGGTTACCGGCGAAGACGGTACTGTTTGGCCTGTTGTTCCGGATAATTTCCCGATTGAATATTGGGATACAGAACAAGCTTTCCATATGAATAAATTCAGTATGGTTGCAGCCGAAAATCAGCCTTGGTTATTCGCTATGTGGATGGATGCGACAAAATCTCGTAAAGTTAACGGCGACAATCCTGATGAAGAATATAACGATTATGCCGAAGTTCCTGAAATTTTTGTTTGCGTTTCCGCCGATAACGGACAGTCTTGGACTAAACCATTGGTTATGAATTCAATGAATACTCCTAAGTTTGAAGGTCAAATCCCTGCGGCCATTTACCCCGGAAACAAAATCATTGTTGACGGAGATTATGGTTATATTGATTTATTCTATCTTGATGACAATACTTACGGATCAGGTTCTCAAGGAGCAGGAGCTGCTGACGGCGGCACTCAAAAGTACAATCGCATCAAAATTAACTTCTCAAATATTTCTTCAAATGACGGAGAAGAAGTTATTGCAAGCAAAATCTCAACTCAAAACTATCCTAATCCTTTCAATCCGACAACTGCTATTTCCTTTAACATTAACAAAGCTTCAAACGTTAACGTAAAAATTTATAACGTAAAAGGCGCTTTGGTTAAAACTATTGATGCCGGATTCCAAAATGCCGGTCCTAATTCTGTTATCTGGAACGGTGTTGACAATGACAATAACAGTGTAGCAAGCGGTGTTTATTTCTACAAAGTTACTGCAGGAAACGAAACTGCAATGAACAAAATGATCCTTATGAAATAATCTGATTGTTGCAAAAATAATTACAGCCCCGTTAATTCGGGGCTTTTTTTTGCTCCTTATGTTTTTTTATTTGAATGTATTGCTCTGAAATAAGAAAATTAAGTTTGAAAAACAGGGGAATTAAAAAAAATATCCGTATTTTCTGTTTACCCTTATTTTATGCCTTTGTTTCGGTATAATTAAGAACGAAATTTTATTTAATAAAATAAGCGGAGAGATTTCTTTTATTTTTTTTTGAGAAATAGCTTGAAAGAAAATAACCCGTAAAAACTTTTGTTTTTAATTTAAAACTCTGTTTGGAGGAAAAAATGCCAGAAAAGCTGGAAAAACATCGGGAAGGAACTATTATCCTGCAAGAGGATTCACCCGAAAAAATGGAAGTAGAAATAAATGAGATAAGTTCATCCGGAGATTACTCAAAATCACCGGTATTTATTTATTACCAATGGTGTAAAAAATGCGGAACCTGCGTCCATTTTTGTCCGACCGGAGTATTGGCCAGAAAAGCTGACGGTGCTCCTTATGTAAAACATCCCGAAAAATGTGTTCATTGCGAAACATGTGACAGACTTTGTCCCGATTTCGCTATAACCGGCGCGAAAAGGTAGGAGGTTGAATAATGCCTAAGAAGCAGCCAGAGACCAAAAAAGACGATCGCCGTATCGTATTGATGCAGGGAAATCAAGCCGTTGCTATGGGGGCAATTGATGCGGGAGTAAACTTCTTTGGAGGCTATCCCATTACCCCAAGTACTGAAGTAGCGGAGATTCTTTCGGAAGAACTTCCCAAAAGAGGCGGTAAATTTATTCAGATGGAAGATGAGATCGCCAGTATTTCAGCTGTTATAGGCGCATCCTTGGCGGGAGCAAAGGCTATGACGGCAACCAGTGGTCCCGGATTTTCTCTTATGCAGGAAGGTATAGGTTTTGCCAAAATTACCGAGACTCCTTGTGTTATTGTTAATGTGCAGCGCGGAGGTCCCAGTACCGGTTTGCCTACCAGACCTTCTCAAGGGGATATTATGCAGTCAAGATGGGGATCACACGGTGATGCTCCGGCGATAGTTTTGTATCCCGAGTCTGTAAAAGAAGCTTATGAGTTAACTATCAGAGCAGTAAACTTATCCGAAAAATACAGAAATTGTGTTGTTTTATTGATGGATGAAGTATTGGGACATATGCGCGAAGCAGTGAAACTTCCCGATATTTCTAAACACAGAATAATAAATCGCATCAAACCCACTGTTCCTCCGGAATGGTACAAGCATTATGACGAAAATCAACGCTATCTTTCTCCTTTGGCGAGTTACGGCGAAGGTTACAGATTCCATGTTACCGGATTGGCTCATGACAGCTATGGTTTCCCTACTAACAAGTCGAATGAAGTTTATACCATGATGACTCGTCTTAAAAAGAAAATAACTCATAATATAAGAGATCTTGTGCAAATAGAAAGTTTCCACATGGAAGATGCCGATGTTGCCATTTTTGCTGCCGGTATAGTTGCCAGGTCGGCAAAATCTGCGGTCGTGCAGGCAAGAGCTCAGGGAATCAAAGTCGGGCTTCTTCGTCCTCTTACTATTTGGCCTTTCCCGGATGATGCAGTAACAAAGATGCTGAAAAATGTCAATACCGTGATAGTTCCCGAATTGAATCAAGGACAGTTTATTCATGAGATTGAAAGATTGGCTAAAGATAAAGATGACGGAGATATCAGACCGATTCAAAAATATGACGGCGAATTGATTACGCCTTCAGAAATTCTTAAACTTGTGAAGGAGGTAAGTTAAGATGGCTAAGATACCTCAAAAAAGAATCCATAAATATTTGCGCCATAAGAAAAAATTCCCTCATGTCTGGTGTCCCGGTTGCAGCAACGGTATAGTTTTGGGTACAATAATCAGAGCTATTGACGAACTTAAAATCGAACGGGACGACATTGCAATGGTTTCCGGAATAGGTTGCTCCAGCCGTATGCCTGTTTATGTGGATTTTAATACTTTGCATACTTTGCACGGAAGAGCTATTGCTTATGCTACAGGAATTAAAATGTTTAAACCTCATATGAAGGTGATCGTTGTTACCGGAGACGGAGACTCGACTGCCATCGGCGGCAATCATTTTATTCATGCAGCGAGAAGAAATATAGATTTGACCGTTGTGGTTATTAACAACAATATTTACGGTATGACAGGCGGACAATATTCTCCGACCACTCCTACCGGAGATAAAGCTACAACTACTCCTTTCGGAAATATTGACCCCGTTTTTGATATTTGCAGGCTTGCCGAAGGAGCCGGCGCTTCTTTTGTCGCCAGAACAACTGCTTACCATGCTATTGAAACTCAGAATATTATCAAAAAAGCTCTCAACCATGAGGGATTTTCGATGGTTGAAGTTGTCAGCGCCTGCCCGGTAATTTACGGTCGTCTCAATAAAAAAGGCGGAGCTCCTCAGATGATGGATGCAATGAAGAACAATGCTTTGACTAAAGCTGCCATGGACAAACTGGATGAAAAAGATCGTCAAGGCAAATATCTTCGCGGTATTTTTCGGGAAGAAAAAAGACCGGAATATACAGCTCAATACGCAAAGGTAATAGAAAGTCTTAGAGGTGGTAAATAATGGCTGAATATAAAAAAACGGAAATAAGATTAAGCGGAAGCGGCGGTCAGGGACTTATTACTGCGGGGATTATACTTGCTCGCGCAGCTGTTATCGATAAAGCCAGAGTAACCCAAACTCAAAGTTACGGACCGGAATCTCGAGGCGGAGCAAGTCGCGCCGACGTTATTATCGCCAATGATGATATTTTTTATCCGGAAGCAACTCGCTTTGATATTTTGCTTGCCCTTACTCAGGAAGCTTGCGATAAATATCTTTTTGATCTTAAGCCGAAAGGTACTTTGGTTGCCGACTCGTCTTTTGTTAAAAATATATCTCTGATCAGCAGTAATATATATGAAGTGCCTTTTACCGAAATAGCTTTGAAAGAACTGGGATCCGAACTTCCCACCAATATAATGACTCTCGGCTTTTTAGTTAAAATGACTAATGTGGTAAGCGTAGAAGCATTGGAAGAGAGCGTTAAGCAGTGGGCAAAACCGGCTTTCTTGGATTTGAACATGAAAGCTTTGAAAATCGGTTACGATCTCTACGAAAAGCATAAATTAAAGCAGGTCTAGAATGATAAAAAAAGTAAGCCACATAGGAATTGCCGTAAAAGATTTGGATGCGGCAATTGAAATGTATAAAAATCTCGGTTTGGAGGTTGAATCAACAGAAGTTGTTGAATCGCAAAAAGTGAAAGTCGCTTTTATCCCCGTCGGAGATACTCGCATAGAGTTGTTGTCCGGAACTTCGGAAGACAGTCCGATTTCAAAATTTATCGAAAAAAAAGGGGAAGGCATTCAACATATAGCCTTTGGAGTGGATGATTTGCCCGAAGAATTGAAAAAAGCCGAAGAAAACGGATTCCGTCTGATAGATAAGGCGCCTCGACCCGGCGCTCACGGAGCCGATATTGCTTTCTTGCATCCCAAATCTACCGGCGGAGTTCTGCTTGAACTTTGCAAAGACAAACACTGATAATTAAAGAGAAGTCTTCGGGCTTCTCTTTTATATGAAATAAGAATATTTAATCGGGTTAAAACCGTTTTGTAAAAAAAATAAAGTGTAACCGGAGACTGATTTTTCGGCTGGAGGATGAATGAAATTAGAACAAAAAACCGCTGAGCTCAAAGCCAAAAAAGAAGAGGCGAAAGTTGCCGGCGGACAGAAACGAATTGACTCTCAACATGCAAAAGGCAAATTAACCGCTCGCGAGAGGATTGAATCTTTACTTGATGAAGACAGTTTTGAAGAATTTGATATGTTCGTCAGGCATCAATGTCACAATTTCGGAATGGAAAAAAATAAATATGTCGGGGACGGAGTAGTTACAGGTTGCGGAACTGTTAACGGACGAGTTGTTTACGTTTTTTCTCAGGATTTTACCGTTATAGGAGGCTCTTTATCCAAAACTTATGCCGCTAAGATTTGTAAAATTATGGATATGGCAATGAAAAACGGAGCTCCGGTTATCGGATTAAACGATTCGGGAGGAGCCAGAATACATGAAGGAGTTGATGCTTTGGCAGGTTATGCTGAAATCTTCTGGAGAAACGTTCAGGCTTCCGGAGTAATTCCTCAAATCTCTGCTATCCTCGGACCTTGCGCGGGAGGAGCCGTTTATTCTCCTGCCATTACTGATTTTGTTATTATGGATAAGAAGAACAGCTATATGTTTGTTACCGGTCCTAAAGTCGTTAAAACAGTTTTAAACGAAGATGTGTCCACCGAAAATCTCGGCGGAGCTGTAATGCACGGTTCCAAAAGCGGTGTTGCTCAATTTGTAACGGATACTGAAGAAGAAACTATTCTTTTGCTCAGAAAACTTATAAGTTACCTTCCCTCAAATAACATGGAAGAACCGCCTTATATCCCGCCTACAGATCCGATTGATCGTCTTTGCCCGGAATTAAACAGCGTTATCCCTGAAAATCCGAATAAGCCTTATGATGTTTTTGAAGTAATTAATGCCATTGTCGATGACGGAGAATTTTTGGAAGTTGCTCGAAATTTTGCTCAAAATATTTGCGTCGGATTTGCCAGACTTAACGGTTATCCTGTGGGAATTGTTGCTAATCAGCCTAAGTTTTTAGCAGGTTGTCTTGATATTAACGCTTCGACAAAGGCGGCAAGATTTGTCAGATTCTGCGACAGTTTTAATATACCTTTGATTGTTTTGGAAGATGTTCCGGGATTTTTACCGGGTTCTAATCAGGAACATAACGGAATTATTCGTCACGGCGCGAAATTGCTCTATGCCTTCGCAGAAGCAACAGTTCCGAAAATTACGGTTATTCTGAGGAAGGCTTACGGCGGAGCTTATTGCGTGATGAACAGCTCTCATATGAGAGCAGACCTTGTTTATGCTTGGCCTTCAGCCGAGATTGCCGTTATGGGACCGAAAGGGGCGGTGGAAATTATTTTCCGGAAAGAAGCCAAGTCTTCCGATGATCCCGAAAAAGTTCTTGCCGAAAGAGAAAACGAATACAGAGATAAATTTGCCAATCCTTATGTTGCCGCCGAAAAAGGTTATATCGAAGATATTATTGAACCGGCTTACACGAGAATACGCTTAATCAGAGGATTGGAAATGTTGGCGACGAAAAGAGATCAGAATCCTCCTCGCAAACACGGGAATATTCCGTTGTAACGGAGAATGTTATGAAAAGTAAATTTATCCCGATTATATTTGTCATTGCATCTTTTTTTGTTTTGCTCAATGCGGACGAAAAAGTGATCTTCGATAAAAATGACAATATTGTCAAAGCTGCGGCAAAATATGAATTTCCCGTAAAAAAAATGGTCGAATATTTGGATAATTACCATATTCGAATAGACCTAAAAAAAGGTGACGGGGAAAAATCCTTGAAAGACTTTAATATTGACGAGAAAATTCTGTTGCAAGCTAAAAAAGATTTTGAAAAATATAAAGTCCGTTTCGGCTTAGGCATAACCTTGGTGGGCATGTTAGTTGTTTTCATCAGTTTGATGTTGATAGGGATTATTATATCTCAGATGGAACATATTACAAAGTATGAAGAACGCAAAAGAAAGAAAAAAGAAGAGATTGCTGCAAAAAAAGTTTTTCATACTTCCTGCGGAAAAATTTCAACTTCCGAAACCGAAGTCAGCATGAATTCCATTGCTGCCGTTATTACTGCCTTGCATATTCATCGCTTGGAAGCGGAAGAAAGCCATAAACTTCATTTAACCTGGAAAAGAACACCTGTTTCCGTTTGGCGAGCTTCCTTTAAGACCATGATGCCGAATAAAGAATACAATTATACTAAGAGGACAAGATGAAAAATTATAAATTTACGATAAACGGTCAAAAATATGAAGCCAGAATTGTCGCTTACGACGGAGTAAGCGCATCAGTATTGGTAAACGGCATGGAATTTTCCGTTGAAATGGATAACGAAAATATTCAATCTGCTCCTAAATTGGTAAGGTCAGAAAAATCTGCTCCGGCGGTTCCTTCTTATTCCGTTAAATCTTCCGTTAATGAAATTAATGCTCCTATTCCGGGAATTATTAATGACGTAAGCGTTAAAGCGGGAGACGAAGTGAAAGAAGGACAGCTTTTATTTATTCTTGAAGCCATGAAAATGGAACAGGAAATCGCTTCTCCGAGTTCCGGAAAAGTAAAAGAAGTAAATGTTAAAAAAGGCGATTCCGTCACGGAAGGGCAATTGCTGTTAAGACTGGAATCTGACTCGACCGTAAAAACGGTAAAACCGAAGTCGGTCGAAAAAAGAACTCCTGAAAGCAAGCCTGTCGCCAAGCCTGCTCCCGTTTCTTCTGCTCGCAGTAAAGGAGTGGAGACTCCAATGCCGGGAACGATTACGGATGTTTTGGTTAAACCGGGCGATAATTTAGCGGCTGACGATGCGGTTGCCGTGATAGAAGCCATGAAAATGGAGCAAGAGATTACGACAAATTATCCGGGTATTGTCAAAAAAATTCTTGTCTCCAAAGGTCAGTCCGTCACGGAAGGACAAATTATCATTGAGATGGAATAGTTTTCGGGAGAATTAAATGAATGAAGTATTAAATTTTTTCCACACTACCGGATTTTATCAGGTTGAACTGCCGTATCTTATTATGATGATTGTCGGTTTGGCTTTTATTTATCTCGGTATTGCCAAAGATTATGAACCGCTTTTGTTGGTTCCCATCGGATTCGGAATAGTGCTGGGAAACCTGCCCGGTACTCAGCAATACGGCGTATATACGGAAGGTTCCGTCTTAAATCAATTATATTACGGAGTTAAGTTCGGGGTTTATCCTCCGCTCATTTTTTTAGGTATAGGAGCAATGACCGATTTCTCGACTCTTATTGCCAATCCTAAGCTTATTTTGCTCGGAGCGGCTGCTCAATTCGGTATTTTTGCGACCTTTATAGGCGCCATTTTATTGGGCTTTAACGTGCTGGAAGCAGGCGCGATAGGCATTATCGGCGGAGCTGACGGACCTACTTCGATTTTCCTCTCCACTAAACTTGCTCCTCATCTTGTAGGTCCGATTGCAATTGCGGCTTATTCATATATGGCTCTTGTGCCGGTGATTCAACCTCCCATTATCAAATTGTTGACTACCGATAAAGAACGAAAAATAAGAATGAAAACTCCCCGTGTCGTTTCCAAAAGAGAAAAAATACTTTTCCCGGTAATCGGAGCTTTGGTTACTATTTTTATCGCTCCGGGAGCCTCTGCTCTTCTGGGCATGCTTTTCTTCGGAAATATTTTAAAAGAAAGCGGGGTTACAGAGCGTCTTGCCGGAACTGCCAGAAATGCTTTGATCGATATTGTTACCATTGTTTTGGGTCTGGGAGTCGGGGCAAGCACTCAAGCTGATGTTTTTTTGACTTCAAGCTCAATTAAAATTTTTGCTTTGGGAGCTTTCTCTTTTTGTATTGCAACTGCTTCCGGCTTGCTTTTTGCCAAATTTATGAATCTTTTCTTAAAAGAAAAAATAAACCCCATGATCGGAGCTTCCGGAGTTTCGGCAGTACCGGATTCCGCACGGGTTGTCCATCATGTGGGAAGAACGTATGATAAAGGAAATTTCCTGCTTATGCACGCCATGGCTCCGAATGTTGCCGGAGTTATCGGCTCTGCGGTTGCTGCCGGCGTATTGCTCGGTATTCTGGGAAATTAATTTCAATTGGAGGAATAAATGAAGTTAGTAGAATGCGTCCCGAATTTCAGTGAAGGACGGGATCATAAGATCCTTGAGGCGATTGCCGAAGTTATTCGCAACGTAAAAAATATTACTTTATTGGACGTAGATCCGGGAGCTGACACGAACAGAACCGTATTTACTTTTGTCGGAGACCCTGACAACGTTGTCGAAGCTGCGTTTCAGGCAATAAAAAAAGCCGCTGAGTTGATAGATATGTCTAAACATACGGGAGCTCATGCCAGAATGGGGGCTACGGATGTTTGTCCTTTTATTCCGGTTTCCGATATGACTATGGACGAATGTGTTGAACTTGCCAATAAGCTTGGAAAAAGAGTCGGCGAAGAACTTGAGATACCTGTTTACCTTTATGAATATGCCGCCACAAAACCGGAATGGCAAAACCTTGCCCAAGTTCGGAAAGGCGAGTATGAAGCTTTGCCGAAAAAAATGGAAGATCCTTACTGGAAGCCTGATTACGGGCCGCAAAAATTTAATGCCAAATCGGGAGCAACTGCAATAAGCGCTCGCGAATTTTTGATTGCTTACAATATTAATCTTAACACCAGAGATAAAAACAAGGCTCATGATATTGCGTTGTCGATTCGCGAAGCAGGACGTTACAAGCGTGACGAAAATAAGAAAATCATGAAAGACGAATCCGGAAATAAACTTCGCGTCCCCGGTTTATTCAAGAATTGTAAAGCTGTCGGTTGGTACATAGACGAATATAATCGAGCTCAGATTTCCATGAACCTTACGAACTATAAAATTACTCCGGCTCACGTCGTTCTCGAAAAAGTGCGCGAAATTGCCGGCGAGAAAGGTTTGCAGGTAACCGGAAGCGAATTGGTCGGTCTTCTTCCCAAAGAAGCTTTAATTGAAGCAGGTAAATTTTATCTGAAAAAAATGGGCGAAAGCGCAGGTCTTCCGGAAAAGATGATAATGGAAACCGCTATTCAGTCAATGGGATTGGATGAACTTGCTCCGTTTGAACTTGATAAAAAAGTAATAGAGTACAGCATTGCCGATAAAAATGCTTTGGTTAACATGACTTTAAGCGATTTTGCCGATGAACTCTCAACTGATTCCGAAGCTCCCGGCGGCGGAAGCGTTGCCGCTTTGTGTTCTGCGGTCAGCGGAGCCTTATCAGCGATGGTTTCTAATCTTACCGCAGATAAAAAAGGTTATGAAGATGTGCAGAGTGAAGTGCGAGAAATTGCCGAGACAGGTCAAAGAATCAAAGAAAGATCTTTAGATGCCATAGATAAAGATACTCAGGCTTTTTATGATATGATGGATGCTATGCGTCTTCCTCGCAAAACCGATGAACAAAAGGAATACCGCAAAGAAATGATGGAAGCAGCAACTAAATCGGCAATCATGGTTCCGCTTGAAACTATGGAAATTGCGGTTGAAGCTGCAAATCTTTCCGAAAAAATCGGTAAAATCGGAAATAAAAATGCATTGTCGGATGCCGGTGTTGCCGCAATTACTGCAAATGCCGCTGCAAAAAGCGCATATCTTAACGTAAAAATTAATATGGGCTCAATCGAAGATAAAGAATTCGTAAAAGAGATTATGGCAAAAGCGGATGCTTTGGCAAAAGAAGCAAACGAAAAATCTCTTTCCGTTGAAGAAGAAATAATCGGTAAATTATAATAAAGTCTTGACGAAGAAATTCCTCTGAATTTTTTGGTCTGATATTAAACAAAAGAAGCCTTGCTTCTGCCTGTCGGTTGAAAGATACTTGGCAGGTCGAAAATTTCGGTATTAATATTTTTTAAGGACTTTAATACAATTAAAAGCAGGCGAATTGCGTTCGTCTGCTTTTTTTATTATCCAAGGAGGTTCCCCATAATACGCATAAGACGCGGAAAAGCGAAAACAAAAGCTGTCGCCCCGAAAGAAAGAATTAATGAACAAATAAGGGTTCCGGAAGTTCGCCTTATCGATAAAGAAGGCAATCAGGTCGGAGTTGTAAGAATAGAGACAGCTCTTCAAAAAGCTCGAGAAGTAAATTTGGATTTAGTTGAAATATCGCCTTCGGCTAAACCGCCGGTCTGTCGTATTCTTGATTTTGGTAAATATTATTATCAAAAAGAAAAAAAATTCAGAGAATCCAAGAAGAAACAGCATACCGTTCAAATGAAAGAAGTCAAGTTCGGTCCCAATACGGAAGATCATGACTATCAATTCAAAAAGAAGAACGTTGCCAAATTTCTTAAAAATCACGATAAAGTAAAGCTTACGGTAAGATTCAGAGGTCGCCAGCTTGCTCATAAAGAAATCGGTTACAATCTCTTGAATCGGGTTGCCGAAGATCTTAAACCTATCTCTGATAAAGAACGGGATATCCAAAGCGAAGCAAGAACAATCTCACTGACGCTTGCTCCCAAAAAAGATATTGATAAAATCTATGAAGAATGGGCTGCGGAAAATTTATAACCGCTGTCTTTGATTAATAAATCTAAAAGAACGGAGACTGTATTATGCCTAAGATTAAAACCAGAAGAGGTGCGGCAAAAAGATTCACTCTTACAGCAAAAGGAAAGATAAAGAGAAATCATGCCGGACATGACCACATCCTGACCAAGAAAAATGCGAAACGTAAAAGACGTTTGAGTTCTTCAGCTCTCGTTGATCCTTGTGATGTACCGAGAATAAGAAGAATGATTGCTAAATAGTTTTGATAAAATAAAGGAGTAACAAATGGCTCGTTCCGTAAATAATGTTGCAGCTAAAAAAAGAAGAAAAAAATATTTGAAAGCAGCCAAAGGCTATGTCGGAGGTCGCAGTAAATTATACAGAACCGCTCGCGAAACGGTTGAAAAAGGTTGGACTTACGCTTATCGCGACAGAAAAGCCAAAAAAAGAGAATTCAGAAAACTTTGGATTGCTCGCATTAATGCCGCTTGTCGTCTTCACGGATTAAGTTACAGCCGATTCATAAACGGACTGCATCTTGCCGATATTACGATAGACAGAAAAGCTCTTGCTCATTTGGCTTATCATGAACCTGACGCGTTCCAAAAGATTATTGAAGTCGTAAAGACAAAACTCGGTAATTAGAGACTCCTCGCAGAGGGGTTTCTTTTTATGTGTTTCCGCATTTTTTTACGGGAATGCATAAAAAGAAGCTTCCCGACAATTTTATCTTGTTGCAAGGACGACTTTATTAAAATTCATTTTTAGATTTTATCGTTTTCATGGCGGAAGTTTCAGATAAAAAATCCGCAGAAGGAGAGTGCCGTGAAGGCAAAATTAGAACAATTAACGGAAGAGGCCAAAAAAGCGATCGAAAATTCCGAAACAATACATGACCTCTTAAATATTAAGTCTCGTTTTACGGGAAAAAAAAGCGAATTAAATCAATTTATGAAACAAATGGGATCTCTTCCCAAAGAAGAAAGACCTGCTTTCGGTAAATTGGTAAACGACGCAAAACAAATTATAGCCGGACATATATCGGAAAAAGAAGAAAAAATAAAAGAAGCTGAATACAAACAAAACCTTCTCGACAATAAAGTCGATATTTTTCGTCCGGGAAGAAAAAGAGGAAAGGGCGGATTGCATCCTATTACCAAAGTTTGGAGAGAAATTGAAGATGTTTTTATCGGCATGGGATTTCAAGTTGCCGAAGGCTTCGACATTGAGGACGAATATCATAACTTTGACGCTTTAAATACGCCCGAAAATCATCCCGCCAGAAATCTCAGCGATACATTCTATATAGATAAAGATGTTCTTTTGCGCACTCAAACATCAACTGTTCAAATCAGAACCATGGAAGAATTTAAACTGCCGATTCGGATTGTTTCTCCCGGCAGATGTTATCGCAATGACAACGATGCAACTCATTCTCCGGCTTTTCATCAGGTAGAGCTTCTTGTGGTTGAAGAAGGCGCAAACTTTGTTCATCTTCGGGAAGTTATGGACACATTTGTCCGATCCGTTTTCGGAGAAGAAATCGGAACCAGAGTGCGTCCGCATTTTTTCCCTTTCACCGAACCGAGCGCAGAAATAGATATTAATTGCGTGAAATGTCACGGAGCCGGATGTTCTTTGTGCAAAGAGAGCGGTTGGCTTGAAATGGGCGGAGCCGGAATGGTTGATCCCAATGTTTTTGATATGGTCGGCATAGATTCCGAAAAATATTCCGGTTATGCTTTCGGTATGGGATTGGATCGTATTGCCATGCTCAAATACCATATTCCGGATATGCGTTTATTATTCCAAAACGATATACGCTTTTTGAGACAATTTAAATAGGACGGGGTTTTTGTATGAACATCAGTTTTAAATGGTTAAAAGATTATCTTGATTTACCCGTAAATGAAAATGAACTTGCCGATAAAATGACTTTTGCCGGCATAGAAGTTGAAAAAATAAAAAATATAAATGAAGAGTTAAAGCAAATAAAAGTTTCTGAGGTTCGAGAGTGCGAAAAACATCCGAATGCTGATAAATTGTCGCTGTGCAAGGTTTTTGACGGAAACGAAGAACATCAGGTTGTTTGCGGCGCTCCTAATTGCCGTTCGGGATTAAAGGTCGCTTTTGCTCCCGTCGGAACGGTTTTTGATGATTTTAAAATAAAAAAAGCGAAGATAAGAGGCGTTCAGTCTTGCGGAATGCTTTGCTCGGAAGCTGAATTGGGATTATCTGAAGCAAATGACGGTATCTTTGAGTTGCCCGAAGATGCTCCCGTCGGGGAAAATTTAGCAGATTTTTTGGAAAAAACAGATACCGTTTATGAAGTTGAGATTACTCCCAATCGTCCTGATTTGTTGGGCATGATCGGGGTTGCCAGAGATTTATCGGCTCTCTTTGAAACGGATATAAAAACTCCTGATCTTACTCTGCCCGAAGGAACAGGACATATCTATAATGATTTAATGGTTGAAAACCAAAAATCCGATAAATGTTTTCGTTATACAGCTCGCATGATCAAAAATGTGAAAGTAGCTGAATCTCCGGATTGGCTTAAAGAAAAGTTGCTTGCTGCCGGTTTGCGTCCCGTAAACAATATTGTCGATATTACCAATTTTGTGATGATGGAATACGGACATCCTTTGCATGCTTTTGATTATGCTGAAATTGCCAAGCGTAAAATAGTTATCAGAGATGCCCGAGAAAACGAAAAGTTCGTTGCTTTAGGCGGAGAAGAATACGAACTAAATCCTTCTGATTTGGTGATTGCCGACGGTCAAAAAATTCTTGCTTTGGCGGGAATTATCGGCGGAGCCGATTCCGGCATAAAAGATTCTGCGGTTAATATTGTTTTGGAAGCTGCCGATTTTGATCAATTCTCGGTTCGCCGTACAGGAAACAGATTGAAAATAACCACGGATTCCTGTTACCGATTTGAAAGAGGAATGTCGTCTGAAAATGCCGACAGAGCAAGTCGCAGAGCCGTAAAACTTATTCTTGAAATTGCCGGAGGCGAATTAGTCGGCGGAGAAATTGACAGTTACAGATTGAAAAAAGAAGCAAAAAAAGTTTCGGTTCGTATGTCGAGAATCGAAAAAATTTTAGGGATTAAAGCAAAAAAATCTTTGATTATCGATTATCTTACCCGATTAGGCTTGAAATTGGAGTCTGAGGAAAACGGTACGCTTTGTTTTATTATTCCTGATTACAGGCAAGATCTTGTCAGAGAAATAGATTTGATTGAAGAAATTATCAGGCTTTACGGTTACGACAATGTTGCAATACCCGAGCCGCTTCCCGAAATTACGGATAAAAAGAGCTTTTATGCAAGACGGGATGTTGCCGATATTTTGGTTGAAAACGGTTTCTTTGAAATTATAAATTTGTCTTTCGGAGATTATGAAGCTTTGGATAAACTGAAGCTCGCAGAAGACGATCGTCGAAGAAAAACCGTGAAGATAAAAAACCCTCTCGGAAAAAATTCATCCGTTATGCGTTCTACTTTGATTCCTCATTTGTTGGAGAATGCTCGTTATAATATTAATCACGGAGAAAAGAATTTTAAAACTTTTGAATTGAATAAGGTCTTTTTCGATGATGAATCCAAGTTGGGAAAAGAAGAATGGAATATTTGCGGATTGCTTACCGGATCAGTTGCCGAGCCTTATTGGAAAGATAAAGACAGCGAGATTGATTTTTACGACGTAAAAGGAACGGTTGAAGAAATTTTAGAAAAATATTTTGTGATGAAAAATTTGCGTTTGTCGGAATCTTTTGAACCGTATTTCCAAACAGGAGCTGCTGCCGTTTACGAAAAAAATAATCAAAAAATTGTTGAGTTAGGTAAAGTTGATCCTAAAATTTGCGAAGTTTTCGGAATTGAAAAAGAAATATGGCTTTTTGATTTTAATTTCTCGGCTTTGTTGCGTATGACTGATTGCCCGACAGCTGAATTTAAACCTCTTCCGAAAGTTCCTTTTGTGCAGCGAGATCTTTCTTTCGTTATATCAAAACAACATAATTTTTCCGAAATAGAAAAGGCGGTCGGAGAAGTTAATCCGAAGATAATAAAAAATGTCAGTTTGTTTGATATTTACGAGGGAAACAATATTGAAAAAGGCGCCCATAGTCTGGCAATAAACATTATTTTGGGATCGGAAACAAAAAACTTGACGGATGAATATATAAACAATCTTTTAGCGAAAATCCAAAAGAAACTGATTGACAGGTTTTCGATAAAAATGAGGTAGAATATGGAACATAAAGAAGTAAACGGTTTTGAACAAAAGGTTCAAATGCTTATTGATCGATATAAAAGCATAACCGAAAAATACAAAAATTTGCAGGAAAAATACAATTCGGAAGTTAAAGAAAGAGAAGATGTTGAAATGCGAGAAATGGTTTTGGAAGACAAATGCGCCGAAAAAGATAAAAAAATCAGCAGTTTGGAGGAAAGCCTTTCTCAAAAAAATAATGAATTATTATTGCTTGAAGAAAAATATGCTTCATTGCAAATAAAATATGATGAAACTAATGCCAGAGCAAATGATTTGGAAGAAAGAAAACGTAAGGTCTCTTCCCGTATAGATGAAGTCTTTTCACAAATTACAAGTGAAGATATCGTTTCCGAAATGGACAATCTTTTAGCTGAATCAGACGAAATTAAATTATAATAAGAATGCATTCTGTAGATGTTGAGATTTTTGGCAAAATGTATCGGCTTAAAACCGATAATCCTGAAAGAATTCTGAAATGCGCCGAATTTCTTAATAATGAATTGAATGCTATTTACAAAAAATTCCCTACAGTTGACACCGGCAGGATTGTGGCGTTAGGCGCAATGATTATAACTGAAAAAATGTTCCTTTTGCAGGAAGAAAATGCGAAATTAAAATCTGCGAGCGATAAAGTAAATTCCGCAATAGATAATGTTTTCAATTTGGAGACGGAATAAATTTTTCTTTTTTACCGGCGATATTCGTGATGGTAATTTGTTCTTACTCACTTAAATTAAGGAGTGCTGACTCGATGTTGCTCACATGCCGGGCTTGTTCCCGGACTTGAAAGACATATGATAGGCGTTCCACCTTGTTTTCGAGGTATAAGACAAAAATCACACGGTATCGCCAGGTATATTTACAACTTGCCTCTTAGCCTGATCCGTCGATGAGAGGATATAAATGGAAATACTATTTTTGATAATCGGACTTATTACGGGGCTGTCAATCCCGATTGTTTTTTACCTTGTTAAAAAAGCCCAAGTGGATAAAGCAATTTTTGATGCTCATAAACAAGCGCAAACCATTATTGCGGAATCAAAAAAAGAAGCGGAAGTTGAACGTAAAGAAATCATTCTTGAAGCTAAGGAAGAGTGGTATAAAGTTCAAAAAAGACAAGAGGATCAGATAAATGATCGTCAAAAAGAACTTCGGGATCAGGAAAAAAGATATAACAAACAATTGGTTAATCTTGATAAACGTCTTGAATCTTTGGATAAAAAAGAACAATCCATCAGCGATCAGCAGGAACGAAACAGACAACAAGAAAAAGTATTGGAAAATAAGAATAAAAAATTGGATGCTCTTATCGAGGAACAGGAAACAAAACTTCAACAAATCGCCTGTTTATCAAAAGATGAGGCTGTTCAAATCATGCGCAACGAGTTAATCGAGACAGCTCGAATCAGCTCTGTTTCAGATATTCGCAATATAATTGAAGAAAGTAAACAAACTGCCAATCGCGAAGCAGCTAAAATAATTTCTTCGGCTATCCAAAGACTTTCGGTTGATTATGTCGCCGAATCAACCGTTGCAGTGGTTGCTTTGCCCGGAGATGACATGAAAGGGCGCATTATCGGACGAGAGGGACGTAATATCAGGGTTTTTGAAAAATTATCCGGCGTCGATGTTATCATTGACGATACGCCTGAATCAGTAGTTCTGTCATGCTTTGATCCGGTTCGACGGGAAATTGCCAGAATTGCTTTGGAAAAATTAATTTTGGACGGCAGAATTCATCCCGGACGAATTGAAGAAGTTATAGAAAAAACCAAACAGGAAATGGATGACAATATGATTGCCATCGGCGAACAGGCATGCTTGGAAGTAAATATTCATAACATTTCTCCTAACCTTATTAAGCTTATCGGACGCCTTCAATACAGAACAAGTTACGGACAAAATATTTTAAAACACAGTATTGAAGCAGCTTGGATTTGCGGAACTATGGCTGCCGAACTCGGTTTGGATCAGGAGATTGCTCGCAGAGCCGCATTTTTGCATGATATAGGAAAAGCTATTGATCATGAATTTGACGGATCGCATGCCGTACTCGGAGCAAATCTTGCCCGTAAAAACGGTGAAAGCAAATTGATTGTCAATGCTATAGAAGCTCACCACGAAGAAGTTGAACCGGAAAGCGTTTATGCTGTTCTTACTCAGGCTGCCGATGCCGTTTCCGGAGCAAGACCGGGAGCCAGACGGGAAATGATCGAAACTTATATGCAAAGACTGGAAAAAATGGAAGAGATTTGCAATCGCGTGGAAGGGGTTTCCAAATCTTATGCTATTCGAGCCGGCAGGGAAGTGAGAATTATTGTTGATCCGACTTTGATCGAAGACGAAAAAACTGTCTTTATTGCCAATGACATAGCAAGTCAAATTGAAGAAGAAATGCAGTATCCGGGACAGATTAAAGTAACGGTTATCAGAGAAACCAGACGCAGTTCCACGGCAAAATAATGAAATTATTGTTTCTTGGAGATATTTTCGGGAGACCCGGGCGAAAAGTCGTTAAAAATCTTGTGCCTGAATTGCGAAAAGAATATAAGATTGACTTAGTTATCGCCAATTGCGAAAACCTTGCTTCCGGACGGGGAATAACTTCTCGAACAGCGGAAGAAATGTTTCGTAGCGGAGTTGATCTTTTTACCGGAGGAAATCACCTGTGGGATAAGCGTGAAAGTTATGATTATATTCGCAATTGTAAAAAAATTGTTCGTCCGGCAAATTATCCGCCTTCTGCATTGGGGCAAGAAAAGCTTATCCATACCTGCGAGAACGGAATTAAAATAGGCGTTTTTAACTTGGTCGGACAGGCGTTTATGTCAAATTCCGATAATCCTTTTTTGA
Organism: Candidatus Cloacimonadota bacterium; assembly: GCA_002742885.1. Classification (GTDB taxonomy): domain Bacteria; phylum Cloacimonadota; class Cloacimonadia; order Cloacimonadales. The sequence continues at coordinate 96,701 of PDOO01000023.1, forward strand.
AAGCTGATGCTTTGATTGAAGAATTATCTGCTGAGGTTAAAATTATTTTTGTCGATTTTCATGCCGAGTCCACTGCCGAAAAACGTTCGATGGGATTTTATCTGGACGGTCGCGTTTCTGCTTTGATCGGCACTCATACCCATATCCAAACTGCTGACGAAGAAATTCTTCCTCAAGGCGCCGCCTATATTACGGATGCCGGAATGACCGGAGCTCATGATTCCGTTATCGGAGTAAAAAAAGAAATAATTTTGGATAAGATAAAAACGGGAATGCCGAATCGTTACGAAGCTTCAGATAAAGGTTTGCAAATTAACGGAGTCATTATCGAAATTGATAATGATACCGGTAAATCTTTAAGGATTGAAAGATTAAGGAGAAAATACAATGATACTTAAAGGTAAAGCCGTTACCCGAAAGATTTATGATAAAATAAAGAGCGGATTGGCGGATCAGCAGCGTCAGCCCAAACTTGCCGTTTTGGTTATCGGATATGATCCTGCTTCCGATTTTTATGTGAAAAATCTGCAAAAAAACGGTAAAAAGAACGGTATTAAAGTTGAAGTTATAAATCTTTCGTCAGAAATATCTCAAGATGATTTTATTAAAGAAATCGAAAGGTTTAATATTGATCCCGGTACGGATGCCGTTATGTTGCAGAAGCCTTTCCCAGAACATTTTGATGATGAATACATTGCCGAAAAAATTAATCCTGAAAAAGATGTCGATGCTTTTCATCCCGTTAATATGGGTAATCTGGTGTTGGATAAACCCGGGTTTATTCCTTGTACTGCCGCTGCCGTTTTGGAGATTTTGGACTATTATGAAATTGAAACAAGCGGTAAAAACGTTGTTGTCTTGGGAAGAAGCAATATTGTCGGTAAACCTCTGGCTAATCTGTTGTTAAGAAAAAATAAAACAGGAAATGCTACCGTAACCGTTTGTCACAGCAGAACAGAAAATTTGCCTTCTTGCATCAGAAAAGCGGATATTCTCATTGCAGCGATAGGACAGCCGGAATTTGTGAAAGGAGATTGGATAAAAGAAGGAACCGTTGTCATTGATGTCGGCATAAATCTTAAAGAAGACGAAGAAGGAAGTCGCTATACGGGAGACGTTCTCTATGATGAGTGCGAAGGTAAATCAGGCGCAATAACGCCTGTTCCCGGCGGTGTCGGATCGGTTACTTCGGCAATGCTTTTGATGAATGTTTACAAAGCTTTTAAAAACAGAGCGGAAAAAGAATGATTTTTATGACTTAAACCTTTACCGATCAATAAAATTCATTTTCTCCCTGAATTAATTTTATATTATTGCGACGGAGATTGAAATTTTTGTTGACGATATACCGGTATTATTAATTTTTTTGCAGATATTAAAAAAAATTTTAAAAAATAAAGAGAAATAACGGAGGATTATATGATCTTTAACCGCAAACGCTTTGTTGCAGCTGCATTTATTTTAATTGTTTTGCTGTTGGCAGCGTGTGATCACACCAAAGGAAGTTTAACCGATAATATCGCTCCTACGGTAAAATTTACAGCCTATGAAGGAATTGATGCCGACGGATCGGTAAACTATGAAGGAGCCGCAATTCCGGAATCAGAAGATTCTATTCTTGTTTTTCAGCAAAAAGTTTATTGGTTGGGATCGGATGTTGACGGTGTCGTGAAAGATTATCGTTATCGTCTTATCAATAAAAACGGTGAATATATTACCGTTGCAGGGCACGAAAACAGATTAAGCGATGCCGAAGGCGGTTGGCTTTTACACGTTATAAATAATGACGAATCTCAAATTTCAGACTGGACAAACGATGTTTATGCCGTAATCAATTTCCCGTGTTGGGATAATCCTGCTACGCATGATTCAGCTAAAGTAGCTACTGCGATGGAATTACAATGTCGCGACGATCGCGGAGACGTAAGCCCGATAGTTCGCCGCATATTTATTACCAAATCAAACAAACCCTCTATCGACGTTACTACTTCCAAAGGCGGTTTGAATCGTAAAGACGATCCGTTCAGCTCTGAAGAAGGCGCCACTATCGTTGCTGAAACAGGTACCGGTATTAAGTTTAACTTCAGCATGCAAGACAATGATGCTTACGTAAGCGAACTTAAACCTTGGTATTTTGAGTACAGATTTATAAAAAGAGATATTGCCGATACAACTAATTACACTTATCCCGGCGGTGAAGAATGGCATACTACCTTGGGTCAGGAAAATGTTAAATCCGTTATTGTCAGCGCCAGTGACGAGTACGGTGAAAATCTTTTGATTCCCGATGCTCATGTCGGATATACCCAAGATGAAATTACTACCGAAACGGTAATGCAGGTTCGCGGATATGACGAAGCCGGCGTTGTTTCCGATATAAAAGAAGTTTATTTCCGTTGTTTGTCAGGTTATCATCCTTGGTCTCTTATGTATTGTAATGCCGATACAAACGATGTTTTCTGTTTAGGAGAATATCATTATTCTTACGGTCTTAATGCTCTCGTTAAAGTCGTTAAACCTAAAACCGGAACTGTTTATGACGGAGAACACTTTGCTCATCCTTTATTCTGGTCTCAAGATTCCACTTTCTCCGCTATCTGGTCTGATGATTTTGTAATGTACACTCATGCCGGTTATAAAGGCGAGTTTGCAAACGGAAAACCTACCGGTAAAAGAGAAAATATAGTTTTAGATGAACAAACAGGAAAGAATTATTATTCTGAAGCAATAGGAATTGCTTATCAATTGGACGGAGAAGCTTATCAGTATGCGGCTTACTTGGGAAATCCCGAATATTATCCTTACGGAACGGAAGGTTCCGATTCATGGTTTAAACTTAAAATCGGAGAACCTCTTGCTCAAGCTTTGCCTATCAGAAATCTTACTCCCGGAGAACACGTTCTCAGCATCAGAGTTCTTGATTCTCAGGGTGTTTGGGATGATTCTCCTTACGAATTTAAATTTACCTTAATAGAAAATCTTCCGGCAGCGGAAAGACCTAAAGATATTTTGGTTATCGATAATGACGAGGCTCCTTATCCTCCTTCGGCAGAAGAAAATCGCGATGAATTTTATCAAAACTTATTCAGCGGTTATAATGTTGATTTTATTAATTACGATGATGTGAAAGAAGGCGTTGTTGATGCCGGTCAGGAAGCTTTGCAATATTCAAAAGCTAAGTTCAGTCCTTCTGATTTAATGCAATATAAAACTATTTTCTTCCATATGGATCATATTACCAGCGCATCGCAGGATCTTTTCCTGGAAAATCAATCATTTAACCTTTTCCTGCAAGGCGGAGGCAACTTGATTCTCAGCGGCGGCATAAATGTTAACGGTTTACAGGAAGCATTTAATTATACCCCGAGGAATATTGTAAAAGATCATATGGGAATTCCTTCTGATATTCCGGGGCTTGAATCTGACGGTTCCGATGCTGTTATTTATTGCGACATTGTTTCTTCCGATCAGATGAAAGATCGTTTCTTTACTGGAGCTTCTCCCGCAGAGGGTTCCGGTCTTACCGTAAGCGTTGAAATCGATACAACCGAAAATGCCGTCGGCGGATTGATTCACGGAATTAATGACGATGCTACCGGTTTGGTAAGTTATTTCAATACAGCAAATCTGGAGAATGTCCATCCTGTTATGAATATGGTTTATACCGATAAATATTTGGATACTGCCGACAGTACTTCCGTTGCTTTATACGAAAGTACAATGAATAAGGCTTGCGCCATTGAATTTGACAGATTAAACTATGCAACAGGAACGGTTGATGCTAAAACCTATGTCTTCGGTTTCCCGATCTCGTTTATGAAATTTGATCAGGCAAAAGCTTTGATGGAAGAAGTTCTCAGCGAAATGGGAATTAACAAATAAACCTTGGACAAACAAGTAAATCTTAAAGCTCCTTCGGGAGCTTTTTTTATTTTTTGAATTTTGAGGCGCTCAGAGATTAAGACTGAATAGAGAGATGTAATGTTTAAAAAGGGGTTAATGAATGCCTGTTAATATGTTTATCTGATAAAAACATATACTCCCGGTTTTTCTGATCCATTTGCGATTTAATATTTCGTAAAATAAAATATTAATGAATATATTAAGGAAAGAAAAGTTTAAAAACATCAGCATAAAAAATAATAAATCTTTAACAAATCCAGAAATAAAATCACAGACAAAACGAGATTCAAATGAGAAAGCTTTAACGAATCATAAAATGCGGTTAAACAGGATGTGAAACGAGCTTGCGAGATTGAAAAATTGTATTTAAAATTATCTTGAGGCTATTTGTTTTAGATTTTATACGAAATTGACAAGATAAAGAGAAAATAAAGCTCAAAAATCTTCTTAAACATAAATATCAAATAAAATAATAAACTGATATAATATTTAAAATGTCAGATTAAGAATTATGCAAGTTCTTGTCTTATTCTTTTACAGGATAAATTTTTCGGAAATATAATTGAAAACAGGCTGTACCTGAAATACGGAACAGCCTGTTTAATTTATTTTCATAAATTTCTAAACATTAAAGGAATCTATTACTTCTTTTAATTGTTTTGAAATATGAATAAGTTCTTCTGCCGCTTGGTTAGTCTCTTTTGCTGTTTCTTCGGTTTTATCGGCATCCTCGGCAACTGAAATAATATTTTGCGCAATTTCGTTCATTCCGAGGCTTATTTGAGTTGTGCTTGTCGAAATATCAGATACGCCTTTATTTGCATCATTGCTTCCTGCTGCAATATTACCGGCGGCAACGGCTGTTTTATTTGAATTTACGGTAATTTCGTTTAACCCTGATTTTGCTTCTTCCGAATTCAGCAAAACTTGTCTTGCCAATTTATTATTTGTTTTTGCTATTTCTCTGGATTGTTCCGATGTTTGAGCCATTATTTGCATATTTCCCGAAATTTCATTGATAGTAAGGGTTTGTTCTTTTACGCTTACAGCAACCGCATTATTGATTGTGCTGAGTTCCGCAACAATAGAAGCGACATCCTTAATCGATTTTGCCGTATTTTCTATTTGGTTTTGAATTTCCAATACCTGCTTTGATATTTTTTCGGTTGAATCCTGAGTTTGTTTGGCAAGTTCTTTTACTTCATTGGCAACAACGGCAAAACCTTTTCCGGCTTCTCCGGCTCCGGCTGCTTCAATTGTTGCGTTTAAGGCAAGCATATTGGTTTGATCTGCTATTGAACCTATAAGTTTAATTATTTTACCTATTTCAATAGCCGAGTTTTGTAATTTTCTTGTTAATTCGGCTGCAACCAAGCTTTTTTCGTTGGCATTTTCGGAGATCATGTCGGCTTTTTGAGTCTGAGAAGAAACTTCCGAAAGAGAAGCATTCATTTCCTCTACGGCAGATGCGGAAATTGTAACTTTTTCCGATAAATCATCCAAATATCCTGAAGTTGTTTTTATATTATTATTCAGATTTCCGATATCTGAAACTATATTTGATAAATTGGTTGAAGCTTCTTCTGTTGCGGCGGCGACGGTGTTAATATTTAAGGACATTTCGCGCGAATCTTTTGCTACGGTATTGACATTTGAGGAAGCTTGTTCTGAAGCGGAGGCAATTGTTGCCAGATTAGTAGAAATTTCTTCAGTTGCTGCGGAAGCCGATCGAGTTTTTTCATTCATTTTGACTGCTGTTTCAGATAACTTATAAGCTTTATCTTTTAAATCGTTTGAAGTTTTGTTTAAGGCGAAAAAACCTTTTCTGAGGTTTTGTACGGAATTAAGCATAGATTTTTTTAATTCCATATAAGACGTTGCCAATATACCTATTTCATCATTTCTGTTTATGTCTCTTTCATCAATGTCTTCCGTAAAATCATTTCGTCCCATTTTTTCCATGAGAGCTGTAATCTTATTCATTATTCTTCCTATGAAAATGAATGATGAAATAACCAGAAAAGTAATTAAAATTATCATGAAATAAATTATGACCTTTATTTTTTCTCTTTTTCTATGGGTTATTTTAACAGTTTTTTCAGCATTTTTATTAACGGCATTTTTGAAATCATCCGTAAGAGCGGTAATTTTATTTTTCTCTGATTCGTAATATTTTCCGAACATAAGTTTCCTGGCTTTGAGATAATTCTTTGCGGAAACGGCTGCAAAAGCGGCTTCTTCCGTCTTAATCAGACCGTTTGAAGCATTCATGGCTTTTTGCAAGTAATCAAAATACTTTTTTTCCGTGTTCATTTCTTTTAATCGCAGAATAACATGATCTCTTGTTTTAGTTTCGTTTACCTCGCGCCAATAATTATCAAGATATTTTTTTTCGCCGAATTGTACGTATTGTCTTGCTTGAGCGGTTAAATAATCGGATGCATCCGAAAGCATTTCGCCTAATTCTTTATATTGAGATCTCCGAACAATTGCTGTCCTTTCGCGCTTTACGGATTCAGCATAAATAAATAATACTGCTATCAAAATAATTATCATGGCGGAGTTAATTATTCCGCTTACGACGACTAATTTCTTTATACTCATATTTCCTCCCCTTACCTTAATATTTTTCTTGCTTAACAAAAAAAAATATCAGTATTGTCAATAATTTTTCATCATAATTTTATCGTAAGTCGGTAATATATAAAACATGTGTTTTTTTTTATAATAATTGTTGCTGAATTACTCTTGTCATTAACCCTGATTATAATTTATTTTACTTAAAAATAAAAGCAGGATAAAAATATTATAAAGTCGGTATTGTTTTTAGTTTGACAAAATAGTATATTGAAAATCGGTGTATTCTTTTTTATTCGAGAGGAGAATATGAAAAAGATATCGGTTCTCTGCGATTCTGATTTATATGTGAACCGGAAAAAAACTTACAATATCGGATCGGATAACCGGCGATTCAACTTTGTTTAATTAAATTCGTTATGAAAAAATAAACCTGAATTTCTTTTTCTTGCGTAAAAAATCATCCGTGCCGGGAAATTATGTTGCCGATTCTTCCGAAATAAGAGATTAATTGAGCCGTAAAGCGTAAAAAACAGAAAAAGGAGAGACGTAATTGTCAAAATATATCGGAAAAATAAAGTCAGGCTTGAAATATCTTTAAAGGAGATTACCGTAATTATTGGGAAAATACGGTAACAATTTATGATTTATGAATTTTAAAATATTGATGTTATCCGTTTTTTTTATAAGCGGATGTTCTTATTTTCAAACAAAAACTGCAACAGATAACTTATCAGGGAACAGTCTTGAGCATAATGTTGAAATAGATTCTTTAAGAACAATTATTGCAACAAAAGATAATGAACTTGATTCTTTAAACACAATTTTGGAAGGATTGTTTCTTGAAATTAATTCTTTAAAAGAAGAATTGGAAGAAGCTAACAGCAGGGTTTCCGTAAACGATAAATTCGTAATCCCGGACTCTATTGAATTTGCCGGTCAAATGTTCAATCTGAAAAATGACAGAATTTATGCTAAATTTGAAGAAATTTACAAGCAGGAATTAAAAAATGCCCGAAGATTTATACCTCGAAGCGGAATTTATTTTCCGGTTTTTGATTCGGTATTCAGTTCATACGATATTCCTTTGGACGTAAAATATCTGGCAGTTGCGGAATCAGGCTTGAATTCTATGGCGACATCTTGGGCTGGCGCTGCCGGGATGTGGCAGTTTATGAAAAAAACGGCAAAAGGTTATAAGCTCAAAGTAAACGATTTTATTGATGAGAGAAGACATGTTTTCAAGGCAACCGAAGGAGCTGCCGAATATTTGATAAATGCCAAAAACTATCTCGGCAATAAAGGTACTGATGATTGGTTATTGATTTTTTGTTCGTATAATGCCGGTCCCGGCAGTATTGCCAAGGTTATGCGAGAGCAGGGCGGTACCAGGTTTTTTGATCTTATTTTACGGGTTGACGAAACAAATCGTTATGTCTGGAGGGCCGTTGCAATAAAACTTATTTTTGAAAACGAAGAGGAAATTTTCGGGCATAAATTGCCCAGAGAAAAATCTCTGTATGAAACTGTTCGCCGGGAAAAATTAGTCCTGAACGGTCATTATAAAATTGATGATTGGGCAAAAGCTCAAGGAAGCGCTACCGGAAGAATATGGGAATTTAATCCTTGGATCAAGATATACAAACGAAAACTTAAAAAATGGTCGGCAATTAATGACGTGGTTCTTCCGCCCGGCAAATACGAAGTTCTTGTTCCCGTCGAATCGGTAAAAAACGAAAATAAACTGGCAAGCATAGAAAAAAGATATTTGAAAAAAAATGCCGGTTATTTTACTCATCATATTGTAAAAAAAGGAGATACTCTCTCAGGTATAGCCGCTAAATACAAAACTTCGGTAAAACGGATAAAAGCTTTAAACAAACTTCATAACAATATAATTCGTCCCGGACAAAAACTGAGACTTTACGGTAAGGCAAGCACTCTTAAAAGAAAAGTTTATACCGTAAAGAGCGGAGATACGATAGGAAAAATAGCTTCAAAACTGGGGATAACATCAAGCTGTCTGGTAAAAAAGAACAAATTAAAAGTTAAAAATAAAGGTACGGGCAAACTTGTAATTATTTATCCCGGACAGAAACTTTACTATTGATTATGAAATTTTTGCTCAGAAATATGACCGAAGAAGATTTAGGAGAAGTTGCGACATTGGAAAATCAATTATTCTCTGATGCTTGGACGGAAGAAATGTTCAGGTCGGAAATAAATCTTCATGAAGCTTTTATTGCCGTAAATCCGGAAACAAATGAAATACTCGGTTTTACCTGCGGCTGGACAATTCTGGACGAATACAGCATAACGAACGTCGGAATAAAAAAAAGTTTTCGGAGACGAGGCATTGCTTTTCGTATGCTGAAAGCCGTAATTGAAGAAAAAATCAAAAAAGGCATAAAATATTTTTTTCTGGAAGTTCGAGAAAGTAACTTTCCGGCAATTCTCTTATATGAAAAACTGGGATTTGAGAAAAACGGTATGCGAAAGAATTATTATTCTTCTCCTGCCGAAAATGCTTTTTTGATGAGTTTACGCTTGCTGAAATAATCTTTTTTTTCGTTTTATTATTCGGATTAAAATATCTGTCCGATATTATAAGTTGCTTACATGCACTTCCGATTGACAATTTAAGAGTATATCCGGGAATGGTTGCGTAATTATACGACAGTTTAGAAACTGCCGGAAATAAAAATTTTATCCGAATTAAAAGGTGTATATGAAATATTTTCGCATTTTGATTTTTCTGCTGACAGCTGTATCTTTAAACTCATATCCTGTAAAAAAATATGATTTTCATAGACCTGAGTTTTCGCCTTCTCCGATAACAGCCGGTTTAGGAGGGCATAACGTTACTTACTTTGCAGATCCTTATGCTGCATTTAACAATCCTGCTCTTGTTTGTTTTGTCAAAAAATCAAAATTCTCCGTTTCCATGCGTTCCGGGGAAAATTCCGAAATTGATTTTGATAAAATTATTTCATCCGAAACGTTATTCAAAAAAAGCAAACTTGCCGGGATTGTTTTCAGCGGAGAAAAATTTGCTTTATCTTATATTCCTTTGGCAGATATATCTCGTCAATTATCCGACAGCCTCGGAACTCACAAATATTTGGATTATGCTTTAAACAGTCTGAACTTAACGATAGGAGAAACCAAAGGAAAGAAAAATTGGGGATTTACGGTAAAAGGATTATGGGGACGCTCGGTCTTTCTTGATTATGTTTCCGGTTCTTCTCTTAATTTTAAAGATGACAAATATATGGGATTTTCAACCGATTTCGGATTTGCTTTTAAAGATGAATCCGTAACTTACGGTTTCAGCGCTTATGATATTTTCGGGCGTATTTATCGTAAACATTCTTCCGATAAAAATCCGATCCCTCGTTATTCGCTGGGTACGGGTTATTCTTTTAATAACAGCGTTTTTTCATTAAGTTGGCTGGGTAAAATTTCAAGTTTTAAATTAAAAGACAATACTTTCCACGGCGGATATTCCTTTCTTTTTCCCGATATAAATATTTGGTCTTATTCGGGAAAAGCTCTTTTCCGATTCGGAATTTACGGAAGCAAATTTAAGAGAGCAAAAGATACTTTTTTGACTTTTGGCGCAGGTTTTTACATGAAAGCATTCAGAATTGATTTATCTTTGACAAACAATGATCTTACCGCGAAAAATAATCGTTATCTTATTTCCGTATCCGCCGGCATATAAAAAAGGAAAAAGCAGATGTTCTCATTTCTGAATCCCGGTTTTCTGATTGCTTTGCTTGCAGCGGGCATTCCCGTTGTAATCCATCTTTTTGCCAAGAAACGTCCTCAGAAAATAATCTTTTCTTCAGTCAGATTTATTAAAGAAATTCAAAAAAAACAAAACAAAAAAATAAATATAAAAAATCTTTTGATTCTTCTGATGAGGATTCTTTTTATTCTCTTTGCCGTTCTCGGTATTTCTCGTCCCGCTTTTAAAGTTCCGTTTTTAAAATCATCTGAAAAACATCCGCCTACGGCAATAGCGTTTATTTTAGACAATTCTTATTCAATGAATTATCTTGTTGACGATAAGACCGAGTTTGAGAAAGGTTTGGAAACGTTAAGTAAAATATCGGATTTATTGAACGAAGAAGATAAAGTTATTTTGCTGACTGCCGACAAAACATGGAACGAGATAAACGGATTTCCGGTTTCAGGTAAAATACCGAATAAAATGCTTGCTTCCGTAAAAACCTGTTTTAATCCTCTTTCTTTCGATGAGCTTTTGAAAACAGCAAATCAAAAGCTTTCGGATACTCAATACGCCAATGCGGAGATTATTTTAATCAGCGATTATCAAAAACAAAAAATAACTTATAACCCCGATTTTAAAACTTATTGGGTTGCGACATCCGATATTGAGGAACGGAATAATTTAAAAATAAATTCCGTTAAAACCGCAATTCAAATCGTTAATTCTGAATTGAAACACAGTATTAATTTTGAAGTTGCCAATTTGTCTGAGTTTGATGAAGAAAATATCTTGGCAAAATTATTTATGAACGGAAGAACGATTGCGGAAAAAGCGATAAAAATAGATAAAAATCAAGTAAGAGGAGAAAAATTTCCGGTTGAAATTTCAGAAACAGGTTATTATTCCGGTTTTGTTGAAGTAAAAAATGAACGTTGGAGAGACGATAACCGTTTTTATTTTCAATTTTATTTTAACAAAAATCCCGGAATTGCTTTGTTTTCCGAAAACAAAAATTTACCGGATCAATTAAATGTCGCTTTGGAAATTCTTTCAGGTTCGGGACATTTTGAAATTTACGATGATTTGACTGATCTTAATTATGCAAAATTAAGCAAATTTGACAATATAATATTTTATAATCCCCCGGAACTGAATCAAAAAATGAGATTTTTATTTGATAAACTTTTGGCAAATAATCGTAAAATATCCGTAATTTTAAGCAAAAATATCAGTAACGAATGGAAATTGTTGTATCAAAATATATTTGACATGAAATTTTCCGGATTTGAAACGGTTGATCAAAGACGAATCGTACCGGATAAATTCAGAAAATATAAAGATATTATCGGCGACAAAAATATCCGAAATATAAAAGTAACGGATTATTGGAAAATAATTACGCAGTCTGAATCTGTTCTCGGAACTTCTTCCGAACCGCTTGTTGTCGAAAAAAACGGCAATTATCTTATTGTTATGGATCCCGAATCTCAAAGAAACGAGTTTTATGTCTCGCCCGTTTATCCTGTTCTCATGCATCTCATCATCAAAGATACCGGCTATCGGGGCATTGACGCATCTTTTAAGACGGGAGAAAGAATTATATATTCAAAAGCTGAAATTACCGATCCTGACGGCGAAAATTTCGTCTCGGGAGAAAACGGTTTCAGAGCTGAATTTCCCGGTATTTATCAAGTAAGAACTGAAAGTAAATCTTATCCCGTCGCCGTAAATATCGGAGAAGACGACAGTTATTACGAAAGATTCGATTCCCCGGAAGAACTTCCGCCCTCCGTATTTGCCGCCGATACAAATTGGGAAGATAATATTTTACGGGCAAGATACGGATTTGAGTTGAGTAAATACTTCTTTATTTTGGCTTTTATTTGCGTACTTATCGAATTGATGCTGATAAAAAGCGAAGAAAGAAAACAAGATAAAGCATAACGGAATTTTCTTTATCCCTGAAAATAAAATTTAAACTGAGGACTTATGCTTGAAAGAATAATAACCTCTGAGGCAGTCGGAAACGACGAAAAAGAATTTGATCGCGCTTTGCGTCCTAAATCACTGAAGGATTTTGTCGGTCAGGAACATATAAAAGAAATTTTGGAAATATCGATTGCCGCAGCGAAAATGCGCGGGGAACCTTTGGATCACGTGTTGTTCTACGGACCGCCCGGATTGGGTAAAACCACTCTTGCAAACATTATCGCCAACGAGTTGGATGCGAATATAAAAGTAAGTTCCGGACCTGTTTTGGAGAAACCTGCCGATCTTGCCGGTATTTTGACTAATTTGGATTTGCGAGATGTTTTTTTTATTGATGAAATTCATCGCTTGAATCACGTTGTGGAAGAATATATGTATCCGGCAATAGAAGATTTTGAAATGGAAATAATCATAGACAGCGGACCCGGAGCAAGAGCATTGAAAATAGACTTGGAACCTTTTACTCTTATCGGAGCAACCACCAGAGCAGGTTTGCTGACTGCTCCTTTGAGAGCCAGATTCGGCATTACCCTGCGTATGGATTATTACGATCAAAAAAGCATAGAAAAAATAATCTCAAGATCTGCATCGCTTTTGGAAATTCCGATAGACCCCGAAGGCGCGAAAGAAATTGCCGGGAGAAGCAGAGGAACGCCGCGCGTAGCCAACAGACTCTTGCGACGAGTGAGGGATTATGCCCAAATAAAAGGCAACGGAATTATTACCAAAGAAATTGCTGTGAAAGCTCTTAAAATGTTGAATGTAGATAATGAGGGACTCGACGAAATGGACAAACGCATTCTTTTGACCATCATTGAAAACTACAAAGGCGGTCCCGTCGGATTAAAAACTTTGGCGGTTGCCGTAGGAGAAGATCACGGAACCATAGAAGAAATATATGAACCTTACCTTATTCAGCAGGGATTTTTGGAAAGAACAATGAAAGGACGTTGCGCAGGAAGAAAAGCTTACAAACATTTCGGCTTGGAACCTTACGAAGCGCAGATCGGTCTTTTTGACGAATTAGAGGAAAAAAGAGATGAATAAAGTTCATTATTTGACCGCTCCTCTTGCAGAAGAAGACGTTGCCGGAATAAAAGTCGGCGATAAAGTTTTTATTTCCGGCGTGATTTATACGGCAAGGGACGCAGCTCATAAAAAACTTGTTAATCTTATTGCAAATAAAGAAAAAATGCCGCTTGAACTTAAAGACCAAATTATCTTCTTTGCCGGACCTTCGCCCGCAAGACCGGGAGAACCTGTCGGTTCAATAGGACCGACGACAAGTTATCGCATGGATCCTTTTTCGCCTTGCTTGTTGGACAACGGTTTGCGAGGAATGATAGGTAAAGGAAAACGTTCTGAAGAAGTAAGACAGGCGATTATCAGAAATAAAGCAATTTATTTTACGGCAATCGGCGGAGCTGCGGTTGTTTTGAGCGAAGCAGTTAAAAAAGCGGAACTTATCGCTTATCCGGAACTGGGAACCGAAGCGATAAGAAAACTTACGGTTGAAAACTTTCCCTGCTATACCGCAATAGACAGCGAGGGAAACGATATTTTCAAAAAATAATTCGAGGTTAATAAAATGCGCATAAAAAAGGATTTGTCTAATTTAGAAGAAATTTTTCCTGCCGATTTTTCGGAAGAACAAAAAGCAAAAACGAAAACCGCTTTTATGAAAAATTTATCGTTGCATGCCCATAAATTTTACAACGGAAAAATTCAAACTTTACCCAAAGCCGGTATCTGCGGTTTTAACTGGTTTAATGTTTGGTACACTCCCGGAATTTCTGCCGTATCCGTTCATATAAGAGACGATAAAGAAAGTTCTTACGAAATTAGCGGAAGAGGAAATACGGTTGCCGTTATCAGCGATTCAACTCGAGTGCTCGGAGACGGAGACGTTACGCCTCCCGGAGGTCTGGGAGTTATGGAAGGCAAAGCTTATTTAATGAAATATCTGGGCGGAGTTGATGCTTTTCCTATTTGCATAGATTCCAAAAACGAAAAAGGAGAAAACGATCCTCAAAAAATAATCGATTTCGTAAAAACTGTTCAACACAGTTTCGGAGCAGTGAACTTGGAAGATATTTCCCAGCCGAATTGTTATGAAGTTTTGGATAAACTTAGAGACGGTTGCGATATTCCCGTCTGGCATGACGATGCTCAAGGAACTGCCTGCGTTACTTTGGCAGGTTTAATAAATGCTTTAAAACTTGCCGAAAAGAAAATTTCTGAGGTTAGGATTGTCTTTATGGGAGCCGGAGCAGCCAATTCCTCCATTGCCGGTCTTTGCATAAAAGCCGGGGCTTCGGCCGAAAAACTTGTTTTGTTTGACGTAAAGGGCGGATTGCATTCGGACAGAAAAGATTTCAGAGACGACAAAAGATTTTACAGGCAATGGGATTTGTGTCAAAAAACCAATCCGGAAAAAATAAATACTCCCGAAGAAGCAATTAAAGGAGCAGATGTTTTGATTTGTCTCTCCAAACCCGGACCTGACACCGTTAAACCTGAATGGATTTCAAGTATGGCGGAGAAAGCAATTGTTTTTGCCTGCGCCAACCCGGTTCCTGAAATATATCCTTACAAAGCCAAAGAAGCGGGAGCTTTTATCGTTGCCACCGGAAGAGGAGATTTTCCGAATCAGGTTAATAACTCAATTTGTTTCCCGGGAATTTTAAAAGGCGCATTATTGGTAAGAGCAAAGTCGGTTACGGACAATATGGCGATAAGAGCTGCCAAATCCTTGGCAGAGTTTGCCGAAAAACGGGGAATTTCTCCCGATAACATTGTTCCTAAAATGGATGAATTTGAAGTTTTTCCTCACGAGGCGGCAGATACGGCAATGCAGGCGATTGAAGACGGAGTTGCCAGAATTGCAATGACCAGAGAAGAGGTTTACGAAATTGCTCGTCGAGATATTATGAATACGCGCCGAACAATAGAAATTATGCAAAAAAACAATTGCATAAAAGAAATTCCTCGGGAAATGCTTGAAAAGGCTTTATCGGAAGCAATTAAAGAAAACAGTTAAAAAAATAATGCCGGTCGCAAAATGCTTCAAGGAGGAAGTATGAAGCTTGACCGGCTTTTTTTGAGGAGAAATAAATATAACGAAATATGAGTGTAAATATTTCAAAAAAATATAACTTTTAAAAGATGAATATCTTTTTTTGTTTATCATGTCTTTTTGCATTGAAATAAAAGCAAAAACGTATTTCGGACTAAATAAATTTTTTGAATAACTCCAATAATTCGTTATCTATTCTTCCGGGTTTTCTTCCTTTTACAAATACTGCTTCAAGGATAAAATCACAGCATAAATTTCCGTCCGAGTCAAAAATTTGTTGAGACCAGGTTGAGCGTAATCTGTTAATTTTTAATATTTTGCTTTCTACTTTGTACACTTCCCCTTTTTCAAGACTTTTTTTGTATTTTATCGTTGATTCTGTTACAAAAATTGATATTCCCTTTGAATTGAGAAAACTTATTGATATGCCTGTTTCATCCAATGCTTCGGATCTGGCTTCTTCAAAAACATGGAGATAATTGGCATTATTGAGATGACCGTATATATCACACTCGTAACTGAATATTTTTCTCTTGTAAACGAAAGACACGAGAATCTCCTTTTTTATTTAGAATTAAATAAAAAGCTGCCTTGAACAGACAGCTCGGTTAATTTTAAGAGATTATTTTAATAATGCTTTTGTTTCCATTGCGATCATAAGTTCTTCGTTTGTTTGAATCTTAAGAACCGCAACTTTTGAATCATCGGCATGAAGTTCTATAGTTCCGCCTTTGAACTGCGCGTTTTGTTCTTCATTTAATTTGATTCCGAAGAAATCTAAATCTTTGCAAACCAAAGAACGGAGGATCGGCATATTTTCTCCGACTCCGCCTGTAAAGACAAGAATATCCAGACCGTTCATGGCGGCAGCGTAAGCGCCTATATATTTTTTGATTCTGTAAGCATAGACTTCGTGAGCCTGAATTGCTTTTTCGTTTTTATGTTCCAATATTTCGGTTTCTATCTCTCTCATATCGTTTGATATGGTTGAAATTCCCGCCATTCCGCTTTTTTTATTGAGAAGAGTATTTACTTCATCTGCGGTCATACCGAGATTTTTTATGAGATGAAGAGGTATTTGCGGGTCAAGGTCTCCGCAACGGGTACCCATAACTAATCCTTCAAGAGGAGTAAATCCCATTGACGTATCTATTGATTCTCCGTTTTTAACTGCTGTTACGGATGCGCCGTTGCCGATATGGCAAGTGATGATTTTTAAATCTTTAATATCTTTTCCGACATGTTCGGCGGCAAGCTTGCTTACAAATTTATGTGAAGTTCCGTGGAATCCGTAGCGTCTTATTTGGTGTTTTTCGTACATTTCCAAAGGCAATCCGTACAGGTAAGCTCTCGGAGGCATGGTTTGATGGAAAGCTGTGTCGAAAACTCCGCATTGAGGAATATTGGGAAGATATTCGGTAACTGCTTTTACCCCCATTATGTTGGCGGGATTATGAAGAGGCGCCAAATCGATGCAATCATGCAATACTTTCATGACTTCGTCGTTTATGACAACGGATTTTGAAAAATATTCGCCTCCGTGAACAAGGCGATGTCCTACGGCGTCGATTCCCGATTCATCGGAAATTTGACCGTGATCCGGATTCATAAGATTGTCTATAATCATTTGAATCCCTTTGGAATGGTCTTCGATAACCGTTTTTTGTTTTTTTGCCGTATATTTTTCGCTTTTGTAAGTGAAAAGCCCGGTTTCTTCTCCGATTCTTTCGACTGATCCTTCTGCCATAACGTCTTCGGTTTCGACATTAATAAATTGGAATTTTATGGAAGAACTGCCGCAATTTAATGTTAATACTCTCATTATTTTCTCCTGTGATTTTTATTTTTCAGTTGTTTTTATTGCAATTATAAAGCAACTTTAATTTTCGGTCTGTCCCGTCAAGTCTGATTTTATTCTGCTTTTTTTTAAAAGATATTCAAATTGCTTCAGGTTCGGAATGAAAATAATTGATTTTTTTTTATTTAATTCCGGTTTTTGCGTTTTTAGTCTGATTCTCGTTTTTTTTCATGAAAAATTTAAAATCCGATAACATCCGATAAAACATATATTTCTCGACAGGATATTAATTAAAAATTAAGAAGATTGACAAAAGATTTGCCGTTAAAATTCTTTCGGCATTAATCTCTGATAAAAAATTAAAATAAATTTATAAGACAGATTCGTTTGTCGGGAGTTGTAAATGAAAAGGTATTTGGGAAGCTTATTTGCGACAGTTTTTTTGATTTTTACAAGTTACGCATATTCAACCGTTAACATTAAAACCGGAGTAAATATCTCTTGGTCTGACAATGTTTTTAATCTTTCGGACAGCGATAAAGAGAAATTCGAAGAGGGAAACAATAAGTTTGACTTTATCGAAACTTCGGATGACTTAAAACCTGAAATATATTTTGATGCAGAATATAAATTCGACAAAAAAAGTCCTTTCCGCTGTTTTTCTCCTTTCGGCGGCATTTCTTACGTCGCTTACGCCAAAAATACGGATAAATCAAAATTTTCATCGGACATCGGTCTGAAATGGGAAAAAAGAAAGCTGTCCTTAGCTGTTTCATACGCTTATAATCCGAAAATTTATACCAGAAACTATATTGATAAAGACGGATCCGGTAAATCTGAAAAATACGAGTACGAAAAAAATATTTATGATTTCAAATGCGAATACCGAATTTTAAAAAACGATTATTTGATCGGAGGAATAAATTTTCAACAGGAATATTACAATAAATATTTTACGGAATACGACGGAAACGCTTTAACTTATAAGATCGGCTGGAAACACTCTTTTCCTTTGCTGTACCTGAAATTTATTTATAACCTGAAAGTTTTCGATTGCGATAAGTTCGATGAAAAATTTGCTGCGGAAAACAATATAGACAATCAAAAAGATTCATCTTACGAAAGCAATAAATATGTTGTTGCTTTGAGAATGAAAAAAATAAAAACGGGTTCTTTTTTGCAAATAAGACCTGTTTTAAGCTGTTCCTTTGACCAAAGATTTTACCAAACCGATAACTTGGACATTATACACCGAGAACGGGAAGACAATAAGGTAACGACAAATATATCAAATACATTTTATCTGTCGGGAAAACTTTCATGCAAAGTTTTTTACAAAAACGTTTACAGAAAAACCGATTCTGATTTTTATGAAGATATAAGCGATATCAAAGATTATTCGGAAAATGAAATCGGGATAAATTTTGAATACAAAATGAAATTGTAATTAAGTCGCCTTAATTTCAGGAGAAATTTTATGATAAAGCAAGAAACATCAAAAGAAAAAATCAAGGAATTTTTTGAATTGTTGAACGATGAACATTATGATTTGAGAAAATACAGTCATCCGGTATTGGTTTATAAAGTTGAAGACGAAAGAGTATATTACACTCTTTGGGAAGAATCAATCCTGAAAAGATTCGGAACGGACAATATTTTCGGTTGGGACTATGACGAAGATCTTTTCTTCTGTCCCGATTGGGTTACCGGCATTTATGACGATGATGATGATGATTTTGACGATGACGATGATGATTAGAGACATTGATAAGAAATAAATAAAATAACTTAAATTATTTATGCAAACTTGACAATTAATCTGAAAAAAAAAATTTTGACAATATGTGTGCTGGGCGGGGAGTCAGCGGTTCCCTGTAACCGACATTCCGCTATAGTCGGGCTGAACCCTGCATGAGAAAATCGAGAATGATTCTTTTTCGGCGAATTGATGTTGAGAAGCATTCCTTGCGCAATCGTAATCCGCGAACCTTGTCAGGTCCGGAAGGAAGCAGCAATAAGAGGTAATTGCGATGTGCCGCGAGTGTTCTGCTTTGAGTCGATTTTCCGGAAGCCGGGATTGTTCAGGTTTCGAGTGCAGGCGCACACTTTTTAGATTTTACCCGTTTCAATTTATTGCAGGTTGGAACGGGTAAAATTTTATATAAACCGAAAGAATCAATTAAGCCTGTTTGAGAAAACAACTTTTCGGCGGATTGATTCAAAGCCAAGGAGATAACGGTGGCAAAGAAATTTTCCGTACCGAGAGGTACTTACGATATTTTACCTGAAGAAAGCAGAAAATGGAATTACATTAAAAATAAATTTAAGAAAATTTGCAGTCAATACGGGTTCGGAGAAATTGTTACTCCTGTTTTTGAACAGGCAAATCTTTTTGAAAGAAGTTCGGGAGATACTTCTGATGTCGTGCAAAAAGAAATGTACAAATTTGAAGATAAAAAAGGACGACTTTTTGCCTTGAGACCGGAGGGAACCGCTCCCGTCATTCGCAGTTATGTCGAGAATAATTTGGGCTTTTCCGGCAATGTCGTAAAATTGGCTTATACCGGACCGATGTTCCGCTACGATCGTCCTCAAAAAGGCAGATACAGACAATTTTATCAGTTCGGAATTGAAGCCATAGGCTCCGATCATCCTTATATTGATGCGGAAATTATTGCTTTCGGATATCACTTTTTGACTGAGCTGGGATTGAAAAATTTTACGGTGGAAATAAACAGTCTGGGCTGTCCTGATTGTATGGAAGATTACAATAAAGCATTGCGTGATTTTATTCGTCCGAATCTGGATAAAATGTGTCCCGACTGCCAAAAAAGATTCGATAAAAATCCCAAACGCCTTTTGGATTGCAAATCGGAAACTTGTAAAACTTACGTAAAAAATTCTCCGTCCGTGCTTGATTATTTGGATGAAGACTGCAAGGAAAAGTTTGAAAAAGTAAAAGAATATCTCGCCGCAATGGAAATTCCTTTCGCCGTAAATCCCGGAATAGTAAGAGGATTAGATTATTACACCAACACGGCGTTTGAATTTATAAACAACAATCTGGGAGCTCAAAGCGCTGTTTTGGCGGGCGGTCGTTACAACGGACTTGTCGGAATGATCGGCGGAAAAGAAACTCCCGGAATTGGTTTTGCCGGAGGATTTGAACGTTTGATTTTATCCATGGAACAGGAAAATCTTTCTTTCGGAGAGGAAGAAAAGCCGGATGCTTACTTTGTGAATCTGGGCGAAAAAGCGGAACTTGCCGCTTATAAAATTGTTGCTGATTTGAGAAAGGCGGGTTTGACCGTAAAATTTGATATTGATAAAAACTCAGTGAAATCTCAAATGAAAGCTGCCGATAAATCAGGAGCGAATTTTTGCCTTATTCTCGGAGAAGACGAACTTGAAAACGATAAAATAATGATAAAAAACCTGGAAACCGGAAATCAGGAATTATATTTGATAAAAGAAATTCCGGAAATAATTAAAAAAAGGGGATAAAAATGGCAAAAACACAGAAAACGGCAGTAACGCCGACAAGATCAGAAGATTATCCGCAGTGGTATCAAAATGTTATAAAAGTTTCCGATCTTGCCGAAAACAGCGAAGTAAGAGGTTGTATGGTTATTAAGCCGTGGGGCTACGCTGTTTGGGAAAATATTCAAAGAATACTGGATGAAATGTTTAAAGAAACAGGACACAAAAATGCTTATTTTCCGCTTTTTATCCCGAAAGCATATTTTGAAAAAGAAGCCGAGCATGTGGAAGGATTTGCCAAAGAATGCGCGGTTGTTACTCATTCCAGACTGGAAGAAGACGGCAAAGGCGGTTTGAAACCGGCGGGAGAATTGACCGAACCCATGATCGTAAGACCGACCTCCGAAACCATTATCGGCTCGTCTTTCGCCAAATGGATAAATTCTTATCGTGATCTGCCGCTTCTCATTAATCAATGGGCAAACGTGGTGCGTTGGGAATTGAGAACCAGACTTTTCTTGAGAACTTCCGAGTTTTTGTGGCAGGAAGGACATACCGCCCACGAAACAAAAGAAGAAGCTGCGGAAGAAACCGTAAAAATGCTTAATGTTTACGCCGATTTTGCGGAAAATTATCTTGCCGTTCCCGTTTTAAAAGGCGTTAAATCAAAATCGGAAACTTTCCCCGGAGCAATCAATACTTACGCCATCGAAGCCATGATGCAGGATAAAAAAGCATTGCAAGCCGGAACTTCTCATTTTCTCGGACAAAATTTTTCTCGCGCCTCAAACATAAAATTCCAGAGCAGGGAAGGAAAAGAAGAATTTGCCTGGACAACTTCCTGGGGCGTTTCCACCAGATTGATAGGGGCTTTGATTATGGCTCACAGCGATGATAACGGTTTGGTTTTACCTCCCAAAATAGCTCCCGCTCACGTTGCGATTATTCCGATTTATAAAAATGAAGAACAGAAAAAACAGATTCTCGAATTTGTAAATAATCTTAAATCGGAACTTAAAACCTTGTATTACTGCGGACGCAAGTTGATCGTCGAAATAGATGACAGAGAACTTACCGGCAGCGAAAGATCATGGAGCTGGATTAAAAAAGGCATCCCTGTAAGATTGGAAGTCGGGCCTCGCGATATGGCAAAAGATTCCGTTTTTATGGGAAGAAGAGATAAAGAACCGAAAGACAAATGCGGAATAACGACAACGGAATTTAAAGAAAATATTATAAATATCTTGGATGAGATTCAGAACAATATTTTTGCAAAAGCTCTTGCGTTCAGAGAAGAAAATACCGTTAAAATTGATGACAAAGACGAATTTTACGCTTATTTTACCGCCAAAAACCAAAAGAAACCGGAAATTCACGGCGGTTTTGCTTTAAGCCATTGGTGCGGTTCTGCCGAATGCGAAGAGAAAATAAAAAATGACCTGAAAGTTACCACCAGAGTTATCCCCGAAAACACCGAAAAAGAAACCGGAAAATGTCTTTTCTGCGGAAAAGAAAGCGAGGGTCGGGTTATCTTTGCGAAAAGCTATTAAGATGAGGGCATAATGAAATTTTGGCTCAAAAAGGGTTCTGACGATATTTTTCTGGATCAACTTTTGAAAGCTGTCGGAATCAAGGAAACTTACAGCGAACTTAAAGACTTGATTACAAATACGCGAGTAAAAGTGAACAATAAAGTCGAACTTTTCCCCAAAAGAAAAATTGTCGCCGGAGATATTGTAAAAGTGTTCGATAAATTCATTCGGGTTTGCGGAAAAGCCGAAGCAATCGAGTTTTCCAAACAACGCAATGCGGTTGAAGAAGTTCATCATAAACGAGCGGTCAACACTTGGACGGAAAAAAAAATTAAAAAGAAACAGCCTTAAAATCCCCGACTTATGTCGGGATTTTTTTTGAGCTGAATTTTAATTCCGGGGCAACGGATTGAGAATTTTTTATTTGAGGATTTTTGTCTCTGCTGTTCGTTAAAATACCCCTGCGAATATTTCCGATCGAATTATGATCAGGCAAAATATTCGCAAGGGAAAGTTAATTTTCTATTTCAACATTAAAATTTTATTTACGGCAGAAGAATTTCCGGTTTGAATTTTATAGAAATAAACCCCGGAAGCAAGATTGTCGTCATGATTATCTTTTCCGTTCCATTTAACGCTGTAATTGCCTTTCTTTTGAAACTCCGAGACTAAGGTTTTCACTTTTTGACCTTTGATATTGAATATTGACAGATCGATCTCTCCGTCCGAAGGAACAGTATAGTATATTACGGTAAAAGGATTGAAAGGATTGGGACTGCACTTTGTTTTTATCTCTTTCAGATCAACAATTTGTTCCGGATTTGGAGATTGAAAAGAAAAATCGGTTATTGCCTTCATGTTGAAAGATATTTCGGTTGTTTGTTCATTTTTTACCGGGATATTATACGCAACGGCAGATTCATAAAAAACTCTTTGGAAGCTTAAATCATAATTGCCTTCCGGCAATTGCGCCTCAAAATATCCCGTACTGTCGGCAACCGTGAAATAAATTGAATTATTGTCAGGTTTTATAAGGACGTAATCAACCGGTTCGCCTGTTATCGTTTCAGTGATATATCCGGTTAATTTACCGAGTTGCGGAGAGCCGTATTCGTAAGCTCCTATATCAATACGAGAGATTCCGTCTCCGTCTCCGTCCCAAACGCGTACGGAATTTTCAAGATCAGCGGGAAAGTAACCGGTTGTATCAAATCCGGCATCTGTTGCTATGCTGTTTTCCGCAAGTCTGAAATCTCCGTTTTCGATATCTGCAAATATTTGTTGAGCTTCCGAAGAATCAACCGTAATATTTCCTCCGCCGTCTATGCATCCCTCAGGCAGTTCGAAATCAGTAATGCAGTTTCTGAAAACAGGGGTGCCGGCATATTCCTGAATATTTTCATTCCCTATAAAAATACAATTATTATAAGTACCTTGAAATGAGCTGTCAAAGGCATATTTATTATTAATTGATAAATTATTATTTATTGACCTTTTATTCGTTGAAAAGGCTTGTTCAATCATTCCGTAACTTGTTTTTCCGTTGTATGAACAATTATTAAACATCTCAACATTGCCTGCTGTTGATAAGTTGCCGTCATTTAAGGTGTTTTTTAAATATTTGCTTGAAGGACTGGATAAATTAACATATCCTCCTTGAAAATAATTATCGCTTATTTCCAAATATACGGATTCTGCATTCAATAACTCTGTTTTGTTTCCGATAATTCGATTGCCTTTTACGTAAACCGAATCTTTTCCTTTTATATTTAATCCTCTTCTGCAATTTTCGATATTATTTTTATAAATATAGTTAGAGCGAGCAGAAACAAATTTTGCGGAAGCAGCATTAAAACCGGTTCGAGAGTTTCTTATTGTATTAAAGGCGCAAACAGAATTTCTTATATCGCTCGAAAGATCATCGAACTGATTATTGCAAATCAAAGGCATAAGCTCATCGCTTTGCGAAGGATATAAATTTATGGCAAATCTGCCTCCGTAATTATATCCGAACAGATTAGTGTTATCCGTATAATAAAACTTATTATTTGTGATTTCAACATCTCTAAGTATGTCTTGAGCAAAAGACGGGGATTTTCTAAATGTAATGCCGAAATGACAATTACAAAAAATATTGTCTTTGAATAAACCGGTTCGGTTACGAACCGAAATTGCTCCTTCGGCGACATCGATATCTCCCATAAACATTTTTTGAGCATATTCGAATCGACAATATTTGAAACGACACATTTCCGCATTTTCGGATATATATATCGTACCCCAAAAATATTCATCAATATCTTGTAATCTTGTTATCAGAATTCTTTTATTTTCGGTTCCTTCTGCTATTATTTTCCCGTCAACCCAAATAAATTTGGCAACCGAATGACCGTCGGGACTTGAGGAAAAGTTAACGAAATCCCAAAATTTTTTGTATTCGGCAGCGCTTAAGTATATTTCGGTTCCGGGCAATATCCTTAGCGTTACGCCTTCATCAACAAAGAGATTGGAAGTTATTATGTAAGGATTATTATCTGGAGACCAAATCGTGTCTTCCGTCAAATGACCTCCGACTTCAATGCTGCTTAAAATCGAAAAGGATAAAAATAAAAAAAACATCATTGATACTTTGAGTATCTTGTCTGCGCGTTTCATAACCGATCTCCTTATTTTTTGTATTTTGTGAAACGCCCTGAAAAAAACAATCTCTTTTGTTAAGAAATAAAAAAGGAAATTAATGCCTTATTTTATTGCAGAATTTCATAAAAATAACAAGAGCTTTAAATTTGCTGTTTAGATTCTTATTTTGAAGTTTATCATATTTTTTATATTTTGTTCTTTTTTAATATTTGACAAAATTAAAGCCTCTGTTTTACAGACTGAAATTTAAAAAAAATAAAATTAAAAGGAGTGAAAATAAGGTATATGATTAATAATACGGTGCTGGTTTTTTTCTTGTCTTTTCTGTGTGTCTATGCGATTACTCCTTTGATTATAAAGTTTGCTCTAAAAACGAATTTCGTAGATAATCCCAATGCCAGAAAAATTCATAAAAAAGCAATTCCTTTATTGGGCGGAGTTGCCGTTTTTATAGGCTTTTGTCTGCTTGTTTTCGGAGCCGTAATTTTTTCTTCTCATTGGGAGTTCGACAGATATTTTAAAGGTTATCTCGGAGGAGCGGGCATAATTTTTATCGTCGGTCTCATAGATGATAAAGCGGCGATGTCTCCTAAAATTAAAATGTTGGGTCAATTTGTTTCATGCGCTGTTTTTATTTGGTCAAATAATTTAACGACTCTTTTCGGAACCTGGTATTTTACTCTTCCCGTATTGTTTTTCTGGATGATCGGTTTAATGAATGCTTTGAATTTTTTGGATAATATGGACGGCATTATTTCCGGAATGTCGGCAATTATTGCTTTGGGATTTTTTATTTTCAGTATTCTTTTGGCAACTCCGCAGAATGAGTTTCTGACAAAATATTTCGGATTGCTTTCTCTTGCTTTTGCCGGCTCGGTTCTGGGATTTTTATTTTATAATTTTAATCCGGCTAAGATTTTTCTCGGAGATGCCGGGAGCATGTTTATAGGTTATTTTTTGGCGACGATGGGAATTTTGACGGGAAGAATTGCCGTAATAAGAACGGAAAACAATTTTTATTATCTTTTGCCGGTTTTGTTGCTCAGTTATGCCGTTTTTGATATCTCTTTCGTCAGCGTTACCAGAAAAATAAAAGGCATAAGCGTTTCGGAAGGCGGAAAAGATCATACGACGCATCGCATAAGAAATGCTTTGAAATCAACAAAAATAACGGCTATTTTTATTTATATCATTAATTTTTTGATAGTTTTATTTTCTATTTTGCTGATTAGAATGAAATCGGATGTTTTATTGTATGTCTCATCTGTAATTATTGCCTTGATTTTTGTTTATTTCGGCTATGAACTGTCGAAATCTGATTGCGTGATAACGGAAAACCAGTTAAAATCTCAACAACGGAAAAGAGGCAAAAAATGAAAATATCGACCTTGGGCACGTCTTCCGGCAATCCCGAACCGGGCAGATGTTTTTCTGCTGTATCGGTTGAGACCGGAGACAATGTTATTCTGTTTGATTGCGGAGAGGGCATTTCATGGAGATTGAAAGAAATTAAAGCGGAAATAAATCTGATTGACGCTATTGTCATAAGTCATTTTCATCCTGATCACGTTACCGGCATTTATATGCTTTTGCAAATGTTTTGTCTTAACGGAAGAAAAAAAGATTTAATTGTTTTTTTGCCTGAACAATCGGAGCGTTTTGAAAAAACATTGCCTCTTTTTTATCTTTTTAAAGAAACTTTCCCTTTTAAGTCAGTTTTTGAAAATGTTGAAAATATAAGCTCTTTTTATCCTTTTATCGAAATTTTTAAAAATTCTCACCTGTCCGGTTACAAGCAACGCGTTAAGGATGCCGGAGAAAGCAATCTGTTGAATTCTTATTCTTTTTCCGTGAGAGAAAACGATAAAATATTTTATTATACCTCGGATATTAAAAATTTTGAAGGGATTGATTTTTCCGATAAAAATTTAGTGATAGCGGATGCTTTTCATCCGGACGGAGAAGAATTGTATGAATTGATTAAACAAAATCCGGGAAAATTCATATTGACTCACGGCATCAGTTCAAAATTAGACGGATTGATAAAAAAAGAAAAATTAAAAGCGGAATTTGCAGATGATAAAAAAATTTACCTTATTTAGTCTCGGAACTTTATTTGTTTTAACCGGTTGCGTTCAGAGCAACTATCAGGTTGCGGAAAGTTTGTTTGCCGGCAAAAAGTATGCGGGAGCCATTGAGTATTACGATAAATTTTTGGAAAATTCTGAAAACGGAGCAACCAAAACCATGGCTCAAATAAACCGAAATCAATGTTACCTTAAGCTTGGGATCGCTTCTTACGAAATTGAAAATTTCAGGCTTGCGACTCGTTTTTTCTATTTGGCGAATACGCCCGAAGCCGATACTTATCTTGATGACTGCTACTATAAATTATCTCTTGAGGCGGGAGACGACATCAGAAAGGTTATGGCATATTACAGAACCGTAATTGATGAAATACCTAATTCGGATTTGGCGCCCGAACTTCTTTATAAAAGCATTGAAGCCGAAACTTTTGAACTGAAAGATAAAGAAAAAGCTTGGGCGGATTATAAAATTTTGGTTGATCGTTTCCCTGATGACGAATATGTTTTAAAGTCTCAAAAAATAATAGATACTTTCATTCCCGAGTTTATTGATTCTGCCGAAAACCTTAAAAAAGCGGCAGGTTACCGACCGGCTTTGGATCAACTTTTTGTTTTGGCCGAATATCCTTCCGGTTACAAAAATAGGATATATGAAAAAATAGCGGATATTTATATCGAATACGGCGAATATTATATTAAGGAACGCGAGTTTATAAAGGCGGAAAAAAAGTTTCGCTCCGCTGAAGAATACGATCCGTCCAAATCTGCTTATATCGAAAAAAGACTTCGAGATATTTGTATGCTGTTTATTGAAAAAGGAGACGAATATTTAGCCGAAAGAGATATTGAAAATGCTGTTTTGCGTTATTCCAAAGCTTTTGACATTATTCCTGAATTGAATAAAGCGAAGGAAGCCATTGCCAAAGCAAGAGAATTGGAAATTAACATTAAAAAAGCAAAAAAATTGAGCGCCGAAGCTCAAAAATACGAATATAAAAAAGATTATGCCAATGCTTTAAAGTTTTATCGAAAAGCGTACGAAGCCGATAAATTGAAAATCTATGCCCAAAAAGCAGAGTTGAACGGCAATCTCGTAAAAGCGGAAAAGAACCCCATACCGTTTGCCAGAGAAATTCTTTTTAAACATAAAAACGGAAAAATTCCGAATGAAATATACAAGATTGAAACTAAATTAAGAGAAAAATACGGAGATGAAATAACAACATCGGGCTGGAAATTTCTCATCAGTATAGGACAATTTCAATATGAAGCGCGCTATGATATTTTTTCTCCCGAAACAACTGATTTCTTTGTGTGGAAAATAAACCTTGCCGACAGAGAAATAGTACCTTTAAATAAAGCAAGCGAAGAGATCTCAAAATGAAAAATATAATACTTATTGCCCTGTCTTTAATTTTTGTCGATTGTTTCGGCGAATTTGATTTGGAATCATTCAGCAACCCCAGAAAATACGGTTGGGAAACTTATGAGGACAGAAGAAATGCCGGAAAAGAACTTTACGAAAAACAAAAACTTTTACAGCTTTACCACATGAATTATCAAAAACCTTTGGTTAATGCCGGGCGTTCCGCTTTAGTGCCGGGCTGGGGGCATTTTGCCGTTGAAAGATATACCAAAGGACAAATCTTGCTGGGAATGGAAATAATTTTTGCCGGCACGACTTTTTATTATTACGATCAATATCGGGATTATTACGATAAATACGAAGCAGCTTCGCAAAGCGATAAAATTCAGTATTATTTCGATAAAGCTCAAACGCCTTACAGACTTGCCGGTTCGTTTTTCGGACTGTATTGCCTGGTCTGGATTTATACCGTTTACGACACTTTTTTGGTTACGGACGATTACAACGGCGATATTTGGGATAAAATAATAAAAAATCACCGAGAAAGCGCTTTCACTGTTACGCCGACCGGCTTTTCTTACAGATTTTAGGAGGAATAATGCGTTATTTTTATGTCTTTTTAATTGTGCTTTTCGGTTTGTTGACCGGATGCTCTCTGGAAAGAAAAAATCCTTTGGATCCTCAAGGCAATTCAGATATACAGGTTCCCAATCTGGTAACCGGCATACAACTTTTTAAACCTCAATATTCTTCAAATAAATATGTCCGGATAACTTGGGATCATCAAGATCATGCTGACGGTTATTATGTTTATCGGGCATTAACTTTGAACGGAGTTTACGAAGATCTTACGGAAGGAACAGGCATTCTTAACAGCGACAGTTTATTTTATGTCGATTACAAAGTTAAAGGCGGAAATTTTTATTTTTATAAATTATCTGCATTTAAAGATTACGGAAAGAGATTGGAAGGTCCCGTTTCAACGCCCAAAGGCATTGCCGTTCAATGACAGATTTATTTTATAATTTGAATGAGCGGCAAAAAGAAGCGGTAAGAACCGTTGACGGTCCTTTGTTGGTTATTGCCGGAGCAGGTTCAGGAAAAACCAGGTGCATTATTCATCGCGCGGCTTACCTTTTGCTTGAAAAAAAAATTAATCCGGGCAACATTCTTATAGCAACGTTTACCAATAAAGCTGCCGGAGAAATCAAAACGCGTTTATTTTCCGAATTCAGGATAAATCCCGGACATCTTTGGACGGGAACTTTTCACGGAATCTGTAAACGAATTTTGCAGGAAGAAGCCGATTCTCTGCCTTTTGACGTAAATTTTTGCATTTATGACACGGAAGATAAAAAAACATTATTAAAAAAAATTTTAAAAGATTTTGATATTGATTCCAAAAAGTTTCCTTTATCGTTTTTCAAAGAAGGAATCAGCAGAGAAAAAAATAACTTAATCGAACCTGAAAAGTTTTGGGATTTTCATGACGAGACAAATTTCCCCGAGAAAATGATCTTCCGCATTTATTCCGAATATCAAAAACGGTTATATCTGAACAATTCCATGGATTTTGATGACCTTTTGCTGCATACGGCTTCTCTTTTTCATCGCCGGGAAGACATCAGGCTGAAATACGAAGATCGTTTTAAATATGTAATGATAGACGAATATCAGGATACAAATTACGCTCAGTTTAAAATAATGTACGATATTTGCCGAAGACATAAAAATATTTGCGCAGTGGGGGATGACGATCAGGCTGTTTACGGCTGGAGAGGAGCTTCCGTCAAGAATATTCTTAATTTTGAAAAAGATTATCCCGACACTAAAATTGTTCGTCTGGAACAAAATTACAGATCCACGCCTGAAATTCTTCTCGCATCCAATGATTTGATAAAGAAGAACGAGAGAAGGCATGAAAAAGAATTGTGGACGGATAACGAATCCGGGGATCTTCCCGTCTTGAGCGTCTCGGATACGGAACAAATTGAAGCAAAACAAGCAGGTAAAATAATCAATAAAGAAGTCGGAAAAGGCAATCTGTCTTACAACGACTTTGCCGTTTTGTATCGCACCAACGCGCAATCAAGGATATTTGAGCAGGAATTTCTTAAACTTGCCGTTCCTTATCAGATTATCGGAGGAGTTAACTTCCTTCAAAGAAAAGAAGTTAAAGATATTTTGGCGTATCTTCGCATCTTGATGAATTACGGAGATACGGAAAGCCTGCTCAGAATTATTAATTTTCCGCCTCGCAAAATAGGAAAAGTTACGGTCGGAAAATTGATTGATTTTGCTTTGGAAAACAATTGCTCTCTTTGGGATGCCGTTTCTCGAGCAGAAATGATTTCCGGAATTTCGGGCAGAACTGAAAAATCAATCATGAAATTTTGTTCTCTGATTAAAAAATGGAGTGAAACAGCCGAAAATGATTCGGTAATTGATTTGGTAAAAACAGTTATTTCCGACTTGGAACTTTTAAAACTTTACGACAATACAAAAGACATTAAACTGCTCTCGCAAGCTGAAAACGTAAAAGAATTTATTGCTTCAACCGCAGAATTTTGCGAAAATTATTTAAAGGAAAACGGTGTTGAACCGGGGCTTCGCGATTTTCTCCAAAGCATTTCGTTGCAAACCGATTTGGATGCGGTAAAAGATTCCCGAGACTGCGTAAAACTGATGACTCTGCACAATGCCAAGGGGCTGGAGTTTACTGTCGTTTTTCTGGTCGGAATTTCCGAAGGTTGTCTTCCTCATCGCATGAGTCTTTATTCCGACAGAGAAATAGAGGAAGAAAGACGGCTTTTTTATGTCGGCATGACCAGAGCAAAAAAGAAACTTTTTCTAAGTTACAGTCGATGGAGACGTACTTTTGATAAGGTTGAACCTGCGGTTGCCGGAAGATTTTTGAATGATATAAAAAATGAACATTTGAATATTGATGACGGTAATTTTTATGAAATAAAAGCTCAACCTCAACGTTTCCGAAGCAGAAATGATTTTAAAACCGGATTTGTTTCTGAGTCTGAAAAATATTATAAAATAGGACAGAAAGTTCATCACAAAAAATTCGGAAACGGTACCGTTTTGAATGTTGACGGAAAAGGCATTGATGCTAAGTTAACCGTTTCTTTCTCTAACGGATCTTTAAAAAAAATACAAGGATCTTTTCTCTCCGTAATTAAATAACAAAAGGATGCCTCCGTGAGAAAAAATATTTTATTTATACTGATTGTCGGGATATTTTGTTCGGCTTATGCCGATAAATATGCCGGAGAAATATTCCGAGCAGGAGCGGGAGTAAGAAATCTTTCTTTGGGAAGAACAGGAGTAACAGATACGAAAAGCGCCTCTTTGGCTTATTGGAATTCCGCTTTGGTTGCGGAAGCAGGCGAAAAACAAATTGAGGTCATGCATTCGGAAGAATATGACGGACTTATGAGTTGCGATATTATCTCGGGAGTTTTCCCGGGAAAATACAATTTCTCTTTTACGGTTGCGAGAGTTGCTTTGACCGGTAATTCTTTGACTGAATTGACTGATCCCGAAGATTCGTTAAGTACAAACAATATACCTTACGAATATAAAAAAGTTACCAATTCCGATTATATAGCTTACTTTGGATTTACTGCGGATATCGGAGGAATAACTTTGGGCATTTCTCCCAAAACAGTTTATCGATCTTTGGCGGAAAATTCCGGTTACGGGTTCGGAGTCGATATTTCTTCTTATAAAAAATGGGATGACAATCTTATTGTCGGTATTCGCTTTCATGATATTATAACTGCTCAGGTTTTTTGGGAAAACGGTACTCGCGAGACAGTTAACCCGGGGATTGATGCGGAAATAGGGTACTCGATTGAGATGCCCGTGATTAAAAGAGAATTACGTTGCTTTTTCGGAGCAGAAACCTTGTTTGAGGGCATTGAAGAAGGAGCGACTTTGGCTTTTGATCCTGTAAGCATGGATTTTCACGGCGGCATTGATTTAGCTGTTCACGAAAACGTAAATTTTTTGGCGGGTTACGACATTAATCATTTTACTGCGGGCTTAAGCATGAGTTATAAACGCTTTAAAGCAAACTACGGATTTGAATACGATAACGAATTGGAAAACTCTCACCGCATTTCTTTGGGAATGGTTCTTTAGACTTTCTTTCTCTCCTTAAAACATATTTGAGATGTAACAATTAACAGCTGCTTCCGTTGTATCGAAAAAGAGGAAATAATATGACTGAAAAGGAACTTGTTGCTCGGGCAAAAACAGATGTTGCCGCCTTTGAAAAATTGTACGAAAAACACTTTCCCGCTATATTTCGTTACGTTATGATGCGTGTCCAAAATCGAGATTATGCGGAAGAAATTGTTTCCAATGTATTTTTCAAGGCAATGCAAAAGATTTCTCTGTTTAAGTGGAAATCCATTCCTTTCAGCGCTTGGCTTTACAGAATTGCCATAAGCGAAATCAGTAATTATTTCCGAAAAGCCAAAAAACAGACGAAAATTAAAGATTCTTATGTCGAAAAAGAAGATATAGCCCAATATGAAAGATCTTACGATTATGATTTTATAAAGGAATATATCGATAAACTTCCGCAGAAGGATCAAGAAATTATTATTTTAAGATATTTTGAAAACAAAAGTTTTCAGGATATTTCACAAATTCTTCGGATTCGGGAAAATACTTTGCGGGTTAATCTCCACAGAGCTTTGAAGAAACTGGAGAAACTTATCCCTAAGGAGGTACTGGAAAATGTCTATCGACAAGTATCTTAATCGCATTAAAATACCTGAATATGAATCTCAGCCCTTTCAAACAAGGTTGAAGTATCAGCTGAAAGACCGTTTCTTTGCAAAGAGACGTTATTGGACTTGGTATCCGGCATTGGCAACGGCTTTAACGGTTATGATGATTTTTTTAACTGCGGCAATGGTTGTAAAACCGCAAGTTGCCCAAAAAATTCATTATGCGTTTTCCCAAGATCGATACAGACCCGATCAGCTTGATTTACTTTTAAATAATACGGTTGCATCGGAAAACAGAAGCAATCTGCAAATTCGTCCCGTATCCTCAAGTCGCAATTACTATCAACAGGTAAACGATTTGTCGCATCTTGACGAATCAAAATCTTATATCGTAAAACGCATTCGGGACAATAAAAATCGGAATGTCTATTACATCAGTGAAGTAAAAAAGAAAAAAACACCTAAAATATTGTATTAATGCAAGTGAGATTTAATTTATGAAGTCACTTTTTCTTACCCTGATTTTTCTTGTTTCGGTTCTGTTCTCTTTTGCCGAGGATTTACCTTATCTGGGCGTTTTCGTAGAAGATGTTCCGCAAGAAACAACTCAGACTTACGGCATTGCCGGAGCGGTGAATATTGTCAAAGTAAACGGCAATTCGCCAGCTCAGCAAGCAGGTCTTAAACAGGGTATGTGGATTATTTCCGTTAATGAGTTTGAAATATTGAACGAAAAATGTCTTTTTAAAGCTTTGGTTAATTATAAGCCCGGCGACAAAGTCAATATCGTTACGCAGGATCGGAACAGACTTGAAAACGAGTATTCGGTTATTCTCGGCGATAAAAACAGCGTGATTGCCCGAAAAAATGCCGGTAAATCGGATTGGATGAAAAAAACGGTTAATTGGATAGGCATAAACGTAATCCCGCTTACCGGACAATTGGAAGAGTTTTTTAACGTTAAAAACGGTATTTTAATTACGGAAGTCATCAAAGGCAGTCCTGCCGACAAAGAAGACTTGAAAGCTGGAGATATTATTCTTATTGCTAACGGTACCAAGATTAATTCTGTCGGGGATTGGAAATATATCCTTAAGAACGTTTACGAAAACGGCGCTTTAACTATGGAAATAAATCGTAACGGAATGGAGCAGGCGCGCGTTATAGATGTAGAAAAGCGTCCTGATAAGCATGACTTTTACTTTGAATACGATCCGACTAAAGAGATTTTTTTGATCGGACCCGATGTTTACGAATCGGAAGCGGTTGAAATTGATTCTCTTAAAAACTGGTTGCAACAAATGCTTTTAACCAAGAAAAATTCAAATATAAAGGATAAGATAGAGTCGCTTGAAGAAGAACTTAAACTTCTCCGATCTCAAATAAATTAACGATAAGTCAAATATTTTAAAAACTTTTCATTCTCCTTCCGATTTCGTCGATAAAAAGACGGAGTCGGTTTTTTTTTATTATAAAGAATTGACCTGAAACTTAAAGTCGGTTATTTGGTTTTTCTTTAATTTTATCCGGATAAGCATTGCAGAAAAATATTTTTTTTATCTGACAAATCAAACAGTTGTTTGCCTGTTTTAAAACTGCAAATATTTTATTGCTTTTTATAAAAAATAAACCGTATTGAGGAGAAAAAATGTTTACGGCGGGAATAGATATCGGTTCCAGAACCTCAAAAATAGTAATTTTGGACGCTGAAACCAAAAAAATTTTATACTGCAACGTAAGAGCTTCCGGAATAGACTCTGCCCTTACGGCAGAAGAAATATTAACGGAAGGTTGCGAACAACTCGGCGCGAATATTGACGAAATAGTCGTATTTTCTACCGGATACGGTCGCAAGCTGGTCAAAAGAACCGGAAAAGCTGTTTCTGAAATATCCTGTCACGCCAAAGGGATAGTTCATCTCTTTCCTGACGTCGGTTTAATAATAGATATCGGAGGTCAGGATTCTAAAGCCGTTTCTGTAAATTCTGACGGCAAAGTCAAAGATTTTGTCATGAACGATAAATGCGCCGCCGGAACAGGGCGTTTTCTTGAAGTTGCGGCAACTATTTTGGAAACATCGGTAAGTGAACTGGGAAGTTTGGATTTGACATCAGAAAAATCCATAAATATAAACTCTACTTGCGTAGTTTTTGCCGAATCTGAAATTATAGGCTTGATTGCCAAAGGAGAAAAACCGGGAGATATTGTTCGTTCCGTACATGATTCGATTGCGAGAAGAACGGCAAATCTCGCTTCATCTTTTTCCAAGCTCGAAAAAATAGTTTTTACCGGCGGAGTTGCTCGTAATTCCGGAGTTGCTCGAGCTTTGAGCAGAGCTTTTAAATCTGAAATTATTGTTCCCGAAAATCCCTCGGTTACGGGAGCTTTGGGAGCCGCTCTTTTTGCCGCCGAGAAAGTTTTCGGGAAATGAAATACATTTATTTTTTTTTATTTTTACCTCTTTTTCTTTTAGCTTCAGAGTATGATTTTTCTTTATCGCAACTTCACGAAAAATATTATGAAAAAGCGTTTACTCTTTACAAACAAGGCGAAGCCGAATCTGCATTTGAAGAAATACTGAAAATCGGAGATTTTAAGCAGCGTCCCGAGTGCAGGTTGCTGTATTTAAAGATAATTTACGATTTAAAACGATATAAAGAATCTGTTGCTCTGATAAATGAATCAAGTAAAGAATTTATCGAACAAAATTTAACGGATTTTTTCTATTTTTATTTTCAAAGTTGTCGAAAAAGCGGAGATGAATCTTCGCTCTCGAATTTTTCCGAGGAATACGCTTACCTTTTCCAAAAAAAAGGAAATATTAATTTAAGAAAAATATTAGCGGATCTTTTTACGGACGGCGGATACGAAATAACGGCGGAAATAATCGATATTTTCCCCGAAAGGGTTTTTACCGAATCGGAATATGCCTTGATTGTCGGAGCTGCCGAATTTTATTTGAAAAATTATCGTAAAGCCAAAGAACTTTTGAAATTTTCTTGCCTGAACGCTTCGAATGAAACCGGAAAAACTGCGTTGGAATATCTGACCGCCGTTAATTTTTATCTGGGAGAACTGCCCGAATTTCCCGATACATTTAAGTTCTATAACGATAAATCCAAAATAAATCTTCTGGTTAATTATCTGAAAAACGATAAATTGGACTATGCTGATAAAGTTGCCGAAGAATTGGAAAACAATGAATATTATTATCCGTTAAAAGCGTTGATAAATTTGAAACGCAATCAAATTAAAACAGCTTTGAAACACATAAATAAAGCAGATACAGCCGTCATAAAAAATCACGGATGTCTTTTGGATGTTGCGGCTGAAATAAATTATAAAAACAAAAAATATCGAAATGCTCTTGCTTATTACAAATTGTACGCCAAAAGCGAAAATGCGGACAAAAATTATGCTAATTACGCCGCAGCTTACTCTTTTAACGGATTTTACAGATATAATAACACCGCATATTATTGGTTAAAAAATTTAGATGAAAAGCATTCTTTTTATGATTCGCTGGCATTGAAAGATTTGGCATTGCTTTATAACTTCACCGAGCATTACCGCATTTCGGCAAAATATTATCGTCAATTTTTCAAAAAATATTCAGGAAAAAATTTATCTCCTGAGTTTTGCCTTAACCGGCTGCTTACTTTGTTTAAATTAAAATATTTTGATTCAATGTTGCCTGTTTTAAAGGAATATTCTTATTTAGCGGATGACGAAACCTTGAAAAAATATCTCTTTGCGCTGGGAAATTACAATTATTCGAAAGGCAATTTTACGGTTGCTTCCGAATTGTACGCAGATTATCTGAAGCTGACGAATGATCCCGACATAAGTTTTCGTCTTGAACGGATAAATTACACGCTCGGAAAATATGAAGATACCGAAGACTACTTGCTGGCATTTACCGGAAAAAATTACGATTCGGAGAGAGGAAGAAAAACCGGATTGGATTTGATAAAATATTACATAGGAAAAAACGATACGGAGAATGCCGAAAAATTAATCGATATTCTGGCGAGAGGTAAATCTGAAACAGACGACACTTTGAGTTTTTGGCGCGGAAAAATTCAAACCTTGAGAGGTAACGAAGAACAGGCTGTCGCGCTTTACGGAAAAGTAATTTCGTCATCGAGAGATTCGGTTATGGTAAAAGACGCTTTGAATGCGTTGCGTTTGTTATTGGAAGACAAATCTCCGCGACAATATTCCCGGGTTATATCTTCCGTTATCGATTCCATGTCTTATCGACGATCTTACAATGATATTTTATTGACATTGGCTGATCTTTACGAAACCTCTGAATTATACGGTCAGGCAAATGAAGTTTATTTTAATATGTTGGCTGATTCTTCTTTTTCGGACAGCACAGCGATCATGAATAAAATCGGAGTTAATTTGATGTATCGAGGAAAATTTGAAGAAGCGGACACGCTTTTGAATCGGTTTGTGATTGAAAGAGGAAAAAATCCCGAGACCATGCTTTTAATTGCTGCCGCCGATATGGGAAAAAACAAAATATCGAGAGCCGTAAATGTATTGCTGGATATTTATTTCTCTTTCCCCGAATACTCCAAACGGGAGGAAGTTATTTTGATTCTTGCCGATAATCTTTACGGAAACGGTCAATTTTTGCCTGCTTTATATTTTTATCGTAAACTTAATTTTGAAAATGATCCGCAAACTGATTTCATAGTAAAAACTAAGATTTCGGAATTAACAAAGATTGTTGACAGAGAATCGGAGCTTTTTAAATTTCCTCTCAGTTTTGAAAACAGCTTAAAAACAATGGCGGAAATTTTGGAAAAAAACGAAACAGATAATTAAAATATTCGAATGTTATTCTGATTTTTTCATTTTGATTGACACGATTATTGATTTTATTGATTATCTCTCTCCGATTTATATTTTCGGATAAATAAATAAATTTTTATGCGAATTTTAAAAAAATAATAAAAAAGCGTTGGAGAAAAAAGTGAAAAAAAAGTATCCCAATCTGCTTGATACAGTTAAAGCATTTTTTGGAAAAGTGAAAAAAAAGTATCCCAATCTGCTTGATACA
Source organism: Candidatus Cloacimonadota bacterium (assembly GCA_002742885.1). GTDB lineage: Bacteria > Cloacimonadota > Cloacimonadia > Cloacimonadales. The sequence goes on from PDOO01000023.1 coordinate 134,710, forward strand.
GTTAAAGCATTTTTGGGAAAAGTAAAAAAAATATATCCCTATCTGTACATATTGCCTGCTTTTATAATAATCTTGGTTTTTAGATTGATTCCCATAACCTTGTCTTTTATTATCAGCTTTTTTGAATGGTCTGTGGGCGGAGCAGGTGATTTCATCGGTTTAAATAATTATTTTGCCATTCTTCATGATCGCGAATTTTGGAAATCTATGCTCAATACTTTTTATTTGGTTATAGGTATTGTGCCGATTACTTTGATTTTGTCTATGATTTTTGCAACCATGCTTAACGGCATAGAAAAATTAAGAGGTTTTTTCAGGACGGTTTATTATATTCCTTCCGTTACTTCTATGGTGGCAATATCTATTGTCTGGAAAATTATTTTTAATCAGCAAAGCGGTTTGGCTAATTATTTTCTGAAAAAAATCGGCTTAAATCCTCTGGGATGGCTTGCAGAAAGCCGCGGTATCTTTGAGTTGTTTTTCGGACAATTCGGTATCGATGTTCCGTTTTTTCTTGCCGGTCCTTCTTTGGCGTTGTTTTCCATAATTCTTGTTTCGATTTGGCGTTCACTGGGTTATAACACAATTCTTTATTTGGCAGGGATGCAAAATATCCCCAATGTTTATTACGAGGCTGCGGAAATTGACGGGGCAAGTAAAATAAAGCAATTTTTTAAAGTAACCGTTCCTCTTATTTCTCCCACTACTTATTATGTTTTGATGATGACTACAATTACTACTTTTCAGGTCTTCTCGCAGGTTTATTTGATGACGGGACCTCCCATCGGCGGACCTCTGGGAACAACAAAAGTAATTGTTTATTATATTTATGAAAAAGGTTTCGGAGAAAGTAACAACCTCAGTTATGCAAGCGCTGTTGCGTTAATTTTATTTGTGATTATTTTAAGTTTAACCTTAGTACAGAAAAAAATTGAAAAACGAGTCCATTATTAGGCGGTAAAATGAGATTTTTAGGAAAATCAATAGTTTATCTTTGTTTGATTCTTTGCGGTATTACCATGGTTATTCCTTTTATTTGGATGGTATCCACTTCGCTGAAATCTGAGTTGGAAGTAAATAAAGGACATGTCGGATTTATACCGATAGACGATTATGACGTTTATGACGAAAACGGAACTGAAAGAACCGCCAAAATCGTTAAACCGGTCGGCGACAGTTCTTACGTTCATATTTTTAATCACGAGGGTAAAATTGCCCGGGCTTATGACAAGGTAAGCAATAAACTTTTAAGCCATAAAACGGAAGTTAACGCTCATTTCGAAAACTATAAAATTGCTTTTCAAAAAGTGCCTTTTGCCTTATATTTCGCCAATACTTTATTCGTTGCTTTTTGCGTGCTCATCGGTGTTTTGATTACGAGTTCTCTGGCAGCTTACGCTTTTGCCAGAATGCAGTTTAAGGGAAGGGATTTTATTTTTTATTTATTTGTAAGCATGATGATGGTTCCTCAGCCTGTTTACCTTATTCCGGCTTATGTTTTGCTTAACGGCTTGGGCTGGATAGATACTTATATGGCTTTAATTATTCCTTGGATTGCCAATGTCTTTACTATTTTCATGTTGCGACAAAATTTTAAAACAATTCCGCAGGATTTATTGGATGCCGCCGCTATTGACGGTTGCGGATCTTTCAGGATTTTATGGCAAATTATTTTACCTTTGTCCAAATCGGTTTTGACAACCTCTGCCATATTTTCGTTAATCGGAAGCTGGAACAGTTTTATGTGGCCTCTTGTTGTAACCAACAGTAAAAATCTCAGAGTTTTGCAGGTCGGATTAAGCAATTTTTCTCAGGAATCTTCTTCGCAAACGACTTTGCTTATGGCTGCTTCAACTTTCAGTATCTTACCGCTTTTAATGGTCTTTTTGTTAGGGCAAAAACATATTATAAAAAGCTATGCTTCAAGCGGTTTAAAAGGATAATAAAAAAATATTTTACGGTAAATATCGGCGGCAGAAGTTTATAGGCTGTTTTTCGGAGCAATGATTATCCCGGTAAGAAGTTTTTGTGTCTTGACTGACAGCTTGCCGTTTTTTTTCGTTTTAAGCAGTTTTCATTGTGATTGATCTCTTTTTATTGTCTAAAATATTATAAGTTAAAGATGTATAATTCGGAAGAAAAACAAATTCTCGCCGGCAGGTTTCTTTTCTGTAAGAATTAAAACAAATATTAAATAGTTTTTTATATTGCCGTTAATTTTGTAATTTTAATAAAATCAATTTGTTACGTTTATTCCTCATTATATCGTTTGTTGTCTGTATCAGAAACAATAATATTTAAAAATACTTTTTATGACAATAAAATATAGACACAATGAATAAGAGTTAAATTTTGGTTTTAATAAAACATATAAGATTTTAATAAACTTAATTTCATAAATATCGGGAAAATAATCATTTCCGGGAGGAAAGTTTGAATCGCAAGAATTTATTGTTGGAAATAGGAACGGAAGAGATTCCCGCCGGATATATCAAACCGGCAATGAAACTTTTTACGGACTCTTTATTAAAAATATTTAAGGATAAAAAACTTGATTTTGAATCTGTAGAGGAGTTTAACACACCGAGGCGCTTTACCTTAAAATTTAATCAAATAAAAACAGGTCAGGAAGATGAGATAATTGAAAAAACGGGACCTGCAAAGCGGATTGCTTTTGCCGAAGACGGAAGTCTGTCTAAAGCCGGAGCCGGTTTTTTGAGAGGAGCCGGAGTCGAAGAGAAAGATTATTTTATAAAAGAAACTCCGAGAGGAGAATATATTGCTTTCAAAAAAGAGGTGAAAGGACGAGAACTTGCAGATATTTTAGCTGATGCTTTGCCGGAAGTCATTAAAAAAATTCAGTTCCCGAAGTCAATGAAATGGAGTTCAAAAGACTTTATGTTTGCCAGACCGGTTCGTTGGATTGTTGCCTTGCTTAACGATGAGATTATAAACATTAAATTTGATAACTTGGTATCGGGAAATATTTCTTACGGCAACAGATTTTCTCGAGTTTCAAACCCGGTAACCGTTAATTCCGCTGATACTTATCTCGAAGATCTTAAGTCTGTTCATGTCATTGCAGACAGAAAAGAGAGAAAAGCTCTGATTGAGAAGCAAATGGAAAATATTTTTCCCGACGGCTCCATGACTATTGTCGAAGATAAAAAATTATTGGAAACAGTAACGGATTTGGTAGAGTATCCTACTGCCGTTTTATCCGAATTTAATTCCAAATATCTTATTTTGCCGGAAAAAATAATTACTTCCACTTTGACTCAGCATCAAAAATATTTTGCCGTTAAGGATTCAGAAGGAAAATTGAGCAATAAATTTGTTTTTATCTCAAACGGAGATCCTGCGTACAGCGATATTATTCGTCTCGGAAACGAAAAAGTAGTAACTGCCCGTTTGGAAGATGCTTCTTTCTATTATAATGAAGATACTGCTAAGTCGTTGGATTCTTACGTTCAAAAACTTGAAGAAGTAACTTTTCAGGAAAAACTGGGGACGCTTCGCGAAAAAACGGAAAGAGTTTGCGCTTTGGTTCGTTTCATGGCAGATAAATTAAATCTCGACGAAAATACCCGTAAAAATGCGGAAAGGGCTGCTTTGCTTGCCAAAGCCGACTTGGTTACGCTTATGCTGGGAGAAAAAGAGTTTACCAAGCTTCAGGGTTATATAGGGCAGGCTTACGCTTTGAAAACGGGAGAAAACCGAGAGGTAGCGGAAGCGATTTATCAGCATTACATGCCGCGAGGACCCAAAGACGGATTGCCCGGAAGCCCGGTCGGCGCTTTGGTTGCGGTTGCCGATAAAATAGATACGGTTTGCGGAATTATGGGAGTCGGTTTAATTCCTACCGGATCAGGCGATCCCTTTGCCTTGCGAAGAGCCGCCAACGGAGCAGTGCAGATTACGGTCTCTCGCAATTGGGAATTTTCTTTATTTGAATTGATTGAGACGGCTTTTAAACAGCTTGAATTAAAATTGCCCGAGAAAAACAACAATATCGACAAGGTAAAAGATTTCTTTGCTCAGCGAATCGAATGGTTTATGCAGCAAAATAAAATTTCTTATGACGTAATTGACAGTATCAAACATTCGGATTGGTCTGATATCCCTTTAACGGTCAAAAGAGCCGAGGATATTCAATTATATCGAAACAGCTCCGAATTTTTGAATTTGGTGGGCGGTTACAAAAGGGTAGCCAATATTTTGGCTAAAACGTCTGTTTCAAATCCTGTTTCCGAAGAACTTTTGGCGGAAGACGCCGAAAAAGCTTTGTTTGAATATTTTGATGTCAATAAATCGATTTTGGATGAAAAAATAAAAGCTAAAAATTTTAAAGCGGGAATGGAAATTTTGGTAAAAGCTCGTATGGCAATAGATAACTTTTTTGATAAAGTTCTGGTAAATTCCGAAGACGAAAAGCTGAAAAACAATCGGTTGGCTTTGCTTGAAAAAGTCAGAACCGAGTTTTTGAAAATTGCCGATATTTCCAAAATTGTCATTGAAGAAGAAAATAAAAAATAAAAGTTTTAATTTAACTTAGGAGAAAATATGAATATTCTTGAACAATTCCGTCAAAAAGCTAAAGCGTTAAACGGAAAAATTATTCTTCCGGAAGCAAAAGACGAAAGAACTCTTAAAGCTGCCGAAGCCGTTATAAAAGAAGAAATGGCAGGAGTAGTTTTAGTCGGCGAAGAAGACGAAATAAAAAAAATTGCCGCCGAAGTCGGGGCGGATATCGACGGAGCGGAAATTATTGATCCCGATAAATATGAAAATATTGCCGAATTTGAAAAATTCTTTTTTGAAAAAAGAAAGAAAAAAGGAATTACCGAAGAGCAGGCTTGCGAAATAGTCAGACAACCTCTCTTTTTCGGAGCTTTGATGGTCAAATTCGAAAAAGTATCCGGAATGGTTGCGGGAGCCGCCAATACCACCGGCGATGTGCTTAGAGCCTCTTTGCAGGCAGTCGGAGTTCAACCGGGATTAAAAACGGTTTCCAGCTCATTTATTATGGTTACCCCGGACTTTATGGGCGAAGACAGGATCTTCCTGTTCGGCGATTGCGCAGTGGTTCCGAATCCCACTGACGAACAATTGGCGGATATTGCCGTCAGTACCGCCAAAACCAGAAAACAGCTTATCGGCGATGATCCTAAAGTTGCGTTGCTTTCATTTTCTTCCAAAGGTTCCGCCAAGCATGAATTGGTTGACAAAGTAACATCTGCCAAAGCAATTATCGAAAAGCGCAAAGTTGATTTTGAATTTGACGGCGAGTTACAGCTTGATGCCGCAATTATTCCGGCGGTTGCCGATAAAAAAGCTTCCGGAAGCAAAGTTGCCGGTCAGGCAAACGTTCTTATTTTCCCCGATCTTCAAGCCGGAAATATCGGTTACAAATTGGTACAGCGTTTTGCCAAAGCGGAAGCAATCGGTCCGATTATCCAAGGACTTGCCGCTCCGATTTGCGACTTGTCTCGCGGATGTTCATGGGAAGATATTTATAATACGGCGGCTCTTGTTTTGCTGATGTCGCAAAAATAGTTTTTAATTAATTTGTTAAGCCTCGGACAAAAGTTCGGGGCTTTTTGATTTCAGTTGCTTTTATTGCATTAAGATGAAAATTTACGGGAAAAGCCGGTTGAGGAAGTTTAAAATATACTCGAAATTTTATTTTAAAAAGATAAGCTTGCCGAGATGCGATTGGATGAAAAATAAATTTTAACTTTATTTTAAGTTTTTTCCCGGGAAAGTTGCTGCGATAATAACCTCGCAAAAGGAGGACTTTCCTTATTTTAATCTGTATTTAATTATGAATTTATAAGATGAAATAAAGAGAATATTCAGCCCGTCAAAAAAATAAGGTTTCTGCTCAAAAATAAATATTAAGGATAAATCAATGGAATTATTTGACAATATTGAGCATAATTTTAATCCGAACATCTAAATCTGATAAAATTACAAAAAATCATATTATTGAGGTAATTTATGGCTGTTAAAATTTCCAACAGAGCAAAATCAATTAAGCCTTCTCCGACTTTGGCTATTTCGGCAAAAGCAAAACAAATGCAGGCAAAAGGAATTGATGTTATTAATTTCGGCGTGGGAGAACCTGATTTCAATACTCCCGAATACATAAAAGAAGCTGGAATAAAAGCGATTAAGGACAATTTTACTCGTTATACCGCCAATCCCGGTATTCCGGAGTTGAGAAAAGCAATATGTCAAAAACTTCAAAAAGATAACAACTTAGAATATGATATTTTACAAATTTTGGTTTCTCCGGGCGCAAAAGCATCTATTTTTAATATTCTTATGGCTGTTTGCGATCCTAAAGACAAGGTTATCCTGACGGCGCCTTATTGGGTGAGTTATCCTTCGCAAATTGAACTTGCCGATGCTGTTCCGGTGATTATCGAAACCGATGAAAAAAACGGTTTTAAAATGACTCCCGAGCAACTTGAAGAAGCTGTTGCGGATAATCCTACGGCTAAAGCCGTATTGATAAATTCTCCAAATAATCCGACGGGAACGGTTTACACCAAAAAAGAGCTTGAATCTCTTTCCGAAATTTGTCTTAAACACGGATTGCTTATTATCTCGGACGAAATATACGAAAAATTAATTTACGGAAATGAAAAACATTATTCGGTTGCCTCATTTTCTCGAGAACATTTTGAAAATACTGTTGTCATAAACGGAGTTTCAAAGGCTTATGCTATGACCGGTTGGAGATTGGGCTATGCGGCAGGACCGGCGGAAATTATTAAACGCGCCGCCATGTTCCAAAGTCATACTACATCCTGCGTAAACGCTATGGCTCAAAAAGCAGCCGTTGTCGCTTTGAACACCGATACCGAAGAAATAGAGAACATGCGTTTGGAATTTGACAAAAGAAGATCTTTCCTTGTGGAAGAAATGAACAAAATCCCTCACGTTGAATGTTTCTTGCCTAACGGTGCATTTTACGCTATGCCCAATATTTCGTATTATCTTAAAAACAATAAAGCCGGTATTAAAGATACTGTTGAGATATGTACTTACTTTTTGGAAAAATATCATATTGCGATTGTTCCGGGGCAAGCTTTCGGAGTTAGAAATTATGTGAGATTTTCCTATGCCAACAGTATGGAAAACATAAAAGAAGGAATCAGCAGATTCCGACAAGGTCTTGCTGATTTATTGAAAGGCTGAAATGAATCAATTTAACGAAGAAGTGAAAAAACGTTTTTTGGAGAGAAAAAGCAATAAAAGAAATACATGGTCTGATTTTCTCAGAAAATTTCTTTTGCTGTCTGCTTTGCTTGCCGTTATCGGTCTTTTGAACAACGGCGGTTTGGAACAGTTAAATTTTTTCTCTTCTTCTTCCGTTCAAAATTCTTCAGTAAAAAATTAAACCTTAAACGGGGATATAATGAATTTAGTAATTGTGGGAAGCGTCGGGTTGGATGACGTGAAAACTCCTTTCGGAGAAGTAAAGTCTTCGCCCGGAGGATCGGCTTTATATGCTTCGGTTGCCGCTTCTTATTTTGCAAAAGCGGGAATTGTCGGGGTTATCGGCAATGATTTTCCCGAAGAAGCGAAACAATCTTTGATCGAAAAAGATATTAATCTCGACGGTCTTAAAACAACCGAAGGGAAAACTTTTCGCTGGGGCGGCGTTTATGATGATTTGAATACGGCTGAAACTGCTTTTACCGATTTAAATGTTTTTGCCGATTTTAAGCCGGTTTTGCCGGAAAGTTATAAATCCGCAGAATTTGCTTTGCTGGGAAATATTGATCCGGATTTGCAGATTGATGTCTTAAATCAATTGAATGAAAAAACATTTGTTGCCGGCGATACCATGAATTTTTGGATAACCGGAAAAAGAGATGCTTTGAGCGATGTTATAAAAGAAATAGATATTCTCTTTATAAATGAAGAAGAAGCCAAAATTTTCAGCGGTAAAAAAAATGTTTTTCTTGCTGCGGATTATCTTTTGGAGTTCGGATTAAAAGCTCTGGTTATCAAGCAGGGAGCTTACGGAGCTGCAGGCTTTTACAACAACAAAATTTTCAGCGTCCCGGTTTATCCTTTGAAAAAAGTTGTTGATCCTACCGGTGCAGGCGACAGTTTTGCCGGAAGCTTTATGGGCTTTCTTGTCGCCAACGGAGGTTTAACGGAGGATAATTTTAAAAAAGCCATGCTTTTGGGGACTGCGGTCGCATCTTTTAATATTGAATCTTTCAGTTTTGAAAAAACTTTGGGATTATCCGAAAAGGATATCGAAGACCGTTTCCTGAAATTGAAACAAATGATGACCTTTTAAGGATGGAATGATGACAAAAAAAATGACTTACGCCGAATCAGGCGTAAATATTCAAGCCGGTGAGGACAGTGTAAACAAGATCAAACCTCTTGTGAAAAAAACATTCAATAAAAATGTTTTAACCGAAATAGGCAGTTTCGGCGGACTCTATCAGGTTGATTTGGAAAAATGGAAAAAACCGGTTCTTGTTGCCAGTACGGACGGAGTCGGAACCAAGTTGATGATTGCGATCAAGGCCGGTAAATATGATACGGTCGGACAGGATTTGGTCAATCATTGCGTTAATGACATATTTGTTCAGGGAGCTCATCCTCAATTCTTTTTGGATTACATAGGGGTAGGTAAGCTTGATCCGGAAATAATGGAGAAAATTATTGCCGGGTTTGCTCATGCTTGTGCTGAGCACGGAATGGCTCTTATCGGCGGAGAAATGGCGGAAATGCCCGGAATTTACGGAGAAGATGATTTTGACCTGGCAGGAACCATTGTCGGAATTGTCGAAAAGGATAATATTGTTACGGGAGAAAAAATAAAAGAGGGAGATGTTATTATCGGTTATAAATCTTCCGGACTTCATACTAACGGTTATTCTCTTGCTCGCAAAATTATCTTCGAAAAATGCAAATTAGGCGTTGATTCTAAAATTCCCGGCACTGAAACTTCGGTTGCGGAAGCTTTGTTGCAAGTGCATATTTCCTATTATGATCTTTTAAAAAAATACTCTGATCGAGGAGATATTAACGGAATGGCTCACATAACGGGAGGCGGATTGGAAGGAAACGTCAAAAGAGTTATGCCTGATGGTTTGGTCGCTGAGATTGATACGTCTTCTTGGCAAATTCCCGACTTATTTAAATTCCTCGTAAAGGAAGGCAATGTTGAGCTGAAAGAAGCTTTTAAGGCTTTTAATATGGGCATAGGCTATGTCATAATGGTTGATTCCGATAAGTCAAAATCAATTGCTGAGGAGACAAACGGCATTATTGTCGGAAGCGTAAAAAAGACCGAAAAAAAAGAAAAAGTTTGTTTGAAATATTAAATAATATATCAGGCTGAATTGCTGTTTCGAGAATTAACGCAGAAAACAAAATTAACCGATATAATGCTTTTTTGATTAATTTGTTACAAAAAATGATTGACATCTCTGATTTGTAACAAGGTTTTTGTTGCCTGGAATAAAAAAAATAAAATAATAAAAAAAATACAGGGAGGATTATTGGATGCGTAAAGCTATATTCCTGCTGACATTGATTGCTTTACTTGTGTGTTCTTCGCTTTTTGCCGGAACAACGGGTAAACTGACCGGGTCGGTTAAAGATAATAACGGCGAGAAAAAAGCTTATCTCAATGTTGTGCTTGAAGGTACGTCCTTAGGGGCTTTAACCGATGAGCGCGGCAGATTCATGATTTTAAATATCCCGCCCGGAACCTATACATTGGTTGTTCAGGGCGTCGGTATTCAACCTCAAAAAATCCAAGGTGTCGTAATCAGCGTTGATGAAACAACTACCGAAAAGATTGTTGTGAGATCAACTGATGTGCAGATTGATGATTTTGTTATTAATGAACGTAAACAAAAAATGGTGAAAAAAGGACAAACAGGTTCTGTTGTCTCCATTTCAACCGAAGAAATCGAAAACTCTCCTATTGCCGATATCGAGGGTCTTGTTGCTTCAAAAGCAGGAGCCGTAAGCACGGGCGGCGAAGTTCACGTTCGAGGTGGAAGAGGAAACGAAGTAGGATATACCGTTGACGGTATGTCTGTATCGGATCCGGTTGACGGCGGCGCCGTTTTGACAATTGATAATGATGCTATCGCTGCCATGAAAGTAATGACCGGGGGACTTACCGCAGAATACGGTAATGCTCAATCCGGTATGGTTACTGTCGTTACCAAAGACGGCGGAAGCGAATACAGCGGAAAAATCAATTTTGAATCTGATCACTTTTTCGGAGACGGGAACAATACCGATAAAATTTCCGGTATTTTGAGCGGTCCTGTTTTGCCTTTTGCTTACAAAGATAAATTGACTTTCTTCTTTAACGGAGGAGGAGCTTGGACTGACGGTCGTTTCATGAATTACTATAAGAGTAATCCTTTTAATGAATTCGGACCTGATGCTGCCGGTGATTTGCAGCTCGGTTTGAATGAAGCTTACGATATAGATTATGATCCCTATGAAAATCGTGATGACTTCATGGGTTTTGATCTGGGAAACAGAAACTATAATACAATTAACTGGAACCTTAAAACAACTTATAAACATGACGTCAAAAACAAGTTCACCTTGGCTTACAGAGGATCCAGAGGACTTAACAGACCTTATGCGCATTCTTTCAGATACGCTATTGACCATTATGCTGAAACAGAATCTGATCAAAGCCAAATTATTTTTACCTATGATATGGTTTTGGATGCAAAACGAAATTTGAAATTTAAAATTAACAGATTTGATAAAACATCAGTGCAAAAACCTCGCGGAATTGATGAAGACGAATTTTTCCAAGTAAGCGATAATCCTGATTTATATGATCCTGCTTCAGGAAAATACGGTCTTGCAAAAATGGACGCAAACGAAAACGGTATCCTTGATGCTTGGGATGCTTTGGCTGATTGGCAATATGCTCCCACAATCCAATCTTCATTTGATGATATGAGAGGATTCGGATATTTCACCGCTCCCGGTTCCGTTTACAGAAGTCTTGTTGACGATAAAACCTCAAATACGGCAGTAAGAATCGATTATCAGCATCAATTGAATGATATTCACGAAATTAAAGCCGGATTTGAAGGCGTTTTGCATGACATTAAAAAAAGCCAAAAACAAAATGCTTGGTTTATAGACGATATTCGTTGGGATAACTACCTTAACGAACAGCGCATGAGCTACGAAGGTCTTTTCTCCGGAAACTCTTTTTATGAAAACGCAAGTAATCCTAACATTGAATTCCATAATGACGGAGACGGTAATCCTACCGATAAACTTAAGAAAAAAAGTTATGTATATGTACAAAACGGACCGGGCGGCATAACAGCTCCCGTGGATTCTGTTGTAACATTCTACGATAAAAACGATTCGACCATCCAAAATACCGTTTATTATTATCATAAAGATGTTTATTATGATGCGGCAAATGCTTCCAGCGGCGTCGTAAACGGTTACAAAGCAAACCCGGTTCAAATGGGATTCTATCTTCAAGATAAAATGGAATATGAAGGTATGATCGTTAACTTGGGAATGCGTTTTGATTATTGGTACTTGGGAAAAGATTACGACAAAATTATGGATAACGGATCTTATACTTCTCAAAGTATCGAGTCAAACAACAGATCTAAATTGATGGTTTCTCCTCGTTTGGGTATCTCTCACCCGATTTCTGATCGCGACGTGATTCACTTTGTTTACAACTATCAAAGTCAATTGCCGCAAATGCGTTATATCTTCACTTCCAGAAGTCCTGAAGACGCAGCTGCTTCCGATGTAAGCATCGTTGTCGGTAATCCGGATCTTGATCCTCAAACAACAATTACTTACGAAGTCGGTCTTCAACACCAAATTTCAGATGACTGGGCGATGAACATCCAGGCTTATTATAAAAATACTTATAACTATGTAAGCACCAGAGAAGAACATTTGGAAAGTGACGACAATGTTAAATTCTACAGATACATTTCCGAAGATTACGGTTCCGCAAGAGGTATTGACTTTTCTTTAGACAAGAGAATGTCAAACTATATAAGCGGAAATATTTCTTACTCTTTGGCTTGGGCTGAAGGTAATGCCAACGAAACTCAGATCAAATCCGATGACACCGATTTGCGCGAATTTGCCCTCAACTGGGATACTCGTCACGTATTTAAATTAGGCTTGAATTTCTTGGTTCAAAAAGATCAAGACTTCTACTTCCCGGGAACAGATTTTAATATCCCGTTGGGTGTTTGGGGAGCTTTCGGAATCAACTCTCTTTACGATATTTCTTCCGGACATCCTTATACTCGTTTAACGGAAGACGGAGCCGAATTGGGTAAAAACGAAGAAAGAATGGATTATCAAGATAATGCATCCATGACTATTCACAAAGAATTCGGTATTACAGAAAATCAAAAAATAAGACTTAACGTTACTGTTAACAATTTGTTTGACAAACGTAACGTCTTATACGTTTACCCCGTAACCGGCGATCCTGTCGATGACGGAGATACAAACTTTGACAACCCCCAAGAAGAAGCAAACGAACTTTACGTACATAACGTCGAAACTGACAGACCGAATCATTTCAGCTCGGGAAGAACCGTTTCGGTGGGAATTTCATATAAGTGGTAATTAGAGGAGGAATATTAATATGAAAAAAAGAAATATCATTGCGCTGATCCTTATGGCGGCAATTATGCTGACCGGAAATTTATTTGCTCAAGATGCAGCTGAAGCGACAACTGCCGATAACGCTGCTGCGGTTGAGAATACTGAACAGCCTTCAGCTGAAAAAGCCGAACTTGAAATAGAAGAAACAAACGAAATGTCGGGAATGGAAGAATTGGCAAGAAATATTGTCGGAAGCGGATTGGTTGATTTGTTTATTCAGGGCGGATTCACCATGTGGCCTATCTTGGCATTATTTATTTGGGGTATTGCTACCATTATTTGGAAATTGGTTGCTTTATCAATGGCTAAAAAAGGATTGAATAAGATTCTTGACGTTATCGTTCCTTTGGTTGAAGAAGGTAAATATAAAGAAGCAGAAGAAGAATGCGATCGTATCGGCGGTCCTGTTGCTTCCGTTCTTAAAGTTGGACTTCAAAAAGCTGATATGGGCGTGGAAGCTGTGGAAAAAGCTATCGAAAGCGCTGGCGTTATTGAAATGGCTTTCCTTGAAAAAGGTTTTGTGGCTCTTTCCAGTTCTATAGCTTTGGCTCCTATGTTCGGTTTCTTCGGAACTCTTGTAGGTATGATTGAAGCTTTTGAAGCTATTGCAAAAGCAGGTGAAGTTGATCCGACTATTGTTGCTGACGGTATGAAAATCGCTCTTATTACTTCTGCTGCCGGTTTGGCTGTGGCTATCCCGGTTCAATTCTTTAATAATATATTTATGACCATGGTTGACGGAATCGTTCTTGATATGCAGCGCGGATCCGAAAAAGTTGTAGAAACGTTAATTGCTAAAAAACACGGAGCATAAAGATGATAAATCGCGGGAAAAAGCGTGAGATGAACGGTATTCCTACCTCATCACTTTCTGACATCGCTTTTTGTCTGCTCGTGTTCTTTTTGTCGACTACGACGTTTGATATTAAGAAGGGGCTGGGCTTAATGTTACCGGCTCCGAGTAAAGCGGATAATCAGCGGGTTAAACTGAAAAATGATAACCTGACCAAGATTTATGTTGATCCGGCGGGAAAAGTTTTTCTCAACGGAGAAGAGATTGCGGTGAATAAAATTAATCGTGAGATTAAAAAGACCGTAGCTGAAAATCCTGACATGGTTTTTTCATTGAAAACTGACCGTAAAAGCAGATATAAATTCATGATTCAGGTATTGGATCAGTTACGCTTGGGCGGAGCTGAAAAAATATCTCTGGGAACAAACTAAGGGGTTGATATGGCTAAATTTACAAAAAAGAATAAACCGACTGCCGAAATCCCTACAGCGTCGATGTCGGACGTGGCTTTTATCATCTTGCTTTTCTTCATGGTTACTACAGTGTTTGTAACGGAAGACGGTTTGAAGGTTACTTTGCCGCAAGCCAAAGCGATTGATAAAATTCAGCGTAAAATGGCTACGACAATATACGTGGACAGGCTCGATCGGATTTCGATAGACGATTTCATTATCGATATTCCGAACGTAAGATACGTTATGATGCGTAAGCTTGCTCTTAATTATAATACCGTTACATGTTTCAGGACGGATAAAAATACCGGTTACGGTTTGATGGCGGACATTATGAATCAATTGCGTGAAGCAAACGCTTTGCGTGTTTCTTTTGAAGCTAAATTAAAAAGGTAGGTGATATTATGAAAGAGTTTAAAGATTGGAAAGATATTGCCGGATCATATTATGATAAAGCCTTCAGTTTGGCTGTATTGTTCTCATTGTTTGCTTTCCTTGTGTCTCCTAAGATGCAGGTGAAACCGTTTGAGAGAAAAGAGGTTGTAGTTAATCAAGTTGAAGAATTACCTCCGGAAATTAAAGAAAAAATCGAGCCGCCTAAAGCGGAAGCAAGACCTGTGGTCGAAATCGTTATCGATGATGAATTCTCCGATGACGAGGAAGAGGAACTTGAAGAAGTTTCAACAATTGCCAGCACCGTATTTGAAGATGAAAAGCTGGAGGTTGTTACTCGTCGCGAAGAAGGTAAAACTTCAGATTTTGCTGTTTTTGAAAAAGCTCCGCAGGCTATTAAACAAGTGCCTCCCGTTTATCCCGATTTTGCCAGAAAACTCGGTTTGCAAGGTAAAGTTGTGGTACGCGCGGAAATTTTTGAAGACGGTTCGGTCGGAGCCGTTAAGATAATAAAAAGCTTGATGGACGGTCCCGGCGGTTTGGATGAAGCGGCTATAACAGCCGTGAAACAATGGAAATTTCAACCGGGCGAAAACGGCGGTAAACCGATTGCTTGTTGGGTTACTTTTGCCGTTGTATTTAATTTAGATTAAAAAAAAAGAATAGATGGAGGAATTCTATGATAATCCATTTTAAAAAATTTCTCTTGAGTCTTATTGCCTTGCTTTTGGTTTGCGGAGGATTGTTTGCGAAAACAACCGAAGATGCGGTTATGTCTAAACAGCAAGATCAGAAAAAATACCATAATATAGGTAATATCTGGCTCAGAGTAAGTAATTATGGATTCTTTGGTTCCGGGAATAATTCACCCCGTTGGCCTTCTCTCGAATATCCGGGAGGAAGCGGAATCGATTATCTTTATCAAGGAGCTCTTTGGTTCGGAGCCAAAAAACAACGCAGAAACAATGCCGGCGAAAAATTGTATTTTGTCGATAAACATAATTCTACGGAAGAAATGATTTCCGAATCGGAAGTTTTGGAAAATCCCGAGCAATATCCTAATGCTGAATTGGTTATAGATACTCTTGTCAGCGTCGGATTTGACGGCGATCATTCTATCTTCGAATTTCTTCCCG
Source organism: Candidatus Cloacimonadota bacterium (assembly GCA_002742885.1). Classification (GTDB taxonomy): domain Bacteria; phylum Cloacimonadota; class Cloacimonadia; order Cloacimonadales. The sequence continues at coordinate 150,171 of PDOO01000023.1, forward strand.
CTTATAATCAGGAAGAAACCGGAATACCGAATTATGCGGTAAATAACTTGATAGACACTGTTCTTTATGCCAGTATAAGAGAGCAAAGACGCGGTGTTGACGATGACGGTGACGGCAAAATAGATGAAGATCCGGCAGGATATGCTTATCCTTTCAGAAATGCTTCGGAAATGCCTGAAGTATTTAACAGTTTCGGCGATATGACCATGGCTGAACTTTTAGCCGGTGATCCCGAATCTATTGCACAGGTTAACGATAAGGTTATAAAAAATTACGATATTTGGTTTCCGCTCGGATTTATGAATTTGAGTGCCGATCCTACCGATGACTTCCTTCTTACGGCAGAATACGATGACGATATGGACGGACTCTATGATGAAGACGGATTCCCTGTTTCGGAACAGGACTACATCTCTTATTATTATGATTACAGTCCTTTCGGAACTCCCGGAAAACGTTTTTATACTGAAACCGGAGCCGGTAATCACGAACATGCTCCTTTGAATATCAGAGTAAGACAAATGAGTTATCAATGGAGTTACGGTTATATTAAAAATATGGTTTATATTGAATTTGATATTACCAATATGAACTTAAGAGATACTTTATATGATTGTGCCATGGGTATTTATATGGATGCTGATGTGGGTCCTCAGTCATGGGATGACACGGAAAGAGCAAAAGATGATGTAAGTTACTATGTAGCAGGTGACTATGAATTTGCTTATACTTACGATGCAGACGGAGATAATGGTCTTACAACCGGACGTCTCGGAGCAAGAGTTTGTACTCCCGATCCCGATTCTTTGGAATTCTCCTGCTGGTATTGGAAAGTAGGAGACGGACCCGATGATTCCGATCCCTATGATCACAGCAAGAAAAATGAAAAATATTGGTTATTGACCGGACGCTCTCCGAAAGAGCAAATTCAGGATATAAGAGATCTTTCCATACTTGGAGCTCCTCATCCTGAACCGGAAGATACTCGTTTTATGTTCGGTTTTTACGGTGCTCAACCCGGAACTGCCAGTTATGATACTCTGGATAACAGATGGAATTTGGCTCCCAAAGCGACAATGAAAATCGTTATTGCCGTATTCCCCGGAGAAACGGAAGCTGAACTCAAACACCAAGCTGATTGGGCAAAGGAAATTTACGGTGAAGCTCAACAATTGAATACTGTTGTCAAACCGGATACGTTCCCTCATTACGAGCCGCCGGAACCTCCGTCAATTCCCAAAATGTACTCTGAACTCATCAATAACGGAGACGGAGTGAAAGTTTGGTGGGATAATTCAGCCGAGTTTACCGTAGATAACATGAATGTTTCAAAAAATATAATAGGTTGGCAAGATATTAATGCTGACTTAGATTCTTATATTACCGATGATTGGCAATCAAATCCTATGTTTGAATATTATCCTGAGTTAGCGCCTTTCGACGAAAACGGAAATCCTGTTAACAGAAATAATATGGCATATTTGAATCCTTGGACAGGTTTCAGATTGCGTCATGATTTCCAGGGATATGCGGTTTACGTAAGAAGCGGATCAGGTTCAAACGAGTTTTGGGCTCTTGTTGAAAAATGGGATAAGATAGAAACTGATCAAGATTATGACGATTATAATATTTTGATTAATAATCCTGATGCCAATAATCTTGATTTAGGCGGTTATCTCGGAATAGACAAAGGTTTACCTAACCCGAGAACAGCAACTGCTGAAGATATTGTTTATAAAAGATATGACTCTTTTTATCGTTTCCAAAACGTTGCTGAAGGCGATCTTTTCTGGGGAATGCCTCTTTACAACACCAAGACCAGAGAGGAAGTTTTGGAAGGCATAAACGAAGAATCTCTAGGTTTTGATGAGGGTGCATTATTGTTCAAACATCCTGATGTTCCTGAAAAAGTCTATTTGCAGTTATATACAGATAAATATATTCCTTTGAAAAATCACCTGGGTCAGGCTGCTGCTTCTGACGAATGGTTAAAGAATATTTACAGAGATTTCAGATTGGCGAGCAGAGTATATCAAACCGAAGTCAATAATTCATTGGCAAAAGGTATAGAATACTATGTTTCGGTTACCGCTTTCGACCGCGGTATGCCGAGTAACGATCTCTCTTATCTTGAAACCGGTAAAGATGCGAACATGAAAGTCTTTTTCCCGGGGCCCGGAGCTAAAGAAAACGGCGAAAACGTTATGGTTGTTCCTAATCCTTATTACGGATTAAGCAATTTTGACGGTCGTCGAGAAAAAGATGACAAAGGTGATAAAAGTAAGCGTATTTGGTTTATCAATTTGCCTGAAAGATGTAAAATAAGAATTTACACTTTAGCCGGCGATTTGGTTGATCAGATTGATCATGACGGATCTTATCTTGAAGATAATATTTCGATTTCAAAAGCCTCTTGGCCGAGTTCCGGCGTATTCAAAGGTAAAACCGCCTCAGGTATTCACTCCTGGGATTTACTTTCCAAGCATAACCAGATAATTGCAAGCGGATTGTATCTCTTCTCGGTTGAAGATTTGGATAACGATGAAGTAAACGTCGGAAAATTCGTAATTATCAAATAAGGAGGAATGTAATGAAAAAAGTAATGATATTACTCGCAATAGTTCTTGCATTGCCTCTTGCGGTTAATGCCGAGATTTTCCCGAAAGTAGGAACGGCAGGAGCTCAATTCCTGAAAATAGGCGTTGATGCGCGAGCCGTAGGTATGGGACAGGCTTATGTTCCCGTAGCTGATGATATTTCTTCCGTTTATTGGAATCCGGGAGGATTGGCGTTAAAAGACAATGATCAAATATTCTTTGATCACACTGTTTGGGTGGCTGATGTCAACAGAGAATTTGTCGCTTATTCAATGGTAACAGATTACGGTGTTTTTGCTTTTTCCGTTAATTATCTTTACAGTGATTGGATGGAAAAAACAACCGAAGAAGTATTCGGACCCAACGGCGAAGAGTTTATGTGGAGCGATTTAGCTGCCGGTATTACTTATTCGCAAGCTTTTACCGATAAATTCTCTTTCGGCGTAACTGCAAAATACATACGAGAAGAAGTTGAAGATAACAATGTTAACGGAATGTCGGTTGATTTGGGTTCCGTTTACAATACTCAATGGAGAAACACCATTGTTGCCATGTCTTTGAGAAACTTCGGAGCCAATCTTAAATTCGACATTGATAACGACGGCGACGGATTAACCGATGAAGATCCTTTTGATTTGTTGGATAATGACGGTGACGGAATAATTGACGAAGATACCGAAGAATTGTCTTATAAATTGCCTATGCAGTTCAGTTTCGGTATTTCCAGCGATATTATGGGAAACCGTTTTGAAGATGATACTTATTTATTGGGTTCTTTTCAAATTAATAACAGCGTAGACAGAGAAGAAACTTTTGATTTGGGTTTTGAGTACAAATACGGTAATTTCTTCTTGAGAGCAGGTCAACAAATGAATTACGACGCACACGGATTTAATGCCGGTTTCGGCGTAATGGTTCCGACCTCGATTGCTTTATTCAGATTTGATTATTCTTGGTCAGACCTTGGTTATTTAAGTGAAGATTTCCTTAATACTCCGCATCGTTTGACTTTGAAAATGGAACTTAATTAAGACATAACGTTATATAAAAAGCAAAGCGTTTTAAACGCTTTGCTTTTTTTTTGCTTCCATATTTGGACGGTTAAAATATATCTGAAAAAATAAACGATTTATGTTTTATTATGGAATTGCATTGTTTGGGCTATGCTTTTTCCTTTTTACAGCTGTAAAGTTATTCTTTTGATGAAATAATTAAAAGAATAATTCGTTATTATTTCACTTGACTTTAAAGTCATAAAATTTCGGTTAAACTCAGTTTCCGAGAAGTTAATTAAATAAAAAAATAAAAGGAGTTTTTAATAATGACTAAAATGAGTCTTAAACTTTCAACTTTGCTTTTGTTGGGAGTATTTGCATTATTTGCCGCAAAACCTTCGAAAGATACTGTTTTGGGTGAGTATAAAACTTATAATAATGAACGAAAAATAATTACCAAGCAGGAATTAGATGAAAAAATAAAAAAAATTCCGCCAATGTATAAATCAAGATTCTTAACGGTTGAAGGTCAACAAAGAATTCTTAAAACAATAGGTACCGAAGCAGTTTTTGAACAAGAAGCTTTAGCTTTGGATTTAGAAAAAGACGAAAAAATAAAGAAGAATATTTTAAATGCATCAAAACCCGTTATCAACGGAATTTATTTCCAAAAAGAATTTGATATAGACAGATTGCCGGAAGACGAACTTAAAGAATATTACGATACGCATAATAAAGATTTTATGACAAGAAGAAGTATTTCCGTTCGTTATATTCAGACTGAAAATAAAAAATCAGGTAAAAAAGCGGTTAAAAAATTGAAAAAAGGCGCTGATTTTAACGAAATAATGAACGAGTACTCCATCAATAAAGAAGCCGTAAAGAAACAAGGACTTATTGAAAATATCAGAGGAAACGGATTCATCGTAACCGTCGGAAAAGACAAAAAATTAGATGATGCGATCAAGAATGCTGACTTAGATAAATGGGTCGGTCCGATCAAGACAGATACTGGCTGGCATGTTTTTAATAAAATAAGACATGAAGAACCTGAACTGAAAGATTTTAAGTCAGTTGCAAAACGCATATTCGATAAGCTTCGTCCCAAATATCAAAAAGAAAAACAAGAAGCCAGAATGGCAGAATTAATGAAAAAATATGAAGTTGTAATCGATACTGCCATGATCGCAAGCGAAAAGATGAACAGTTCTGTTAAAGTTGAAGAAAAGGATAATGCTGTTGTTGTCAGTATTCCCAAATTGAACTTGGAATGGAAGCATAATGATATTTTGAAAAAATTTAAGAAAATTCCGCCTCAAGAGCGACAAAGTTTGGCTAATTCGGATTTCAGAAACAAGATCGTGCGCAGAGATGTCGAAAATGAATTGGTTTACGCCGATGCTTTGGAAAAAGGTTATGACGAAGATCCTTCTGTAATCGAGCAAATGAAGGATATAAAAAGAGGTAAAATTATTTCCGGCTGTTACGATAAGGTTGTTACCGACCAAGTTGTTTTGACCGAAGATTTGATGAAAAAATATTACGAAGACAATAAAGAAAAGTACAAGAAAAACAAAAACAGAAAGATTCAATTATTTGCTTTTGCTTCGGAAGAAGAAGCTTCAAGAATGAAGAAACAAATAGCCGAATTTATGGAAAAAGGCGACAACGAAGCAGTTCGTAATTTAGTTAATGATAATTCAGTTTTCCCTAAGAATTACGGAATTATCGAAAAAGTTTATCCAAACGGAATCGTCAGCGGTTACGGTAAAGATCAAAAATTAAACGAGATGATTTGGAATGCCGAGTTGAATAAGTTAAGCAAAATAGTCCAAGACCAAAAGGGAAACTGCGTTTTCTTCAAAGTTTTGGATGAAACTCCCGAATCTTACAAGAGTTTTGAAGACGTAATCTTAACTATAAAAATGAATCTTAAACGTAAAATGCTGAAAGCAAAGTTTGAAGAAGTTGAAGCCGAGTTAGATGAAAAATACTCTCTTAAACTTTATCCCGAAAAATTGGTTATCAGGTTGACCGCAAAAGAACTTTTTGATCTTGCAGCGGAATCTCAAAAGAAACGTAAATATAAAGATGCCGTGAACTATTATAATCAAATATTGAAAAATTATAATGAAACCGACGGTTACAGAGCCTCATTTATGATAGGATTTTTGTACAGCGAAGAGTTGAAAGACAATGAAACGGCAAAAAAATATTTTAACAGCGTAATAAACGATTATCCGAAAAGCGATTTGCATGAATCTGCTGAATTCATGCTGAAAAGCATAAACGGCGAAGTTGACATTTTTCAAGAATCGGGAAAATAGTTTTCAATAATTTAAGCCCGGAGAAATTCGGGCTTAACATAAAAAAGAGAACGCAACGTCATCCGTTGCTTAAATTACCTGTTTAAATGGAAAATAATATTCCATGGGAGGAACAATGTTAAAAGTTGCAATTAACGGATTCGGAAGAATCGGTCGTTTGGTATTCCGCGGACTGATGGAAGAAGAAAATATCGAAGTCGCAGCAATAAACGATATTACCGACGTAAAAACTTTGGCTCACTTACTCGGTCATGATTCGGTTCACAAAAATTTCCCTTACGAAATCAAAACCGAAGGCGACATGCTCATTGTAAACGGTAAAAAAATAAAAATTATTGCCGAAAGAGACCCGGCTAAATTACCGTGGAAAGAAATGGGCGTTAAAATTGTGATTGAATCAACAGGATTATTCAGAAGCAAAGAAAAAGCCGGAAAACATTTGGAAGCCGGAGCTGAAAAAGTAATTATTTCCGCTCCCGGAAAAGGTGAAATGGATGCTACGATAGTTGTGGGAGTGAATGACGACACTTTGAAACCTGAACATAAAATAGTTTCAAATGCTTCCTGCACGACAAACTGTCTTGCTCCGGTAATGAAGGTTCTGAATGATGAATTCGGCGTTGAATCTGCTTTTATGACAACAATTCATTCATATACGAATGATCAAAAAGTTTTGGATTTACCTCATTCGGATCTCAGAAGAACCAGAGCTGCCGCTCTCAATATTATTCCTACTACCACAGGAGCTGCTTCGGCAACCGGAAAGGTTATTCCCGAATTGAACGGTAAAATAGACGGTATGGCAGTAAGAGTTCCCACGCCCGACGGATCATTGGTTGATGTAACCGTGAACGTAAAAAAAGAAACTGACGTTGAAGAAATAAACGCCGTTATGAAAAAAGCAGCCGAAAATGAATTGAAAGGGATCTTGCAATATACGGAAGAGCCTATTGTCTCATCTGATATTATCGGTAATCCTCACTCTTCGATTTTTGACGCAGGCTGTACCATGGCAAACGGAAAAAACATCAAATTATTAAGCTGGTATGATAATGAATGGGGCTATTCTATGCGAGTAATCGACCTCTTAAAAATGATGGGATAAATTTTCTTGCAAAAATAGTATTTGTTAAAAAGCAATTGTTCTTCGGAGCAGTTGCTTTTTTTGTTTATTTTTATATTCGAAAGTAAATTAAGTTTTATCAGATTTAATGCTTTCTTTTAGGGTCGCCCCGTAAAGTGTGTTTATTCAAAAGGTTTATACGTAAGGGATGTCAGTGATGTATTTAATAAAATATACGGCTAAAATTCCCGGCATTCGGAGGGCTGCCGGCTTGCCGGCGGGGCGGTTTAAAAGAAGTGCGGTATTTATTTTAAGTACAATAATCTAACGATTTTTTTTATTCTTTTGTATCGCCAAAAGAACGAAACAAGAAAAACTCCAGACGGTATAAAAACATCTGAAATCTCTGCAATCATGCTGAATTTTTCAAACTCGTTATACTCAAGCAGTGAAAAATTCTTAACGCCTGATCTTGATATTTCCGAGACGAAATTTTTATAATGTCGGAAGCAGACAATTCCTGACCAGATGTTTTACATTTTATTTGTATTTTATATGTTTCCTAAATTAAAACAGGTTAAAATATCCGTCCCGGTAAGAAATGCCGATTACTGAACTAAGTTGTTCCTGGCGCTGAGCGGAGTCGAAGCGCAAACAGATTTATATTCCCGGCTTGCCTGCGAGGCGGTTTAAAAGAAGTGAGGTATTTATTTTAAGTACAATAATCTAAGGATATTTTTCATTTTTTTATACCGCCAAAAGAACGAAACAAGAAAAACTCCCGACTGTATAAAAACATCTGAAATATTTGCAATCATGCTGAATTTTTCAAACTCCTTGAGCTCAACCGGTGAAAATTCTTAACGCCTGATCTTGATATTTCCGAGACGAAGTTTTTATAATGTCGGAAGCAGGCAGATGTAAGATGATATTAACTGTATGAGATTTTATGATCAAATAAAAACAATTAATTACTTTTTTTATAAAATGTTTTATCTTTTTTTAATTTGTTAATGAGATTGCCGTATTTATAATTATTGCTCCGGTGCGGGCAATTATATTTTTTTTATATTTTTCAAAAATAACTTGCCTTAAAACCATATATTTTACAAAGAGTGCCGAAACATTATTAATTTGGAGGAATCATGGAAAAAAGAGTCCATAATTTCAGTGCGGGACCCGGTGTCCTTCCCGAAGAAGTACTTTTGGAAGTACAGAAAAATTTATTTAATTACAAAGGTCAGGGACTTTCCGTAATGGAAATGAGTCATCGTTCCAAAGCTTACGGCGAAATTATTGAAACAACAAAGGAACGTATGCTGCGAATAATGGATTTGTCTAAAGACGAATACGATGTTCTTTTCTTGCAGGGCGGAGCCAGTACCCAATTTTTAATGATTCCCTTGAATCTCTGCGCAGATGACAAAGTTGCCAACTATGTCGATACGGGAACATGGTCTACAAAAGCGTGGAAAGAAGCTCAAAAAATCGGTAAGAAAATGCACATAGCGGCTTCTTCAAAAGACGGAGATTTTACATTTATCCCCAAAGAATTCAAATTAAGCGAAAATCCGGCATATCTGCATATTACCACAAATAATACAATTAGGGGAACAGAATTCAAATTTGATCCGGAAGTTCCCGCCGATGTTCCGCTTATTGCTGACATGTCCTCAAATTTCCTGAGCAAACCGATGGATTTCAAAAAATATGATTTGATTTACGGAGGAGCTCAAAAAAATATCGGACCGGCAGGCTGTACTTTTGTTGTAATTAAAAAATCTTTGCAGGAAAAATTCCAATCCGGCTTACCCACAATGCTTGACTATAAAACCCATATCGAAAAAGAATCAATGTTTAACACTCCGCCTGCTTTTGCCATTTACGTAGTAGGAGAAGTTTTGAAATGGATTGAAGATAAGGGCGGTTTGGCTGAAATAGAAAAACGCAATATCAAAAAAGCCGGTTATATTTACGATGTAATTGACAATTCAGATTTCTATACTTGTCCGGTTGTTAAGGAAGATCGTTCTCTCATGAATATTCCTTTCCGTCTTCCTACTCCTGAATTGGAAGCAAAATTTATGGCTGAAGCTGCTGAAAAAGATCTCGTGACTCTTAAAGGACACCGCAGTGTCGGCGGATGCCGCGCTTCTGTTTACAATGCCATGAAACTTGAATCAGCCAAAGCTCTCAGCGAGTTTATGATTGAATTTGAAAAAAACAACAAATAAATTATTCTTTTAGATTGCCCCTTAACAGGGGCTTTTTTTATTTTTAACCCGTAAATTATATCCGATATAAAAATTAAACAGGAAGGAAAACGTGATAAAAGCAGTTATATTTGATTTGGACGGAACATTATTATATACAATAGAAGATATCAGAGATTGCATGAATGAATTTTTGAAAAAAAATAATTTTCCGGAGCATTCAGAAGAAAAGTATTGTCGATTCGTCGGAGACGGGGTGGAAGATTTAATCAAAAGAGCTGTTCCGAAGGAATATATTAACGAAGATATTTTACGGGATGCTTTGGATTTTTTTCGCAAAGATTACAGGGTACGATGGAGAGTAAATACGAGACCTTACGAGGGGATTCCGGATTTGGTTGAAAAATTGAAAGAAAATAATTTTCTTGTTGCAGTTCTTTCCAATAAACCTCATGAATTTACGGTAACTATGGTAAACGAGATTTTCGGTAACGATTATTTCGAGGAAATTCAAGGCGGAGTAAAAGGTTTCCCTTTAAAACCTGATCCTTTTACCGTAAACAAGCTTTTGGAAAAATTAAAACTTTCTCCGGAAGAAACCGTTTTCGTCGGAGATTCGGATATTGATATTTTGACGGCTCGTAATTACGGAGCAAAATCAATCGGAGTTTCCTGGGGATTTCGGGGAAGGGAAGAATTGGAAAATACCGGAGCCGACTTTATTGCCGAAAAGCCTGAAGATATTCTGGACTTTATTAAAAAACAAAAATAAAAATTTGATGGGAAAAAACTGTTTTTTTATAAAAAGATTGTCAAACTTATCGGTTTTAAAATTATTACCCGATCAGTTACCGAATGAAACAAGTCCGAGATTAATTTAAACCTGAACAGGAATTGATTATGGAAAAAATTTACAATAACGCAAACGGTTCTGCGGAAATCAAAATAAGCGAAGATTCTTTTTCCGCCTTTTTAACGATAAACGATGACGGCGTTTTACAAAACGAAAACGATTTGTTAAGTCTTATTGAAGAATCAGGAATTACATGGGGTTTTGAAAATGCCGCTCTTTACAATGAAGAAAACGGCATCAGGAAAAAAACGGGAGAACCTTTTCTTATTGCTTTGGGAGATAAATTTGACGAACCGGAAGCAGAATTTAATCCTCTTTTCAATCCGGAAGAAAGTTTTAATCCTTCATCGTTCGCTAATCGTTTTCATCTGCTTAAAGACTTTGATTTTGCGGAAAAAGACTCGGCTTTGGCTCAACTGTTTATTACGAAGAGCGGGATTACCGGACGCAATGTTTACGGAACGGAAATTTCTCCTGAATTTTCTGATGAAGAGATTTTAAAAAAACATCTGGGCGAAAACGTTTTTTATTCAGAAGAAAAAAGTATGATAATGGCTGCCAAGGCAGGTTATCCTTATCTTGATGAAGAAGGAAAAGTTAACGTAAAATCTGATTTCGAGATAAATGAAAATATCGGGCTTAATTTTGATAATTTTGGATTGAGAGGAAATCTTACCGTCAACGGCAATGTCAGTGAAAAAATAAAAATGAAAATAGACGGAAACCTGACGGTTAACGGAGATATAAACGATGCTGATATCGAAATTTCGGGGCAGGTTTCAATTAACGGCGATATAATGAATTGTAAAGAAACCGGAATAGTTGCTCAGGGAAACGTGTCGTTTAATTCTGCCGAAAGCGCCAGAGTGGTTACCGCTGGACAAATTTATTTTGAAGACAATGCTCATTTTTGCCGATTAATAGCCGAAAAAGGAATTTACGGTTCGGAAAAAGGAAGCGCCATCGTAGGCGGATTAATTCAAAGCGGAGAACATATAGAAGCGGCTGTCATCGGAAATCCCGGAGCTATAGGCACCGAGACAGAAATAACCATAAGTCCGTTTATAAAGGAAAAAATGCTGGTTTTGAATAAAGAATCGGTTAAGTTGCGCGATCATCCGGAGCATCGGGAAAGAATGGCTTTTTTGACTGCTGAAATGGAAAAATTGGCGGAAAAATACGAAGAAGCGATTAATAAAGCATTGCTCCCCGATCAACAGATTCCAAGACATATTACCGTTTTTAAAAAAATATTCGGCGGCACTTATTTGAGAATCCTGAAAAAATCTATCACCGTTTCCGAAGAATTGGAAAGAGTCTCTTTTTCCATAGTCAACGGAGAATTTTTTACCGATGAATTTAATTAAATAAGTTGAGCATATTTACGGCTTTGATTATTTTTCTTGACGAATATCACTGAAAAATAGTTTTTACCTAATCTTTTAAATAATATGGTTTTAAATAAAAAAATAAATAAGGAGACTTTCATGGCAAAGAATAATCGCGGAAAAATTTTAAGAAAAATGCCTGCCAACGGTCGCGGAAATTGCCCTCTCTGCTCAAGAACGGCCGCCAAACTTCTTTGGGAAGTGAAAAACGGCGATGAGACCATCAACGTTTGCAAACGTTGTCGAAATAGAGATGCAGCTAAGATTTTGGCAGCTGAATAACAATAATTGTAAAATATTATAAAATAAACCCGTACCGATACGGGTTTTTTATTTGTCTGAATTTTAAATTTTTATTTTACTCGCAACATTAAAATCACAAATTTAAAGAAAAAAATTTAAATGTAACCAATTCCCCTTTTGAACATTTCAGCTGTTGAATCCCTAAGAGAGGTACGGTAAATTGACTGAGTTGGAATTGATAAAAAAAGCCCGAAAAAATCCGGAAGCTTTTGATTGTCTTTATCGAAAATATTATCCGAAAATAAACGCCTTTGTTTTTCATCGCGTCGGTTCCGAGGATATAAGACAGGAGATAGTTTCCAATACGTTTTTTAAAGCGATGAACAAAATAACTTTATTCCGAATTTTGGAAGCGAGAAGAACAAGTTTTTCGGCTTGGCTTTATCGAATTGCCGTCAATGAAATAGCTCAATATTATCGCAGAAACAGTTCTCGCTCCAAAATGTTGGAAAATTATAAATCGATTTCAGAACAAGACGGAGAAAAAATGGATTATCCGTTGTTTGAAAAAGTTAAATTATTGATGGATGATTTGAAAGAGGAAGAAAAAAATTTACTGACTTTGCGTTTCTTTGAAAAATTAAGTTTTGCCGAAATAGCCGAAATAATGAAAAAAAAAGAAAATGCCGTTAAAGTAAGAACGCACAGAATTTTGAAAAAACTGCGAGAAAAAATCGGAGATAATTATGAATTATAAAGAATTTGAACGCAAGCTTGAAGAAATGGAAGTCCCTGATCCTCCTTTATCTGCGGACAAGGAACGTCTTAAAGGAGAAATACATCTCAAATATTTCAGGGAATCATCTAAAGTCTTTTTTGCTTTTAAACCGGCTGCGATATTTTCTTTTATATTATCGTTGCTTTTGACCTTGACCGTTGTTCGTCCCGAAACAGCCATGAAAGCCAATCGTTTTTTGGGACTTAATCATCGAGACAATTGTCTTGAGGATACAAATTTGGATAAATTATTGAATACGCTGGATTACACTTCGATAAACAATCCCCGATTAAAATCATCTCTTGATCCTTCGGAGTTCAGCGAAGAAAAAGCTTATATTATCAGGCAATACAGATCAAAAGAAAACGGATCTGTGATGATTGTATCGGAATTTAAATCTCAAACCGAAGAAAATTTTATACCGGTAACCTCGGAAAGTTACTGAAAGGAGATAAAATGAAATACGCAAAAATAACATTATTGCTTGTGATGCTTGTTGCGGCGACAGTGATTTGCGCCGTCGAAAAAAAACCGTATATGGGCGTAAGTATGAGAGAACCCCGAGCAGAGGTTCTTAAAGAGTTGAATGCAAACATTAATTACGGCATTTTGCTCTCCGGAATTGTTAAGGGCAGTCCCGCTGAAAAAGCCGGCTTGGAAAAAAACGATATTTTGATTCGATTTAACGGAGAAAAACTTTATACCGTAAGCCAATTTGATAAAATGATGGAGCTTGAAAAAGCAGGCAATAAGGTAAAACTTGAATTTATGAGAGACGGCAAAAAGAAAAAAACATCTCTTGTTTTGGCTGACAGAGAAGAATTTAAAAATGCTTCTTCAGGTTTGCATCTCGGTGTTTATACCAATGAATTAAGTGATTGGAAAGCCGGAAAACTCGGTTTAAAAAGCAATTGCGGAGTTCAAATATCAGGAATTGTTCCCGATTCTCCGGCTGAAAAAGCAGGGTTGGAGAAAAAAGATATTATTTTGGAATTGGCAGGCGAAAAAGTTTATACCGGAAATCAAATTACCAAAATGCTGAAAAATTACGCCAAAGGAGATATTATTGATCTTAAAATTTGGAGAGACAAGAAAGAAATTATTCTGAAAGCAGAACTTGATTATCGCAAAAGGCATCGCAATATTTCTGATTTTTTTAATAAACCTGACAATATCTACGTTTATAATTTCGGAAATTCCGATAAAAAAGTTATCGGTATCAACGTTAAACCGATTCCTCGTAAAATAAAGAAGAAATTAAAGCTTAAATCAGGAGTTTCCGTTGATTATGTGCGAAAAGACTATCCCGCGGATAAAGCCGGGATTAAACCGGGTGACGTTATCCTGAAAGTAAACGGGAAAAAAATAGATTTTGCCGGAGATTTGCGTTCCGCAATCAGAGAAGCTGAGTTCGGCGATGAAATTACTCTTTTGACTTTACAAGACGGCAAGAGAATAAAACGAAAAGTAAAAGTTGATAAAGAAAATCAATTCGAGATAAATATCAATGACAATAATATCCGTATTTTCATAAATGATGAATCTGCCGGAAATATTAAAGAAAAGATAATTAAAGAGATTGATTTGGAAAAAATAAAGGATAACGTTAAAGATGTTCTGGAAGATGATTTTGATATTAATATCGAATTTGACAATGAACGAAATCTTTGATAAAAAATCATGATTGTTTTTTCAAGCTCCTTCGGGAGCTTTTTTTATTGCCTGCAAAAAATGTTTGCATGAGTAAAGAAAGATGAATAATTACTTTACAAGATTTATTTTTTCCGATTTTTATTCTTAATTATTGCCGTAAAATTTTTTGCCGTTTTAATTTGCGCATCTGAGTTTAATTAAGACTTTCTTCTTTTAAATTATGATTTTTTATTCTTGCTTTGATTTGATTTTTTCAATTTTGAAATGGCGTTATCGGTTTATTGATGGTAAATTAAGTCTTTTAGAATTTTATTTATTCTTATTTGAAAAAACATCTTGATTACCGGTTATATATTTTTTTTATGGCTTATTAAAGTGTTAATTTGTTTTTTATTATTTTTAACTCTTTATATTATGCTGAGTTATAGTTTTTAATAAAATGAAAATATTGAGGATATTATGAAAATATATGAAGGTAAGCTTGTTGTAGGAAAGGAAAAATTTGCAATTATTGTCAGCAGATTTAATGAATTTATCAATACCAAATTGATGGAAGGAGCCATTGATTGCCTCAAACGTCACGGGGCAGATGATTCTCAAATTGATATTATTTGGGTTCCGGGAGCTTTTGAAATTCCTCTTACCGCCAAGAAATTCGCGGCAACCGGAAATTATGATTCTGTTATTTGTCTCGGAACGGTTATCCGGGGTGCAACACCTCATTTCGATTATGTTTCTGCTGAAGTAAGCAAAGGCGTGGCAAGTGTCGGCTTGGAAGCAAATTTGCCTGTAATTTTCGGGGTGTTGACTACGGATTCCATTGAGCAGGCGATTGAAAGAGCCGGAACTAAAGTCGGCAACAAGGGTTGGGATGCCGCTCTTTCCGCAATTGAAACGGTTAATTTATTCCGGGGACTGTAAATTATGGGAATGCGCAGAAAAAGTCGAGAACTTGCTTTGCAAACATTATATTCATTGAGTTTTGAACCTGTTGACGATTATTTGGGCATGTTGTCGATTATCGATAAAACGTCGCCGAGATTATTGGAAATTGCCGACAGGGAAGATATTGATTCAGAATCTCCCATCTTTGAATTTGCCGGAAATATTCTTTTGAATACGGTTAAAAATATCATATCTATTGATGACGAAATAAAAAATCACACCAAAAATTGGAGCTTTGACCGTATAGCTGCTCTTGACAAAAACTTATTGAGAATTGCCGCTTACGAAATTATTTATACGGAAACCCCGGTTCCGATCGTTATTGATGAAGCTGTTGAAATTTCAAAAAAATATTGTTCGGAAAAGTCGGGAAAATTCATTAACGGCATTTTGAATGCCATAGGAAAAGATTGCGAGAAAAAATAAAATGGCTGATGTTTCGGTAGGAGTAATTGTTTACAATGAAGCTAAAAATATAGCAAAACTTTTGCGCGCTGTCCAAAAATCAAAATTGAATAACGTTACCGTAAAAGAAATTATTGTTGTTTCCAGCGCTTGTACGGACGGTACGGATGATATTGTTGAGGATTTTGCAAAATCTGATGATCGTATTATTTTGATTAAAGAACCGGAAAGACGAGGAAAATCAGCGGCAATTAATTTGTTTTTGGCAAAAGCTTCTTCAGAGTATTGTATAATTGAAAGCGGAGATACCATCCCTGCTCCGGATACAATTGAAAAGATGGTAACGGCATTGACGGAAAATAATACGGGTATGAGCGGCGGACGACCTGTTCCGGAAAATTATACCTGTACTTTTATCGGTTTTGCAGTTCAATTATTATGGCGGTTACATCACAAAATGGCTTTGATTTCTCCTAAGCTCGGCGAAATGATTGCTTTCAGGAACATTGTAAAAGAAATTCCTGAAGAAAGCGCAGTTGATGAAGCAAGCATAGAATCAGAAATTACTAAAGCCGGTCTTAGAAAAAAATATATTCCTGATGCAATAATACACAATAAAGGACCGGAAACTTTGAGTGATTTTATCAGCCAGAGAAGAAGGATTGCCGCCGGTCATCTTTGGTTGAAAGAGCAATATAATTATAAAGTATCTTCTCAAAATTCGTCTATTTTATTTCGAATAATGATTGATGAAATATTACAAAGACCCTTAACTTTACCTTATATTCTTTTGACTGCCGGACTTGAAATTTATTCGAGATTTTTGGGGCGTTACGATTATTGCGTAAAAAAGAAAAATCCGTTTAAATGGGATATTGCCGAAACAACCAAAAATTTGAGAAGAAAGGATTGAGAAATGATTGGAATAATACCTAAGATATTATTATATAAATCTTTCCGTAAGTTAGGATTTCCTCGGATGAAACCGTTGAATTATACGGTCAGTCTTTGTTATCGGTGTAATTCCAGATGTAAAACATGTAATATTTATAAAAAGAAAGCCGAAGAATTATCTGTAAAAGAATATAAAAAAATTTTTAAAAGTCTGGGACATTCTCCTTATTGGATCACTTTCAGCGGGGGAGAACCTTTTTTAAGAACCGATATTGTCGAAATTGTGAAAGCTGCGTACAAAATTTGTAAACCGGCTATCATTAATATTCCCTCTAACGGAATTTTGACCGATAAAATAACGGAAGACGTAAAAAATATTGCTCTGACAACAAGAAAGTCAAAACTTATCATTAATCTTTCTTTTG
The DNA here is from genome assembly GCA_002742885.1 of Candidatus Cloacimonadota bacterium. GTDB lineage: Bacteria > Cloacimonadota > Cloacimonadia > Cloacimonadales. The sequence goes on from PDOO01000023.1 coordinate 166,950, forward strand.
ACGGAATTAAAGGACAGCATGACCATATCAGAAACGTTGCCGGCAACTACGAAAAGACTTTAAAAACTTACAATAAATTAAAACATCTCAAATTGCCTAATTTGGAAGTGGGGATACATACGGTTATTTCTAAGTTTAACGTTACCGATTTTTCGGCAATTTCTTCTAAATTAATGAGTTTTAAACCGGATTCTTATATTACGGAAATAGCGGAAGAAAGAATTGAACTGGATACCGTAGGAAAACAAATTTCTCCCGGATTATTGGAATATCGTTCTGCCATAGATTTTCTCAGTCATCGCATAAAAAACGGTAAATTTTCCGGGATCAGTAAAATTACCCAGGCTTTCAGGTTGGAATATTACAATCTGGTAAAAAAAATTTTGCGCGATAAAACTCAGGTTATTCCCTGTTATGCCGGTTTTACATCCGTTCAAATAAGCCCTGACGGGGATGTGTGGGCATGTTGCATCAAAGCAAATCCGGTCGGAAATCTTCGAGAAACAAATTATAACTTTTCTGAAATATGGAATTCCGATAAGATGAAAATAATCCGTCGCTCCATAAAAAATAAAGAGTGTTGGTGTCCTTTGGCAAATGCTGCCTATACAAATATGTTGATGGACATTCCTACGGATATCAGAGTCTTTTACCGCAGTTTTATTAAATGGTGGACTTAAAATAATGTTGAGTTTGCTTAAGTTCAACGAAGAAAACGCGTCTGTTCGAGTATTTCATAATTTATTCCGAACAATTGACATAACTTATTTTATCATGGTTAAATGCTCTTACGAAACAGCATTACCTGAAAAATTCGTAAATTCTCTGGAAAAAAAGACGGAAAAATTGAAGTCTTTAGACTGTGCGGAAACTTTTGATCAGATTAAAAGCTTTTTGGAAGAATATAAAAATATTGTTCCCGGTTTCGAGTATGCTTTTATCATTCAAACGGAAGGATATTTTCAAGCTGATTCCACGGAAGGATTTTCCATTTTGATAAAACATGTTTATCGCATCGTTGATTTAAGCGATTTTATCAAGTCGATTCGGAGAAAATTTAAAAAAAAATGTCCGGATCGACTTTATCCCCAACCGTTTAATTCTCTCTTTATAATAGTTGATTCATCTCGCAAAAAAAAGACTCGTCTTTTTCTCGGAAACAAATCTTTGTCAGATGAAAACACTGCTCTTTATCTTCGAAAAGACAACAAAAACTTTGCCTTATTCTCTTCTTCCGATGCTGAGTTGGGGTTGTTGAGCTATTTGACGGAAAAACCTCACAGAATTGCTTCCCTTTTAATTGTTTTTGCCGTTTTTACGGCTCTTGTTTATGCTTTTGCGGGAGGAAACAAATTAGAAGACGAGTTGAAAATTCAAACAGAAATCATTCAGGAAAGAATAAGAAATTTAGATATTGAAGAAATGGAAAAAATTTTGGACGTTAAACTTGATCGTCTTTTTATGCCGGCGCGAGAAACGGCTTTGCGAAAAACTTATGAAATAAGCGTTCCGACTGCAATTACCCTTACTCCCGTATTTGACTCTAAAAATATTTATCTTGCTTCAGAGCAAAAAATATTTGTCTTCGATAAACGAAATCGCAACCTTGTTTGGCAAAAAAATTTCCGTAAAAATATAGTTGCAACGGAAATACTTGACTTTAAAAGACTTCTGCTTTGTTTTGATGATGATACCGCATCGGCTGTGGAAAGGGACAGCGGTACTTTATTTTGGGAGACAAATTTTGAATCAGATAAAGAGAGACCTTCCGGATTAAAGCCCGGGCAAATAAGTTTGGAAATGGACAGAAGGCTTAACGGAAGTTTGATTCTTAATCCGTCGAAAAATAAAATTAAAATAAAAACTATACTTGACGGAACCGATTTAACCGAGTTTTCCCCCGAAGAGGGAATTGATTTTATAAGTAAATTCGATTCATACGAAAAATCTTTGTATATTGCATCAGGCAAGAAATTGATTTGTTTGAAATTAGACGTTAATAATTAAAATATGAGGGATATCTTTATGCTGCAAGGTTCATATACTGCTCTGGTTACGCCTTTTAAAAACGGTGAAATTGATTATTATGCTTTGGAAAAACTTATTGAATTTCAACTTGAAAATAAAACGGACGGAATTCTTTTATGCGGAACAACGGCTGAATCTCCCGCTCTTGCCGGAGACGAAAAATGGCAGTTGATAAGATTTTGCATGAGAAAAATCGATAAAAAAGTACCCGTTATGATCGGAACAGGAACGAATAATTTAAATTCAACCGTTGCTCAAACGCGACGAGCATTTGACGCAGGAGCAGATTCGGCTTTAGTGATAACCCCTTATTACAACAAGCCTACGCAAAACGGAATGAAAGAATATTTTTCTCGCATTGCCGAAAAAACTGAAATTCCTTTGGTTATCTACAATGTTCCCGGCAGAACAGGAGTTAATATTAATGCGGAAACGGTTGCTTGGCTCGCCTCGAATATTACATCGGTTAAGGCGGTAAAAGAAGCAAGCGGAAGTTTGACTCAGGCAAGTAAAATCATTAAGGAAACGGCAGATGACTTTACGCTTTTCTCGGGAGAAGATGCTCTTAATCTTCCGCTGATGGCTGTCGGAGCAAAAGGCTGTATTTCTGTTACTTCCAACATTATCCCGGAAAAAGTCCATGATCTTATTAAATTATCTTTAGACGGAGATTTCGAAAAAGCCCGTAAAATTCATCATGAAATTGAAGACCTGAACGAAATCATGTTTGTCGAAACCAACCCGATTCCCGTGAAAGAAGCTTTGGCTCTTATGGGGTACATTGAACCTTTGTTCAGAATGCCGCTTTGCAATCTTGCTGCCGAGAATAAAAAGAAATTAATAAACGTTTTGAAAGTTCATAATTTAATTAAATGATTAAAATAAAAAAAAGTCTCTTTTGTCCGCGAGACAAGAAATTTGTCAGTATCTATGTTTGCGCATCCGGATGCAAGAATCGTTGCGAGCTTTATCGCGAATATGTTTCTTACGCCGTATTGCATCATTTTGTTCAAAAACACCCAGAATATGAAATAATTGGAGAAATTATGCCGGTTAAAAAAAATACAGCCTCCCCGAAAGATTCCGTGAAGAAATTTTGGATTTTGAAAGAAGAAGAAGGTAAAGACGAAAAAACCGTTACCGTTGTAACCGAAGACGAAATCATCAATAATCCTCTCGAATACATGAATGCCGAAATTTGGGATTGTCCGCCTTATAAATATGAACTGACGGTTTCCCTGAAAAAAGTTAAGGTCTAAGGTCTTTGATAATTAACCGTAAAATATAAATACAATGAGATATTCGCATTTGGCTGAATGGGTAAAAGAAGCCCGAGAATTTGTTAAGAATACGAAAATTGTTCGTGAGTTTTTAAAATTCGAGAATTTATTTTGCCTTAAATTTAAGAAATCAAATCAAAATTTAATTATTCATTTGGATTCTAAATTCAGTTTTTGTTTTTTTGACGAAAGCAAAGATTTGCCGTTTGAAGAACATCCTCAATGCAAGATTGCAGATACTCATCTGAGACAGGCAAAGTTAACGGATATCCGAATTGACGAAAACGACAGAATTATTACTTTAGAGTTCGGTAAATACAGTATTTACAACGAGAAAGTAACCTATTTGCTTATTCTGGAACTTTTACCTTATTATGCTAATATTATTTTGGCAAAAAAAGAAAAAAGCCCGGTTATTTTGGATTGCCTAAAAAAAATATCTTATGCCGATAATCCTGAAAGACAGGTTTTGCCTGCGGATATTTACACGCCTCCGAAAGGAAAATTTATCCCTGAAAAAGAAGAAGTTATTTTCCCTCTTGCAATTTCTCCTAATAAAGAAGTAATATCTTCCGAAAACGGATTTAACTCCGTGAACGAACTTTTTGCTGACTTTCTCCGTAATTCTGTTTTTATGGAAAAACGAGATCGAATTATAGAAGAAAAAGAAAAATCAATTCTCAAAAAAATCAAGAAAAAGCAAAATAAAATCGAAAAACTGCAAATAGAATTGAAAGAAGCCGGCAAAGAAGAAGATTTTAAGAGAAAAGCAGAACTTTTGAAAGCTAATTACCGATTATTAAAACCGGGATTAAAGGAATTGGAAGTTATTAATTACTATTCGGAAAATGCGGAAAAAATAATCTTGAAATTACATCCCGACAAATCTCCTCAAAAAAATCTTGAAATATTTTTTAAAAAGTATCGAAAAGCAAGAGACGGTAAAAAACATATTAAGATTCAAATAGAAAAAGCTATTGAGGAAAAGGAAGAATATGAACAGGAAATTTTCTTCATAAAAGAAATCGAATCTTATATCGAAGCCAAAAAACTGCTTAAAAAAAACTTTGCGAAAAACAGGAAAACGAAGAGTCCGGGTTATCGAAAACTGAGGGTTTCGGAGGATTGGGAAATTTTTATAGGACGAACCTCATCCGAAAACGATAAGCTTACCAATCATTTTGCCCAAAACGACGATTGGTGGTTTCATACCAGAGTGTTCCGGGGTACTCACGTTATTTTAAGAAATTACAAAAAACGTAATTTGCCCGTTAATTTAAGAAATTTGTGTTGCGGAATTGCGGCTTATTACAGTAAAGCCAAAAGCTCTTCCAATGTTCCGGTGGATTATACGCAAATACGCTATGTCAGGAAACCTCGCGGAAGCGCTCCCGGATATGTTGTTTACTCCAATCAAAAAACCTTTTACGCTTCTCCTTTAAGCGTAAGACAAGCCGCTTTGATAATAAACTCAAAAGAATATTCTTCGGAAGAAGATAATAAGGAATAGAAACAACTTCTTAAAATAAATTATTTTATTGTCTTCGTTAATCATTTTTTCTTTTGCTCATTACTTTTTTCTCATCTTCAAAAATACTTCTGAGCGTAAATCGTTCAAAGCTTAAATGCAGGTTGACAAATATAAATTTATAAAGCGTTTGGCTCATCTGATTGAAGTTGATAATTTTCATATATTATTTAAATTCTAAAAAAATAAAACAAGGCTGGAAAAATGACGTTACAAGAAAAACTTGAGATTATAAAAAAAGGTGTTGAAGAAATTATTCCCGAAGAAGAATTAATAAAAAAATTAAAAAAATCGGAAGAAACCGGAAAACCGTTGAGAATTAAATACGGTATTGATCCGACCGGTTACGATGTTCATATCGGACATTTGGTTCCGATAAGAAAAATGCGCGAATTTCAGGATATGGGGCATATTGGCGTAATCATCATCGGTGATTTTACGGCTCAAATAGGAGATCCGACCGGCAGAGACGATTCCCGACCTCCGCTTACTCCCGAACAGGTTAAAGCCAATGCCGAAAAATATATGGAACAACTTTTTACCGTGCTTGATCCAGAAAAAACCGAAATCAGATTGCAATCCGAGTGGTTTGAAAAGATGGGGATGTCAACAGTATTGAATTTACTTGGGAAATTTACTTTGGCAAAATTTATGTCTCACGATACTTTCCGCAAACGTTACGAATCCGGACACTCTATAGGAATGCACGAAATTATGTATCCTGTTTTGCAGGCTTATGATTCCGTAGCTGTTGAAGCCGATATTGAGCTGGGAGCTACGGAACAAAAATTCAATATTTTATGCGGACGGGACATGTTGAAACATTTTGACAAAGAAGAGCAGGTTGCCGTACTTTCTCCTATCTTAATCGGAACTGACGGAGTTGAAAAAATGAGTAAATCGAAAAACAATTACATTGCCGTTTTTGATTCTCCTAAAGATAAATACGGTAAAGTTATGTCGATTCCGGACAATATTATCATAAATTATTTCAAATACGCCACCCCTTTGACTGTCGCTGAAATTAAAGCTGCGGAAGAAGAATTGAAGGAAGGAAAAACCAATCCTAAGATTATTAAACAAAGATTGGCTCGAGAAATAGTTAAGCTTTATCACGGCGAAAAAGTTGCCGAAGAAGCCGAAAACGAGTTCAACAGAATTTTCAGCCAGGGCAATATTCCGGCTGATATTCCCGAGTTTAGACTTACGGAATCCTGCCGTTTGATAGATATAATGGTTAAAAATTCCATGTGCAAAACAAACGGAGAAGCCAGACGCATGATTCGTCAAAATGCCGTTAAAATAGATGACGTAAAAGTTGATGACGAAAATCTTGAAATTTTACCTGAAAAAGAATTTATTCTCAAAGTCGGAAAACGCAGATTTTTGAAAGTGTCGGTTTAAAATGTTTTTGCAATACCTGATCCTTGCTCCTATTTTGATAATCTCTTTATCCGTTCATGAGCTTTCTCACGGTATTACTGCTTATTGGCTGGGAGACGATACGGCAAAACGCGCCGGAAGATTGACTTTGAATCCTTTGGCTCATATTGATTGGCTGGGATTGATTGCTTTGTTTATTGTCCATATCGGTTGGGCAAAGCCGGTACCGATAAATCCTTATAACTTTAAAAATTATAAACGAGATACGGCAATTACGGCAGCTGCCGGTCCCGTTTCTAACTTTATTATGGCAGTGTTTGCTTCTTTATTGCTTCGCTTTATCTTAAATTACGGAATGTCGGTAAATGTATTGATTTTTGCCCAAATTTTAAAATTAACCGTTTTTTATAATCTGGCGTTGGGATTATTTAATTTAATTCCGTTTCCGCCCTTGGACGGTTCAAAAATTATCGGAGGATTTTTATCTCATCGAGCTTATGCCGCTTACACGGCTCAGGAAAAAAAAGGAATGCAGATATTTATGATTATTATGATGCTTTCTTGGATGTTTCATTGGAATCTTATCGGTTCCTTTATTGATAAGCCTTTACATTTTCTTTTGAAATTGCTTATCGGAAATATTCCCCTGTAAAATTAACGTGAAAATAAAATAAATAATTTGGAGGAATTATGACTGTTAATGACGTTAAAGAAATGATTGAAGAGCATGACGTTAAATGCATTGATTTGAAGTATCTTGATCTCAGCGGAAGAACTTACCACATATCTTTTCCCGCCAGAAGACTTGATTACGTTATGGAAAACGGAATCTCTTTTGACGGTTCCAGTATTCCCGGCATGAAATCGGTTGAATCAGGAGACATGGTATTGCTTCCGGATTTGGATACTGCAATCTTGGATCCGTTTTCAAATCATTCTCAAATCAGAATGCTTGCCTATATCTGCAGTGCAGATACTCGAATAGGCGCGGCTAAAGATCCGAGAAGCGTTGCTCGCAGAGCTCAAAAATTCATGGAAGAAACCGGTGTTGCCGATCAGTCTTTATGGATTCCCGAATTTGAATTTTACCTTTTTGACGAAGCCGAATATTCAAACGGAAAATATCATGCCGGATTTAATTTTACTTCCTCACAGGATAAGAGTAACTTGCCTGCCGATTACGAAGATACAGACGGTTTGGCTCAGGATTTCAAAAAAGGTTATCACATGGATACGCCTTTTGACAAGTATGCCGATGTACGCGAAGAAATGGTTCAGCTTATCGAAGAAATGGGTTGTCCGGTTCGTTACCATCATCACGAAGTAGGATTATCTTCTCAGCAGGAAATAGAAACCGAACCGGTTGATTTTCGCCAAATTGCCGATTATTCCGTTTATATAAAAGATATTATCAGAAAATGCGCTTTGGAAAGCGGATTGACCGTAACCATGATGCCGAAACCTCTTTACAATGAACCCGGAAACGGAATGCATTTCCATATTCAATTGAGAAAAGACGGTAAAAATGTGATGTACAAAAAAGGTAATTATGCGGATCTTTCTGATATTGCATTGTATTTCATAGGCGGAATTTTAAAACACGGAGCTTCCGTTTGCGCCTTTACTAACGGATCAACAAATTCATTTAAACGTCTTCTTCCCGGATTTGAAGCTCCTACCCAATTATTCTTCGGTTTGGCAAACAGAAGCGCTTGTATCCGCATTCCTAAATATGCCACAAGCGAAGAAGCAAAACGCATAGAGTTTAGAACAGGAGACGCAACCTGCAATCCTTATTTGGCAATGAGCGCCTTGATTATGGCAGGTCTGGACGGTATCAAAAACAAAATTATGCCGACTCCGGAAAACGGTTACGGACCTTTTGACGACAATGTTTTTGCCTGGTCAGACGAGAAAAAACAACAACTCCATGCCATCCCTTCAAATTTGGAAGGAGCATTAAAAGCTTTGAAAGAAGATCATGAATATCTTTTGGAAGGCGGAGTTTTCAATAAAGAATTAATCGAAAGCTGGATTGACGAAAAAATGAAAGAAGTAAATGCCGTAAATAACAGACCGCATCCGTTTGAAATGGATCTTTATTATAATTTATAGGCAATAATATTTTTTGCGCTCGACTAACAATTCGGGCTTAAAGCGCAACAGTTTATTCTGCTGCGCTTTTTTCTTATTCTGATCTGCTATAAAACTTTTTTGATAATTAATTTTGAATCAAATTTTAAAGTATATATCGGATATTTTTCTTGTTTCGTTCTCTTGGGGATACAAAAGAATGAAAAACATCGTTAGATTACAGTATTTAAAATAAATATCGCATTGCTTTTAAACCGGTGCTCCTCCGAATGCCTGTAATTTTAATCTTGACAATATTTTTGTTTCCGTTAACGGTAAGTTAATTAAGGCAATAAACTTCGGGAGTATGAAATGGCGGAAAGAAAACCAAAATACATTCATCCTTTTACGGATTACGGTTTTAAAAGGATTTTCGGAGAAGAACCGAATAAAAATCTTCTTTTGGATTTTTTGAACGAACTTTTGAAAGACAAAGAGGGCGAAATAAAAGAAATTTCCTATCTTCCGAATGAGAACTTGCCTCTTCAAGTCGGAGACAGAAAATCAATTTTTGATATTTATTGCACGAATGAAAGAGGAGAAAAGTTTATCGTGGAAATGCAAAAAGCCGAACATAAATATTTTAAGGATCGAACTGTTTATTATTCGACTTTTCCGATTCAGGAGCAGGCAAAAAATCAGGGAGCGAAATGGAATTTTCGCTTAAAATCGGTTTACACGATAGGGATATTGGATTTTACTTTTAAAGAAAGCGATCCTGATAAATATCTGCATGAAGTAAAGCTTACCGAGCAGGAGACCAAAGAAGTTTTTTACGATAAATTAACTTATATTTACCTTGAGATGCCCAAGTTTACCAAAACAATAGACGAACTTGAAACCCGTTTCGACAAATGGATGTATATTCTGAAAAATCTTCCCGTTTTGGACAGAATCCCTCCTAAATTGAAAGAAAAAATATTTCTGCAATTGTTCAAAACTGCCGAAATAGCGCAACTTACATCCAAAGAATATAAAAACTATGAGGTCAGCATCAATATTTATCGCGATTTGCTGAACATAAAAGATACCGCCAAAGAAAAAGGACGAAGACAGGGAAAAAAAGAAGGTATCAAAATCGGCATGGAAAAAGAAAAAATTAAAATTGCCGAAAAAATGCTTTTAAAAGGAATTGATATTCAATTAATTGTTGAAATGACCGGTTTATCCGAAGAAGAAATCAAGAAATTGCAATAAATTTATTTTGTTTAGCAGTAAATCATATTTCAAATCCCCGGCAAAAAGTCGGGGATTCTTTATTTTCCCTTATTATTGCGCCTTTTTCTCTTTTTTTATTACAGCCCTGCAGGCAAGCCGGGAATTTTAGCCTGTTTTAATTCCTGCAACATATAAAATAAAAATAAGACGTAAAACATCCGGTCATGAATTTCCTGCTTCCGAGATTATAAAAACAGCGTCTCGGAAATATTAAGATCAGGCGTTAAAAATTTTTCATTGTCTGAGTGCAGCGAGTTTGAAAAATTCAGCATGATTGCGGAGATTTCAGATGTTTTTATGCCGTCGGGAGTTTTTCTTGTTTCCTTCTTTTGTCGGCGCAAAAGAATGAAAAACATCGTTAGAATAACATATAAAAAAAATCCCCGACTTTTGCCGGGGATTTGAATGTTGAATCTCTGCTATTTGAGTTTAATAGATTTTTTGAAAGAACTGTGTTTTCCTGCGGTAAATTTCACGAAATAAATTCCGCTTCCGCATTCTTTTCCGTCTTTATCGTTTCCGTTCCAGCTGATCGTGTACATTCCCGGAGCTGATTTTATGCCCAAATCTCTTCTGTGAACTTCCTGACCTTTTACGTTGTAAATCATGATTTCGGCTCTTTCGTTTTGTTCAACGCTTTCTTCGTCCATAAAGAAAGAAATGTTTACGGGCGGATTGAAAGGATTAGGATAAACATGAGCAAGTCCGGTTTCTAAGGCAAATTCAGGAACTTCTTCTTCCGGATCCTCAAATTCTCCGAGCATAACTGATTGAGAAGCCGTAACGGTTGAATTATCGCTCATGGACAATGCTTCTATCCAATACCAATAACGCTTGTTCGGCTCGACTTCATTGTCTTCGCAGACATATTCATGAGCGGAAACCGTATTGGAGGCGGGAATCAAATCCGAAAGACGGCTTGCGGATGCCAAATCTTCCGTTTCGCTTTTCAGAACGTAAAATCCTCTCATGTCGTTTTCGGTTTGCGTTACCCATTTTACCAAAATATCTTCTTCGGACTGAATAAGATTGAAGCTTGAAAATTCCACCGGCAGTCCGCCGTCTTCTCCCTCTTTTAAAGCCCAATTAGAGAAATGACTTATGCCGGTTGTTTCAACCCAATTTTCATCCGCATTGCGGTTTACGTCATTGAACTCATGCCATGATCCGTCCCAGTAACCTGCAATGATCAATTTATTTTCATCCAATCCGTTCAGTTCGGAATCTTTGTAGTAAATTCTCAAAGAAGCGTCGCTCGGCTGATTTTCGGAATTAATTTCCGCGTAACGTCTTACAAAGTTTTCTTCTCCCGAGTTCGGAACTTCCTGACCTCTTTTTATCTCAACCGTCGTTGCTCCCGGAAGATTGCCGTTATTCATGTTTAAGACAACGGCAGGCTGACCGGTTCCGTTTGAACCGAAATCAACATCTGTATCGGGCGTCCAGTTTGATTCGCTTCCGCTGTCGGCTTGATTTGTTTCGCCCGGCGTGGCGTTTTCATCATTTTTTGCCCAATCGTTTTCCAAAGATTCGCCCGAAGACAAGATATCGGTTCTTACAAAATAATCTCCGTTATTCCATGCCTCAGCGTCTGCTCCCTCGGCATTAAAATGGTCGATAACTTGATTATTGCAAACCAAAGAGATAGCGTCTTTGCCGCCGTTCAAAGACATATAGCCGAATTCCGCATCCGCTGTTTTGCCCGGATAAGCGTTTTGAAAATAAGATGAATAATAAGCAATTACGTAATATTCTCCGACTTCGAGACTGCCCGATAAATCTTTTTCCGAAGCTTGGGAAGATCCGTTATTGAAAAATCTCAGTTTTACGTTTCCCAAATAGAGGTCTTTATCCGTATTATTGTAAAGCTCCAGATAAGAAGCAGACCCGTTGCTTTTTACTTCGGTGATAACCAGTTCTCTCGGATTTACAAAGTCAGAAGAAATCTGTTCATAATGCTTCAGTTCTCCGTGATAGGTTCCTATAACCAAATCTAAAAGCCCGTCATTATCTAAATCGGTAAAAGAGGGAGAAGACCGGTATCCGACATCAAGGTTGTTGAACTTAGAGGTTACCAAGCTGAATTCGTTTGAATTTTCGGCGTTTTGTTTGTAATGTATTAACCTGCCGTTATAATTTCCGATAATCAAGTCCAAAAGCCCGTCCTTGTCCAAATCGGTAAAAGCGGGAGAAGACAATCTTCCGACATCAATGTCGTTAAATTTATCGGTTACCAAATTAAATTCGGTTGAATTTACGGCATTTTGTTCGTAATGTCTCAGATTGCCGTGATACTCTCCGATAATCAAATCCAACAGTCCGTCATTGTCCAGATCGGTAAAAGAGGGAACAGAATAATATCCGACATCAATGTTGTTAAAGTTAGCGGTTACCAAATCAAATTCGTTTGAATTTACGTCATTTTGTTCATAATGATAAAAATTGCCGTAAAGTTCTCCTATAATTAAATCCAAAAGTCCGTCATTGTCCAAATCCGTAAAAGACGGGGCAGAATATCCCCCGACATCAATGTTGTTGAAGTAAGTATCAATAACTTCAAATTCGTCGGCATCAACTTCAATTTGTTCAAGATGCATCAATCTGCCTGAAAAGTTTCCTGTAATGAGATCAAGTTTTCCGTCATTATCCAAATCCGCAATTGCAGGTTTAAATTGACTGCCTGAGAGAATATTTTTTAAATTTTCATTTACCAAGTCAAATCCGGTTGAATTTAGGGCATTTTGTTCGTAATGCTTTAGCGTGCTGTAACGCTCTCCGATAATCAAATCCAACAGTCCGTCATTGTCCAAATCGGTAAAAGCGGGAGCAGGAAAGGAGCCGACAGTAATGTTGTTGAATTCAGAGGTTACCAAGTTAAATTCGGTTGAATTTACGGCGTTTTGTTCGTAACGCTTCAGCGTGCCGTAACGCTCCCCTATAATTAAATCCAAAAGTCCGTCATTGTCCAAATCCGTAAAAGCGGGAGCAGAATAACTTCCGACATCAATGTTGTTAAAGTAATTTGTTACCAAATCAAATTCGGTTGAGTTTTCGGCATTTTGTTCGTAATGTCTCAATTTACCTTTATCATATCCGATAATCAAATCCAAAAGCCCGTCATTGTCCAAATCGATAAAAGCGAGCTTAGACTCCAATAACCCTGTAATGTTCTCAAAGGTATCTTTTTCTGCAAAATAATTTTGGGTAAAGGCTGAAACTGCCGTAAAAATAAATACGGCAAAAAAAATGAGTTTTTTCATAATGTCTCCTTTTTTGTTTTTTGTTTTCCGGACAATAAAGTTTTCGGTATTTTTATTGCCTGATTGCAAGAATTTTAAAAATTCAAATCAGCAGAAACAGGAAACAGTGATCAATTAAAATATTTATAAAGGGTATTTTTTTTGAGAATCATTAAAAATAAAATTATGTTGTGGAGGGTAAAGTATTGCTCCATAATTAGTTATATTATTTCTTATACTCTATGTTTAATGTGTTTATATTTGATAAAAATATTTTTTTTATTCTATTATCCGGAAATCATTTTTAGAAAACGGGAAACATAAAATATGCGTTTTTTTGCAATTTTTGCATTTTTACTTCGGCTTCGCTCAGTAACCTGCTTCGGCTCTGCTAAGCGTCCGGAAAGATGAGACCTTCTTCATTTTTACATTCCCATCCTTTGGAGGGGCGGCAATACGCAGTATTGACGGGGTGGTCATAAATACTGCCGAGACCTTGCCGGTTTTGAGGTGATTTGAAAGGTATAAGAAAGGTAAGCCGTACACATCAAATAAAATATTCTGGAAAAGATAATTGCAGGTTTTCAACCACCCTGTCAGTCTTCGACTGCCACCCCTCCGAAGGAGGGGAATTTTAGCTGTTCGCAGTTTCTGAGTTGTTAATTTATTTTTCGGTTAAAATATATAATTAAATGTTGTTTGTAAATAATTAAGGATATTTGTCTTTTTTTATTCATCTCCGAATGCCGGGAATATAAAGACGTTTGCATTTCGGCTCTGCCGGCGCCCGGCATCTCTTCCGGGTCAGGAATTACCTGCTTCCGACATTATAAAAATATCGTCAGGATAAAATAAAATTCTTGTAAGGAATTATATTGAAAAATGAGATGATGCGGATTATGGCAATGAAATCAAATATTATTTAATTCTTTAAGCAAATTTTTACAGGTTCTTTCCACTGTCTCATAAACATTTGCAAATCCGTTTTGATCGCCGAAGTAAGGATCCGGAACTTCTGCTGAGGGATTTTGGGTTTTCGGATCGAAAGATCTGAACATTTTAATTTTTTCATGAAATTTACGGTCGGATTTTTTTTTGAGATTATCGTAATTTGCCAAGTCCATCGGCAGAATTAAATCAAAATATTCAAAATCATTTTTTTGCAGAGTTCTTGCCGGATGATCCATTGCGACTCCGTGTTTGCTTGCTTCTTTTCTCATTCTCTTATCGGGAAGTTCTCCTGTATGCCAAGCTCCTGTTCCGCAGGAGTCTATTTCAAATTTGTCCGTTAAATTATTTTTTTTTGCTAAATCTTCAAATACGGCATGGGCAAGAGGTGAACGGCAAATATTTCCCAAACAAACAAATAATATTCTGAATTGAGGCATTTTATTCTCTCCTTATTTTACTTTAATTCGGTTGCAGATTGCTGAAAAAGATAACTTTGTATGCAAAATATAGCAGAAAGACGGCTTTTTTATATCTCAAAAAAATCCCCGCCACATAAAGTTGCGGGGATTAAAGACAGTCTTTTTCAGTTTTAATCTTCTATAACTTCCACGTTAGCTCTCGGAATGGTAACTTCTCGTCCGTCTTCCAATTTTGCTTTAAGGATACGCACCAATGTTTCCGATTCTACTTTTGTCAAAGGTTCCGGCAGTTCGGTAATTTTACCGATTAAACCGAAGTTGGGCTGGCGTATGATACGTATGGTTGTACCCGGTTCAAGAACGGCAGGTTTCGGTTCTTCAAGTTCGAGTTTATCGGCATCAAATTCAAGAGGGATAATAATTTCCGGACGCATAACGCCTGCGCGAATTTGAGTTTTACCGTGAGTCGAAGCTTTTTTGCCGTCGTTTTTCTTCAATAATTCAAAAGTTTTATCGGCAATTTTTATTTTTCCAAAACCTTCGGTTACGATGATGGAAAGTCCGATTTGTTCGTGTCCGGTAATGGCGACGCCTATATCGTAGCCGAGGAGTTTTTTCAAATCACCGTCTTCAACTCCGCCGGCAATCAAGGCATTTACTCCAGTTTCCTGAGCTTTTTTGATTACTTCATAAGAAACCAAGGCTCCGCAAACCAATAATTTTCCTTTACAGTCCGGAGTAACCTGAGAAGCTTTAATTACGTCGTTTCCGTCTTTCGCAATAACTTTAATTTCTCCGGTTGTTTCTCCGCCGAGACCGAAAATTCCTTGAATATAAGTGGAGCGGTTTTCGATGGCAACTCCTTCTTTCGGATATTCTTCCACTACTACTCCGTCAATGAAAGCTTTTACTTCCACGGGAATGCGAGGTTCTCGAAGAATGAGGTTTCCGGTTGCTTTGGAGATTGATTCCACTTCTCCGTCCGTCGGAGATTTAACCGTGGATTTAAAAAATCCGAAAAATCCGTTACTTTGAGCAATGATTTGTCCTTTATCTATTTTATCGCCTTCTTTTATTTTAAGGTATTTCATGACAAGATCGGCGGGAACGCCCAATTTATTGGCAACGTTTAACGGAATAACTTTACCGGGAAGCAATGTTACGGCAACAACATCTTCCGCTTTAACCTTGTCTCCTTTTTTTACTTTAACTTCGCCTTTTAAAGGCAAAATTCTTTCTTTTCTGAGAACTGTATCGTCTGTTACAAACAGTCCCGCTGAATATGCTTGAGCCACAATTACCTCCCTTCAGTTAAAGATTCAGGATAAACTTTTAATTCTTTCATCCATTTTTTAAGACGCGGAACTCTTTCTTTGGTTTCGACAGGAAGAACAAACGGACGACGACCTCTGGTATCCAAAACTATTCCGACAACGCCTCCGTGAAGTTCAGTTTCCATTATCTGATTTTTACCTGCTCCGATATCAAGTCCTTTACCCGGTTTAAGGGTTGCTTTTGCTTTTTCTCCTGCGGCAAGCGGGATAAGTCTTAATTCGCCGAAAGGAATATCTTCTTCAAAGACTTTACCGCCCGGCAATTCTATTTTGGCGCTGAGCGCCGTGTTTGTCGGTTTAATTTTACCTACCGGAGCAACGCATGTTCCGAGATAAATGAGACAGTCTTTTTCAAATACTTCGGTTGCCGCTTTAGGATCAATTTCTGATATAACGCCGAGGTGAGGCATCATAAAAATACTGTCAACTCCGAGACGGGTAATTCCTTCGGGGAGATATGCGTCTATAAGCATCATTACGGTTTGATGTCTTCTCGGAGCATGAGAAAGGACACCGCCCGAACCCACGATAAGGTCAAGAGTCATCATGTTTACGATGGTAGCTCCGGATTCGCTCTGACCGAACGCTTCGGAAATTTCGCGTTGTTGTTGTTGACCTTTGAGTTTAACTGCAAATTCTTTATGCTGAATGAAAGCAAGTCTGAGAGCTTCTTTGGCGATGGCTTGTTCCAAGATAAGTTCTTCCAGTTTTTGAGGAATGGTTGTCGGACGAATCATTTTATTTTTGATCATATTTCGCAGATCTGCAACATTTATGTCAAACGGCACCCAGCGAAGAATGTTTTCCAAACCGGTGGAAGCCAAAACGTTGGAAATACTGTAGCTCATTCCAAGATTAGCGCTCACGGTTCTGTTGAAAATATATTCATCTGTGAAGACCGAAAAAACGTCGGTTGTGGCTCCGCCTATATCGACTCCGAGAACTTCTATTTTGTTCATTTTTGCAATGGTTTGCATGATATCGCCCACGGCAGCCGGAGTCGGTTTAATCGGAATATTTTGAAGTTTTCCGTTAATGGGACCTCTTGCCCAGCTCATGAGTTTGCTGTAACCGGGAGCTTGTTGCATAACGTGTTCCATGAAAAGATCATGTATTTTGTCTCTTGCAGGTCCGAGATTTTCGTTTTCAAGCGTGGGACGCAGGTTATCCGTAATAATAAGGTCGGTTTTTTCTGCCAAAGTTTCTTTTATAATATCGCCGGCATCTTTGTTTCCGGCGTAAATTACGGGTAATTTATAGCTGGCTCCGAGTCTGGGTTTAGGATCGGCTGCTCCTACAAGTTCGGCAAGTTCGGCAACGTGTTTTGTCGTTCCTCCGTCAACTCCGCCCGCCATGAGAATCATATCGGGACGCAGATGTCTGATTCTTTCTATTTTTTCGTGATTGGCTCGTTTATCGTTGCTGGAAATAAGATCCATAACTATTGCTCCGGCTCCGAGAGCTGCTCGTTCTGCGCTTTCGCCGGTCATTTTGGCAACAACTCCCGTTACCATCATTTGAAGACCTCCGCCGGCGCTGCTTGTGGAGACGTAAGCATCAACCCCGATATCGCCGTTGCGCGGGATAATGAGTTGATCATTTTCGATGAACTTAATATTAGGGTTATTATACTTTAAGCGAGCAAGTTCTTCCAATTCCTGCGTAGAATTAAGAACGCCTCTTGTTACGTCGTTCAAAGGAGCTTCCACAGTTGTCGGAGCTTCACCGCGTACAGTTTGACGGTATTCACCGTCCACAAATTCAATAAGGATTGCTTTGGTTGTGGTACTTCCGCAGTCTGTTGCAATTATTCGTGTTAACTGCGATTTAGCCATAAGAGCCTCCGTTTATTTTTTTTTACTTTTAATTTTAAAAAAACTTTTAAATTTATTCCATCTTCGTTTACGGTTTAATCTGTTTTTTTCCCGTTCTTCTTTGTACATTTCCAAATCGACTTCATCTATTCTTTTCATTAACAAAGATACGTATTTGTCTTTTTCCAGAAGTACGGCAAATTCCTGATAATCTTTTGATTTGAAGAAAATCTCGGCAAAAGGCAAAAGTCCGAACAAAGCTTGGGACGCCAAAAAATGCAACGGACGTAAAGATTCAATAGCCATTATTGCCGGCGCAGCCATTCTTCTTTTGCAAATGGCTTTGGAAGCTTGATCTATTAACTCCAATGCTCTTTCGTCGCTTATTTCAACAATCATATATCCTCTGAATTTTCTTTTTAATCAATCATTTTCATCATAACGCAAGTTAAGCTCGCACTATTGTTAAGGCAACCGATTTTTTGACATTCTGCCGTTTCAATGTTCCGCAAACCGCGTTCATGGTTGATCCGGTGGTAAACACGTCGTCAACTATAATAATTTTTTTATCTTTAACGTCGTATTTTTTGTTCACCGTAAAAGCTTCTGAAACATTTAACTTTCGTTCTTCTTTGCTCAACTTTGTTTGAGTATCGGTATATACCGTTCTTTTCAGCAAATCGGCGATAAGCGGAATCCCTGAATATCGGCTTATTGCTTTGGCAATGATTTCCGATTGATTGAATCCTCTTATTCTTTTCTTTACTTTGTGAAGAGGAACCGGGGCGATAATATCGAATTTTTCATGGATTAATCTGTCTTTAATCAATTCAAAAATTAATTTTCCCAGAAATTCGCCTATATATTTATATTCTCGATATTTAAATTCATGTATCAGCGATCTTGCAGTTTCGTTAATTTTCAAAACGGCAAAAAGTTGATCAAATTCGGCTTCCGTTTCGCATACCGAACATTTTCCTTCATGCAAAACAGAACCGCAATCCGAACAAAAATCTTTGCAGCTTTCAATTTTTCCCAGACAGTTTCGGCAAATTAAATTATCGATTAATTCCGAATTATTATTGCAGACGACGCAAGTTGCCGGGAAAAATATATTGAAAACGGAAGAAATTTCTTTCTTCAGATTCCGGATGATTTTTATCGTTTTATCCGTCCCGAATATTTTTCCATTGAATCAAAAATTCCTGTTCCGTCCGTATTGGGCAGAACTCCTTTCTCGGCTGCTCGTTCCGGATGCGGCATCATGCCGAGGACATTGCCTTTTTCATTGCATATTCCGGCAATATTGTAAACTGATCCGTTTGGATTATTGTCTTCGTCGATCTTTCCGTCAGTTCCGCAATACCTGAAAAGAATTTGATTATTCTCTCGCAGTTTTTTCAAACCGTCTTCATCGATGGCGTAATTACCTTCTTTATGAGCAATGGGGATCTTCAAAATTTGCCCTTCTTTAAGTTCTTCGGTAAAGGGCGTTGCGTTGTTGATTACCTTAATTTCCTGATGCTTACAGATAAAGTCGAGATGATTGTTCATCGTTAAACTTCCGGGGAGAAGACCGCATTCCGTCAGAATTTGAAACCCGTTGCAAATGCCGAGAACCAAACCGCCGTTATTTGCAAATTTTATTACTTCTTTTATAATGGGAGAAAATTTTGCGATTGCTCCCGCTCTCAAATAATCTCCGTAAGAAAATCCGCCCGGCAGAATAACTATATCCGGATTTTTTAAAACCGTGTCTTTATGCCAAACAAATTCTGCTTCGTTTCCCCTTATCTCAGCAATATGATAACTGTCGTAATCACAATTTGAGCCGGGAAATTGGATTATATTATATCTTAATTTACTCATCTTTTTTCTCTAATTCAAATGAAAAGGTTTCCGTATTGGGATTTGCCAAAACTTTATCGCAAATCTTTTTTAATTCTTCTTTTACTTTTTCTTCGTTGTCTGAATCGAAAGTTAATTCAATGAATTTGCTGACTCTGGTTTCTTTGACGCTTTCAAACCCGATACCGTGAAGCGTTTGAGTAATAACTTTTCCCTGAGGATCCAATACGCTGGGTTTTAAGGTTACGTAAACATTTGCTTTAATCATTTTTTCCCTCGTCGGTTGATAATTGATTTTTATTGTTTTTTGATTTATTCTGATTTTTAAAAGTTAACAAATATTTAATGATTCCGCTTGAGGTATAAAGAACATTTATGCCGAAGAACACGTAAACGGGATAAAATATTGCGGATATGATTATTGTCAGTACAAACAATTTCAGCAATTTTGCTTTTAAAGATGTTTTGTCTTTTACGGTTCCTGATGAATACTCTATCTTGCTTACCATCAAAAGAGACAATAAAACCATAAGAGCCGTCAGAGGTTTCAGCATCGTCAGCTTTCCGAAGAAATGATAATTAATCAGTATGAAAGAACTGACCATGCCCGCTGCCGCCGGAATAGGAAGTCCCTGAAAATTTTTCTTGTTTTCAAGATCATCGTTATAGACGTTAAATTTAGCCAATCTGCTTACTCCGCACAAAATAAATATTATGCAGATAATTCCGCCGGCAATGCCCATGTTTTCCAATCCGGCTTTGTAAGCCAAAAAACCCGGGGTTACGCCAAACACGAAAAAATCCGCAAAACTGTCCATTTCGGCTCCGAATCTGCTGGAAGCATTTAGAAAACGGGCAATTTTACCGTCAAAAGCATCACAAACCATAGATAATGCCACAAGCCAGGCGGCTTCGGAAAGATTTCCGTCCATAACTGCATTCATGGCGACCAAGCCGATAATCAGGCTTGATATGGTAAAAAAATTCGGAGCCAGATATTTAGCTTTCATTAATACGTCCTATTTCCGTTTCTCCGGATTCAACTTTGTCGTTCTCTTTTATCGTAATTTCATATTTAGCCGGAATTTTAATTTTGATCTCGGCTTTAAAAGGAATAATTCCGAAAAGAACTCCGACCGAATTTTGAGTTGCCGGATCCAAAATTTTAATTTTCCCGGAAGCGCTTTTCCAGGAAACACCCGTTGTTTTGTTTATTATCTCTTTTTTATCTTTTTTGAAAACATCTCCTGCTGAAGTTGATCTCACGTCAACAGGCATAAAGATATTTTTTTTGATTTTTATTTCCGTGAAATCTTTTCGGGAGGAAATTTCCGAAACCGAACCGTAAATCGGAGAGTAAATTATATTGTCCGAATGTTCGTCTCCGATTCGGCTGACTCTTAATAATCTCAATAAAAAAAGATACAGCAAAAATCCTGATATTGCCGAAGTTTGCGAAATTCTTATATCTGCTCCTGCGAATTTTAAAACAAGCGAGATAAATACGATAAACATGGGCAAAGCCAGATATTTATATTTTTCGGTCTGGAATCTTTTCAGGATTTCAACCGATTGGCACTTTCCTCTCATCAGATCAGATCCCGATTCTCCGGTAAATGCAGTCAACGTTTTTTATGTAGCGATCATAAGAAAAGACTTCATCCAGAATATCGGATGATATGCGTCCCGTAATTTCTTCGTCTTCTTCTATCAATTTACGGAAAGGAACCTTTGTCTCCCAACATTTTAAAGCGTTTCTTTGGACAATTGCGTAAGATTCTTCTCTGGAAAATCCGCTTTCAGCCAATCTGAGCAACAATACTTGAGAGAATACCAATCCTTTGGTCAATTCGAGATTTCTGGTTACGTTTTCTTTGTGAACGACAAGTTTATCTATCAAGTTAATCATTTTGTTAAGCATGTAGTTCATAAGAATGCAGGAATCAGGCAAGATAATGCGTTCCACTGATGAATGACTGATGTCTCTTTCGTGCCATAAAGCGTTGTTTTCTATTGCGGCGATAAGGTTGGAACGGATCATGCGAGCCAAGCCGGTCATTTGTTCCGAGACAATCGGATTTTTTTTATGAGGCATGGCTGACGAACCTTTTTGTCCTTTGGAAAAACATTCTTCGGCTTCCAAGACTTCCGTTCTTTGCAAATGTCTTATTTCAACCGCAATTTTTTCGATGGTTGAAGCGCTTATTGCCAAAGCCGACATAAATTCCGCATGACGATCTCTTTGTATTACTTGAGTAGCAATGTTTACGGGCTTCAATCCCAGGTATTCGCAGGTCTTTTTTTCAACTTCCGGGCTGAGGTGAGCATAATTGCCGACTGCTCCGGAAATTTGACCGACGGAAATTGTTTTGATCGCTGCTTCCATGCGAGTTTTATTGCGGTTCATTTCGTCGTACCAAAGAGCAAACTTTAAACCGAAGCTTGTCGGCTCGGCATGAATGCCGTGAGAACGTCCTATTCCGACTAAATTTTTGAACTCGACGGCTCGTTTTTCCAGAACCGTTAAAAATTTTTTCATATCTTCAAGAATAAGCTGACCT
Source organism: Candidatus Cloacimonadota bacterium (assembly GCA_002742885.1). Taxonomy (GTDB): domain Bacteria; phylum Cloacimonadota; class Cloacimonadia; order Cloacimonadales. The sequence continues at coordinate 188,686 of PDOO01000023.1, forward strand.
GATTGTTTAAGTTGTAATGCCGAAGCCGTATCCAAAACATCCGATGAAGTCATCCCGAAATGAATCCAACGGGAGGATTTGCCGACATATTCCGCAACATTTGTCAAAAATGCGATTACGTCGTGTTTGGTTGTTTCTTCTATTTCCAAAATGCGATCAACGTTAAAATCAGCTTTCTCGACAATATTTTTAAGGTCTTCCGCCGGCACGATGCCCAAATCGTTCATTGCTTTACAGGCGGCAAGTTCAACATCGAGCCAACATTGATACTTATTTTGATTTTCCCAAATCATTCCCATTTCTTTGCGAGTATATCTTTCAATCATTCTTTTCTTACCTCTTGAAGATTTTTATTTTAAAAAAAATATCCTTTTACAATATATTTCAATACGTTACTTAAAATTTAAGACTCTGTTTGTTGTCAAATCATAAGTAAAAGAAGACGGAAAAGATTGCGGATAACCGAAAATAAATTTTTATTCTTTGGAGACGGAATGGTATTTACGGGTTAAAAAAATGCGGATATTTTATATTTTACCGGAAATTTTATGGTTTGCCGGCTTGATTATTTCAAAACTGAAACTGAAAAAAACGATATTTCCGACAGAATGAAAATAAACAGAATTTTACCTGATATTTCGAATTCCGGTTTGTTATTTATTGCGATTTTCCTGCTGTGAGAATTTTGCAGTCCGGATTCCAGGTTTTTCAGAAAATCGATTAAATTTTTTCGAGGCAAATTAATTATGTATTCTGTTTGAGACATCGTATTAAGGAAAAAATCAAATATTTTCTCCGGGATTATTTTTCGGAGAACGGGATCATTTTTTATTTGTCCGGAAGAAGTTGTTTTTTGCAAAATAATCCAATTGATAATTAAAAATATCACGGAAATAAAAAAACTGAGTTGGGCATAAAAATCTATATTATTAAATGTTCCGAATAAAAAATAAACAATAAAAAAAGGGGAGAGCCGCATAATCGGTTTTATCTGATTAAAAGCATGTCGTCGGAAAATAAGCAAAAATATCAAGATTGACAGAACCGAAAAATAAAGTTCCGTTTGGGGGAAAATATAACGCAAAGCGATAAATTGAATGAAATTCAGAATTTCTGCCCAAACCGGGATTCTTTTTTTTAAAAAATTCATTTATCCGAATAATGCTTTAAACAAACTTCGTCTTTTCTTGGGTTTTGTTGTGTCGGGTAAGGCTTCTTCTTCCTCTGTTTTATCTTTTTCTTCTGTCTCTTTTGGGTTTTCTTTATCTTCTTTCAGTTCTTTTTCTTTTTTGTCTTTCGATGATTTTTCGGGATTTTCCGCAGTTGATTTTCGGGGTTTCTTATCTTTTTTTCTTTTTACGTACTTTTCTTCTTCTTTGTTTTTCTCTTTGTCTTCTTTTTCGTTTTTATAAGATTTACCGTATTTCATAATGTAAAGAGAGTCCAAAGATATGCCCAAAGAGTCGGCATAAAGAGAATCGCATCTTAGGGAATCGGCGCGCATCGAATCCAACCTTGCTTCTTCCAAACGTTGAAGTTCCAATTCTTCAAGTTCGGCGAGATAAGGAAGCTTATCGGTAATTATGTATTTTCCGTCTGCGTAAAAACGGTTGATATAGGTTTTATACTCTTCGTTTCCGATATTCAAAAGAGAATCCAAAACAGGCTTTGCGGATGTTGTGTCGGAAAGTATGTAATAATAAACAAAAGCAGTAGAGAACAATGATTTTTGCGAAATTTCGTCATCGTCCGCATCGGTTAATTCCCTGAAAATTATTAAAGCGGAATCCGGATTGGAGTACATTCTTTTTTCCGCTGATTTATATTTATCCAAAAGTTCCTGTTTTGCGGGCGTAATGAGGGATATTTCTTCCCCGGAAAGCATTTGGTCGGCGGCAAAGGCATATCTGTTATCCGGGTATTCTTCTTTTAATATTTTGACTTCTTTATCGGCAGCGACGGTATCTTTGTAAGAATCGAGATATATTCGGGTCAGAACAAAATGCGAGAACGGAATAAATTCTGTGTCGAATTGTTTTAAGTCTTCCCGGTATTGTTCTATGAAGCTTCTTTGAGAATCTGCTTTAGCTGTCATGAGATTGAAATATTTTAAGGAATCTTTAATGGTCATGACGTCTATGGAGTCAGATTCAAAAGACGGAAGGGAATCATTCTTTATGATTTGAATTTTTAAGGAATCTGCCATTTTTTCAAATCTCATAAAGTCTGACAAATTATTGTTCAGACTGTCCAGTTTCAGTTCAGCTGAGGCAATCATGTCTGAAATTTTACCCGGTTGTTTTTTTATGCTTCGATAAACTGCAACCGAAGAATCAGGCATATTGAGAACATCAAGATAATATTCTGCCAGTTTAAATTGTTCGTCCACGAGATCGGCAATGCTTATTTTGCGGTTTTTGTCTTGAAATTGGACTATTCTGCTGGCAACGGCGCTTTTGGACATCGCATCTTCGATAAATTCCGATTTTGAATTTTCCGATTTTACTTTTTTGAAATGTTCTATGGCTTTTTCATATTCTCCCGTCTGCATAAAATACATATTTCCCCGACGAAAATAAGCTTCCGCCGCAACAAGTTTACGTCTGTTGTTGGCAATTATGTTTTCGAAAAGTTCGTCAGCCTCTTCAAATTTTTCTTGTTTGGCAAGCACTCTTGCTTTTACCAATTTTATTTTGGCTATTTTATTTTGTTTGCTTTCTTTTTTCAGAAGTTTATCTATTTGTTTTAATGTTGTCTCGAAATCTTCTTTGTTCAGCAGGGAGATGAGAATATAATATTTTGCGTCAAGTTTAGTGCGTTTGGAGACTCTTTTTTTTATCAGATTTTTAAAAATATCGAGAGCTTCTTCGTATTTTTCCGTATCCAAAGCCGAAACGCCTCTTTTTAAAAAAGCTTCTTCGTATTCTTCGGAACGAGGATATTCTTTAATTAATTTATCCAGAAAGTAATTTGCCTGCGTATGCTCTTTTTTTTCAAGATGATAATTTGCCAAAAGCAATAATGCTTCGGCATGATAATCTTTGTATTCTTTGGTGATTAGGAAATCCTGCAAAAGCGTGTTTGCTTCACTTTCTTTTTTGGAGTCGTAATAAGCTCTTGCCATGTATAATTTGGCTTCGGGTATAAGCTCGCTGTCAGGATAAAAATCAATTAAATTTTGTAATTTTTCTATACATTGAAAATAGTTTGATCTTTTATAATAAAAACACTTCGCCAAGAGTAAAAGAGCGTCGTCCGACCATTTGCTGTCTTTGAATTCAGTCAGGATGATACCGCATTTTTTTATTGCTTTGTTGTAATTTTGAATTGCCGGAGATTTTGGTCTTCCGTTTTCGTTTACTTCTTCTTTTTGAGCCAAATTATAATATTTTTCGGCATTGTAATAAACGTTGAAATAGGCATACATGCAACCGCCCAGAAAAGCGGTAATCACAATTAAAAACAATAAATTTTTTTTCACGGTTTTCCTCAAAAAAGGGGCAAATTAATGCCCCGTAATTTATTTAATTTCGCAATATTTGTTTGCAATATCAAGAATAACGGACGAATTAACCATATCTTTCACGGTATTTATGTCGTCCATGATAATTCTGTCTTTTTCGATTACGTCAACTTTGGTTCTTATACAGGCTTTTACGGCTTCGAGAGCTTCCGAACTTTTGTGTTCTCTTTGATCCAAAGCTTGGCATGCCGCCATATATTCAATTCCGACGACAAATTCGGAATTATCGATAATATTTCTTGCTTTTACGGCTCCTATTGTTCCCATGCTGACGTGATCTTCCTGATTTGCGGAAGTAGGAATGGAGTCAACCGAGGCGGGATGAGACAAGACTTTATTTTCCGAAACTAACGATGCCGCAGTAAGTTGAGCAATCATGAAACCGGAGTCCAGACCGAGACGAGGCGCAAGAAAAGCATTCAGTCCTCTGTTTAAAGCGGGATTAAACATCTGTTCCATGCGTCTTTCCGAAATATTTGCCAATTCGGCTGCGGCGTTGGCAAGAGTATCCATGGAGATTGCGACCGGTTCACCGTGGAAGTTTCCGCCCGAAATAACTTCTTCTTCATCCGGGAAAATCAAAGGATTGTCAGTGGCGCTGTTTATCTCAACTTCCAATATTGAACGAACGTAACGCAATGCTTCCCGGCATGCTCCGTGAACCTGAGGCGTGCAACGAAGACTGTAAGGATCCTGAACAATTCCCGAATCAAGATTTGCTTTGTGAAGCGGACTGTCTTTCAGCAATGAAATAAGATTTTCTGCTGATTTTATTTGCCCGGGATGAGGTCTTACATTATGGATTAAACTGTTAAACGCTTCGAGTCTTCCGAAAAGAGAATCAATAGTTAAAGATGCTGAAATGTCACAAAGTTTAGCTAATCTTTCAGCTCTCAAAAGCGCCAATGCTCCGACTCCGGTCATAACTTGGGTGCCGTTGTTCAGGGCAAGTCCTTCTTTGGCTTTGAGTTTTACCGGATTGATTCCGGCTGTTTTCATTGCCTCGGCTCCGTCCATTATTTCACCTTTGTATTCCGCTTTTCCTTTACCTAAAAGAACCAATGCCAAATGAGATAAAGGAGCTAAATCTCCGCTTGCGCCCACCGAACCTTTTTCGGGGATGCAGGGATGAATGCCGTCATTCAGCATATCTATTAATGTTTGCAGCGTTTCGAGTCTGATCCCGGAATTTCCTTTTGCCAAAACGGCGATTCTGAGAAGCATAATTGCTCTGGTTTCTTCTTTTGAAAAATAATTTCCCACGCCTGTAGCGTGACTGAGGATAAGGTTTTCCTGCAGTTCGTCAATTTGTTCGACGGGAATGGTTATATTGGCAAATTTTCCGAAACCGGTGGTAAGACCGTAAACCACTCTTCCTTCGGCAATTATCTTTTCTACGTATTCTCTGCAATGCTTAACTTTTTTTACGCTTTCGTCGCTTAATGCGATATTTGCTTTTTCGAAAGCAACGTCCCATACGTCGTTCAACGTAAGAGATGAGCCGTCTATGAGGATTTTTCTCATTAAATCACTCCTTATTATATCTTTTTTATTTAGTATTTAAATTTTTTGCAGGTTTACCATCTGTCCCAGGATTTTGAAAGAACTCCGAGGGTATGTCCCGCAATAATTACTGCTCCGAGCCAAATTCCTATTTTGACAAGACCCAAAAACTTAAAACAGATTACGAAAATACCGAGTCCGGTATATAAATAATAATTATAAATCTTGTGATTAGTTTCTTTTTTATATGTTTTTCTCGACAAGAAAAAAATAATTGCGAGAATAGCCGTATAAATAATTAATTCCATATTGCACCTCTTATTGAGAATTAATTTTTTTTGATAAATGCGATTAAAACCGAATTTTACCGCAACCCTTTTTTCATATTGAAATGATAAGAACGTTCTATGGCTTTACTTGTCTTATAATGTTTCAGGATTTTTTTTACGCTGTTCCCCGAAACTTTTTCCAAGCTGAAATCAATAAGAAATTTACGAAAACCTTTCGCTTTTAATTTATTTATGTTTTGCAAAAACGAAACGGGACGATCAGGATAAATTATTGTGAATCCGTCCTTTACGGCTGTAAAATAAGTTCTTGTTTTATCTGATATTTCCCCGGGATTGTTCACCGGCATTCTTGAATAAAATAAATGCGGATAAAAATAGACGCTTATTATTCCGTTTCTGCTTTTTCCCCGGATAAGATTATCCATGTCGTTTTCCTGAGGATACATTATTTCCGAAATGCCGAATTCTTTTATTCCTGATACGGCAAAATCATTTAAGGCATAAACATTTTCGTTTGTCCATAAGTTTACGTTTTTTATTTTTTTGAAAAATTCTTTTTGACTGAGATGGCTCAAAGAAAAAGTTTTTATGCCTGATTTAACGGCTTTTCCGATAAGTTCCGCATAAAAATCAATTCCGCTTTCCGGAATGAACTTAGGAAATTCAACAACAAATTTCGAGATATTTTTCCGGATAAAATTAGCCTCGAAATTAAATTTTTTCCATTCTGTTTTGGAAAAATTCAGGATGACTTTATCGAAATCCGGCAAATAAAGTTTTTTCAGCATATTTGCGGAATCCGTTCTTGCGATAAGCATATCCGATTTTGCTTTAGGGTCCGCTTTATTTTGCTTTTTCATGACTTCGCGAGCCGGATATTTTTTAGAAAAAATTTTGTTTTGCATTTCCGAACGTATTTTTCCGTCGAATTTTTTGCCTCTTATTCCTATTAAAAATATTTTTTCGTTTACGCTGAATTTTACGGGACATAATATCCAGCCGTTTTTCCCCGCTTCCAAAACCTTAATCTCGGAGTTATCTGATTTTATTTCCGAAATTTTAAACGGTTTGGTATCGTCTCCCGTTTCGGGCAAAATTCTTAATCTGTCGCCTGTTTTTAAGTTAAAATTCGGTTTTACTTTGAAATAATCGCCTTTTTTTTCTAAAACGGTACCGATTAATTTTCCCGTAAAAGGAAGTTCCGAAATTGATGAACCGACTTTATTGTTCCAAAAATATTCGGTTTTTTGACGTCCTGTATCAAGTTCCAATTCCGATTTTGCGATTTCTGTTTTACTGAAGTCATCCAAAGCTTTTCGGTAAGCGGAAGCTGTATTGTAAACGTATTCCGCAGATTTCATTCTTCCTTCTATTTTTAAGGAAGCTATGCCCATTTTCGCCATTTTGGGAACTTGATTTATCAGCTGAAAATCTTTTAAATTAAACAGATAGGATGAGTTGTCTTCTGTTTTGTAAATGCGTCGGCAGGGTTGGCGACATTGCCCTCGATTGGCGCTCATTCCTCCCAGAAAACTGCTGAAAAGACAATAGCCTGAAAAGGAATAACAAAGAGCTCCGTGGATGAAAATTTCCAGTTCTATTGTCGATTTTCGAGAAATATCCGAAACTTCTCTTTCTGTCAGCTCTCGTCCCAAAATAACCCTTTCAAATCCTGCTTTCCGGGAAAATTCAGCTCCGAGAGAGTTGTGGGTTCCCATTTGCGTACTGGCATGCAACACAATCTTCGGGAAAAGTTTTTTGACCAGATAATAGACTCCCCAATCCTGAATTATCAAGGCATCAAGACCTGTTTTTTCCAAAATGAATAATGCGTTAAGCAACTCGGGAATTTCGCTGTTTTTAATCAGCGTGTTAAGGGTTATATAAACTTTTACGTTGTTTTTATGCGCAATTTTTATCAAATTTAAAATTTGAGGGAAAGTAAAATTTTGCGCTCGTTTTCGGGCATTAAAAGCCCTTGATCCCATATAAACGGCATCGGCTCCGCCTTCAAGAGCGGCAAAAAAAGCTTCTTTGCTTCCCGCAGGCAACAGTAATTCCGTTTTTTTTTCTTTCTTCATTTTTTATAAATTCAAATATATTTTGCGAACAGAATCTTCCTTTATTTCAAAAGGATTGTTATTCATGTTCCTACTTTTCATCACTTCCGGAATTCTTTTTGCCAAAAACTTTTCGTCGATTTTGATGTCTGCCGTAAGATTAAGTTTATGCAAAAATTCGTAAAAATCTTCTTTTGCGATGTTTAAGCTCATAAACAAATCGTTAAGCTCTTTTTTTACAAACGGATAATAAAGTTCCATGATGTCTTTCATTACCAATCCGTTTGCCAGACCGTGAGAAATTCCGAATTCGGCAGTCAAAGGATAGCCGATGGAGTGTTGCAGAGTCGTACCGGTTTGGGCGATGGTCATTCCGCCGAAAACTGAAGCAAGCATGAGATTTTCGCGAGCTTTTTCGTCATTCGGATTTTCCATGGCAGTAATCAGATTATGATAAATAAGGCTCACGCCTCGATGTATAATCGGTTCGATAACAGGGCTTCTGCGATGAGAATAAAGTCCTTCCAAAAGATGACTTAATGCATCGGTGGCAGTATCTCTCGTAACTTTTTCCGAAAGAGTCATTGTGTATTTAGGCAATACATACGCCAGCTTAGGGAAATTTAATTCGGAACTGTAACCGGCTTTTTTATTTTCTTTTCGATTTGATATAACGCTTGAAGACGTAACTTCCGAACCTGTGCCGGATGTAGTCGGGACAGCGATTATCGGGCAGATTTTTTTCATTTTTGCCGGTTCGTAAATTTCGTTTCCGACCAAATTATTGGAAGCTGTTACGCCTATTGCTTTAGCTGCGTCAAGCGGACTTCCTCCGCCGATTCCGATAATGAAATCGCAACCGCTGTTTTTAAAAATATCTCTTCCTTTCTCAACCTCGGTTAAGTCCGGATTTTCTCTTATTTCATCAAAAATAACAACATCTTTATTATATTTTTTTAATTGATTTAAAACATCGTCCAATGCTCCGGATATTCTTGCCGAATTTTTTCCCGTAACAATTAAAGCTTTTTTACCGCATTCATTAAGCATTTCTCCGTATTCAGCCCAAGCTTCGTTTCCGAAAAAGACTTTTGTCGGCATGAAATAACGATACATAAAACCTCCCAAAGGATTGATAAATACAAAATTTTTACTTACCTTAAAAATGGCAATTAAAACTTTATCTTACTCATATTCTTCCGTGTATATGGAATTTTTTCCGATTGCAGGATATTTTAAAGATCGTTTACCGATTGAAAGACGGAGATTTATCGGATTTGTTTGTAAATTATGCTCGCCGGAAATTTGAAGTATCCTCTCCTCTCGATTTTTCGCCGCTTTGCGCTTAATATTTGCTTTCTTTGCCTGCAAGCGCTTCTGTTATTTTTTCGATTCCGGGTATTTGATTTTTAAGATGAGGAGAAGCGGCAAATTTTTGATTTTCGTCATATACGATAATTGTGTTATTATACGTATCGGCAACAAACAAAGAATCATTAAAAAAACGTTACGGCAGGCATAAAATCAAATTCCAATGCTTTTATCGGCATCGGGATAAGTAACAGAAAACTAATTCTCCAAAATTTTGACATATAATTCTCCCTTGTCCGTTTTTTTGAATAATTTTATATAACAAAACGTTAATAAAAAAGCTTGCCAAAATAAATATAAATAAATAACCTGATGTCATCAGATTACGATATTTAAAACCGACGTAAAATATAACCATCGGCAAGAATCCCGATAAAAAATTAATTAAAAATTTATATCTGTTCAAATAATCAATAACAATACGCAAAAACGAATAATTCATTATTATTGCCGCCGAAAAAAGCAGCGCCGTTATATTACAGCTTTTTATGTTCAGTTCAAAACCAAAGAAAAAATGTATAAAACTCAGATAATAAAATACCATAAAAAAAATGTTCAGTAAGATGAATGCGAAATTAAACAAAAAATCGGCAATAAATATCTCATTTAATCTTACATGAGTAATCAAAATCGGGCAAATTTTTTTATTAATGCGTTCCGTATAGGAAGTAAAAAAGAAAACCAGATTGGTAAATAAAATCCCGACTCCCAAGATAAAAGTTGAATAAAAAGATCGCGAAACAATTTCAATTCCGAAAGTTCCGTTTTTCTTTTCCAAGGATATCAAAATAAAAGAAATAATTATTAATGTTTGAATTAAAGATGTTGCGCCGATTAAAAGCAATTTTTTCTGATATTCAAAAAAATTCTTTTTCAATAAAGCCTTAATAATAAAAAATCTCATTCGGAAATTCCCAAAAAAAATCGGTATAAATGTTCTTCTCTGCAATTCTTAGTTTCAAAATTTATCTTATTTCTTTTAAATTTTTCCAATAAAAATTCATCATCTTTTTTTATGAGAAGGTGAAGTTTATTATTGCTCATAAATTTAAGTAAATGTTTAATTTCCTCGTCAGGCGGAAATTTTTCTTTAAAAACAACCGTTTTGGCATTAAGATAAGAACTCTTGATTTCTTTATTCATCTCGAAAACAATTTCTCCGGATTTGATAAAATAAATCTTATCCGATATATCCCATGCAAAATACATATTATGGGTATTTATGATAATTGTTTTGCCTTCCGCTTTTAAAGATTTAACTTCCTCTTTTATAAAATCAATATTTTCTATATCAAGTCCCGTTACCGGTTCGTCAAAATAAATAAGTTCAGGTTTACCGGTAAGAGCAATTGCAATCTTCTTTTATATCCTTTTGACAAATATTTGCATTTTGTTTTCAAATATTTTTTCAATCCGAACTTACGAATAATAATATTAACCGTATCCAAGTCCGTTTTATGCAATTCGGCGTAAAAATAAAGTTGTTGTTTTACCGTTAATTCGGAATACACGGATTCATATTCCGGGACTGCGCCTATTTTACTCAATATATCGTACGATACAGTTTGATTATTTACTAATGCTTTACCCGAATCAGGTTTTAAAAAATTTAAGACAATGTTCATTAACGTAGTTTTACCGGAACCGTTCGGTCCCGCCAATAATACAATTTCACCGTCAGCAATATCCAGCGAGACATTTTTAAGAACTTCCGTATTTTTAAATTTTTTGGACACATTATAAATATTTACATTCATAATAAATCTTCCTGTGACAGTTATTATAATTACATAACGTTGCTTCCGACATACCAAGCAGGTTTTACATCGCCGTACGGGTTAATTGTGAAATTTATGTGTTCTGTACGGCAATTTCTATAAATCTCAATTATATCTTTTGTCCTTTTATTGGGGAAATTATCTGATTTACAGGTATATTTTTTTAGTCTCTTTGTAAATCTAATAATCAATTAAGGGATAAAAAGAGTAATAAACTTCCATATCAGTAAAAGAATTCAAGTTCAGAAAGTACGATATAATTTTTTACGGCAATAATCCGTTGATTCAAATAAATAATTGCCGAGAAGCAACGAGTTACCGTTTTTTTATGTCAAGAAATTTATATTTTTTATAATAAAATATGAATAACATGTTTTCCTAAACTTTATTATTATCGCTTTTAAATATTATTCACGGCAAACTGACATTTTAATAAAGACCTTATGTTTAATTTAACCTTAGGCAAAGAGATTATTGCATACGCTATTTGTCCTGTCTTTTGGAAAATAAACCGAAATTAATTCAAATTCTTTCAAAGTTGAAATTTAATAAATCATATGTTGTAAAAGAGAGTTTAGATGAAGTTATTGATTCTCTGAACCTGTCTTTTTTATTAAACATAAAACCCGGAAAAATCCGAAAAATGATATTGTTGAAGTAAAAGAAAATTTAAAATATTATTTGACTTTAATTTACTTTATTTTTGTCTTTAAATTAAAAACTTTTTTTATCCGTAAAAGATTCCGACGTATTTTTTTAACTTTCTAACCTTTAAAGGAAAAAATTATGAAACAATTTTTAATAATTATCATGTTAACCTGCTTGGCGAGCATTGTATTTGCGGAAGATTCAAATTTGGAAGAAATAAGTTTAGACAAGCTTTTAAGGGATTATCTTCCTGATTGCAAAATAGAAAAAAAAGTAATCTTGGACGGAAAATGTTATGATTTCGCCATAGCGAAAGAGACGGGAGATATTCTTGTCGTAACCGGGAAAGAAGACAGTCGCGCTGTTTACTTATATGATAAAAAAGGTAATCTGAAATGGGAAAAAAACTATGAGTTTTGTAATATGCTTGTTAAATGTCAAATATCCGATAACGGTTCTGCTTCAGTTATAACCAAATATGGAGAGATGAATACTAATGTTGTTTTTGACGAAAACGGCAATATTATGTTTGAAGAAATGAAATTTGCCCTATATTTGAAACCTTCGCCTGACGGACAGTATTTTTATTTTATTTCATACATTAAGGAAGGTCCCGGAGAAGGAATATTTATTTATGACAGATCAGGCAAAAAATTAACCGTTACGGGGTATGATTTTGCGAAAGAAAGAAGAATAAAACCTGTATTTTTGTATCATAATAAAGTGATTGTTTATATGGATAGCAAAATTGTCTTTTTTGATTTTGTTGACGGAAAATTTAACTTATTATCTGAATATGAACTTGGACATAATTACAGCTTTAATCCCAATTTTCAACAAATGACTTTCTTTAATGATAAGTATATAATGATTTCAAAATACAATGTTTCATCACCTTCGTTTTTATTTGATTATAACGGAAATTTAATTAAGGAGTATCCCGGTTATAAGGCAGCAGATTTTATTAATGAAGATGAGATTATAATAGGGGCTCATTCAAGAGATAAATCATATATAAAGAGAATTAATCTTTCAAATAACAAGGCAATAAATTATAATTATCCTTTCAAAGGCGGGATCTATTTAATGAGTGTTGCAGATTTTGATGATTATATTATTATTTCACGTAATTCAATTTTAACTCCCAAAAAAGATCTGACATCAGCTGTTTTTGATAAAAAAAGCGGAAGAACCGTATTCGGTATTCAAGAATCAATCAAGTGCTCCTCTCAAAATATTGTTTTTCTTAAACAAGAGGAAAATGTCTCGGTTCTGTCAATTATGGAGAATAATAATGAAAAATGATGTTGTTTATAACTTTTAAAGGAGAAAATCATGAAACAAGTTTTAATAATTATGCTGTTAACCTGCTTGGCGAGTACCGGCTTTGCGGAAAATTCAAAATTGGAAGAAATAAG